>NZ_JBLYPN010000017.1:0-65699 GCF_051851875.1 Duffyella sp. Ts4 | reverse complement strand
CAAACCCCCAAACCCCCAAACCCCCAAACCCCCAAACCCCCAAACCCCCAAACCCAACACTCCAAAACCCAACACTCCAAACCACCCGCTATAATTCCCTGCTCATGCCGCTCAGCGGCGCACGTTAATACACAGACAGGACGTTATGGATCAGCATCACATCACCGACATCATTGAACCCAATCTACGCGTGCTGTTTTGCGGCATCAATCCTGGCAGTTCTTCGGCGCATACCGGGTTTCATTTTGCTTATGGCGGTAATCGTTTCTGGAAGGTGATTTATCAGGCGGGTTTTACACACGAGCAGCTGAGACCGGAAGAGGAGATGCGGCTGCTGGAAACCGGCTGTGGCATCACTATGCTGGTTGAGCGGCCAACGGTGCAGGCCAGTGAGCTGGCAACGGCCGAGTTGCGCGAAGGTGGGGAGAAGCTGATGGAGAAAATCGCGCTTTATCAGCCCGCGGCGCTGGCGATCCTCGGTAAGGATGCGTTCAGAAAGGCGTTTCGACAAAGCAAAGTGGAGTGGGGCAGGCAGGCGATAACTATTGGTCGCACTGAAGTGTGGGTATTACCCAATCCCAGCGGCTTAAACCGAGCTTCGCTGGATGAGCTGGTCAGCGCCTACGGTGAATTGAATCAGGCATTGTCTGAATGGCAGGCATAAAAAACCCCGCGTTAGCGGGGTTTTTATATTAATCAGCCGGGCCGATTAATCATCAAGGAAGCTACGCAGCACTTCGGAGCGGCTTGGATGGCGCAGCTTACGCAGCGCTTTTGCTTCGATCTGACGGATACGCTCACGCGTTACGTCAAACTGCTTGCCCACTTCTTCCAGCGTATGGTCGGTGTTCATATCGATACCGAAGCGCATACGCAGCACTTTTGCTTCGCGAGCGGTAAGGCCAGCGAGCACGTCGTGGGTAGCGGAGCGCAGGCTCTCTGACGTTGCAGAATCCAGTGGCAGCTCCAGGGTCGTATCTTCGATAAAATCACCCAGATGTGAATCTTCATCATCACCAATCGGCGTCTCCATTGAGATCGGCTCTTTAGCGATTTTCAGCACCTTACGGATTTTATCTTCCGGCATCAGCATACGTTCAGCCAGCTCTTCCGGCGTCGGCTCGCGGCCCATCTCCTGCAGCATCTGGCGCGAAATACGGTTGAGTTTGTTAATTGTCTCAATCATATGTACCGGAATACGGATGGTACGCGCCTGGTCAGCGATAGAGCGGGTAATCGCCTGACGGATCCACCAGGTTGCATAGGTCGAGAACTTGTAACCACGGCGGTATTCAAACTTATCTACCGCTTTCATCAGGCCGATGTTGCCTTCCTGGATCAGATCAAGGAACTGCAAGCCACGGTTGGTGTATTTCTTAGCAATCGAAATAACCAGACGCAAGTTCGCTTCAACCATCTCTTTCTTCGCGCGGCGGGCTTTCGCTTCGCCAATCGACATGCGACGGTTGATATCCTTAACCTGCTCGATGGTCAGGCCGGTCTCTTCTTCAATCTGCAGCAGTTTTTGCAGGCTGCGCTGTACGTCGTCTGCCACTTCAAGCAGTTTTTCTGACCATGGCTTGTTCATCGCCAGAGCAGCTTTGAACCAGGTCTCGCTGGTTTCATTGCCGGTAAACAGCGTAATGAAGTTTTTCTTTGGCATTTTGCACTGCTCAACGCAGAGCTTGAGAATGATACGCTCCTGGGTACGCACGCGATCCATCATGGTACGCATGCTGTTAACCAGGTAATCAAACTGCTTTGGAACCAGACGGAACTGCTTGAACACGTCAGATAAGTTCTGGATCTCAGCGACGGCATCAGCATGGCTGCGGCCTTTTGCTTTGATCACTTTACGCGTTACTTCGTACTGCGTGCGCAGGTCGACGAATTTCTCACGAGCCAGCTCAGGATCGATGCTGTTATCATCATCAGAGCTGTCGTCATCTTCTTCATCTTCCTCTTCGTTTTCGTTACGTTCTGCTTCAGAAAGCTCAGAACCAACGTGCGTCGCGGTAGGGGCAATATCTTCTTCTGCATTCGGATCGACGAAACCGGTGATCAGATCGGAAAGGCGAGATTCGCCTGCTTCCACACGATCGTACTGCTCCAGCAGGTAGGTAATCGCTTCAGGATATTCAGCAACAGAACATTGAACCTGGTTAATACCGTCTTCAATACGCTTGGCGATGTCGATTTCGCCCTCACGTGTTAACAGTTCAACGGTACCCATTTCACGCATGTACATGCGCACCGGATCGGTTGTACGACCAATCTCAGATTCAACGCTGGATAAAACCTGGGCTGCAGCTTCCGCGGCATCTTCGTCAGTATCGGAGCTATTTTCATTTAGCATCAGATCGTCGGCATCCGGTGCTTCTTCAACCACCTGAATGCCCATGTCGTTAATCATCTGGATGATGTCTTCGATCTGATCGGAGTCGACGATATCTTCCGGCAGATGGTCATTGACCTCAGCATAGGTCAGATAGCCTTGCTCCTTACCACGGGTGACAAGTAGCTTAAGCTGTGACTGCGGGTTTTGCTCCATAAGACGGTATCCACACTTCTGTTAATTTGATTGGTGTCGGGTCAGCTAGGTCAGCCGACAATAACAGTTGAAAGCTTTTTGCTTATTGCCGCTGCTTTCGTTGCGGCTGCAGGGCCACGCCCTTTTTTAAATCGGCACTTAAGCCGCTTGGTGTTCGGTATTTGAGGCGATGTTACTTGCCATTTTCATGCCGGCGGCGGTGATAGCGATGCCGCACAGATTTCTACTGCTAGCTGTGTTAATTACAACTACTGGCAATACTATTTCTTAGCGAGTGCCTGATTGAGAGACCATAATTCGCGACGCTCTTCGGCATTCAGGCCGTGCGTGCGGTCTCGGGCAATCAGCTCTTCCTGACGCTGTTCCAGGGCGGAATCATACATTTTGGCGAGAGAATCCTGAAATACAGCCTCAGCTTCTTCATCCACTATCATATGGTTCCACGTGGCCAGAGTTTCAAGCGTCTGGCTAAAATTTGTTCCGCGATACAGCTCCAGCAGCTGGCCGGTAGTCAATCCCGGATGCGCGTTACAGGTATCCACTAATTCAATAAAAAGTGGTAAACCCGGCATGGTTGACTGCGCCAGACCTTGTAACGATGGCACCACTGCCGCCAGGCTTGGGTTTTGCACCAGCAATCCCACCAGAATGCGCATGGTGGTCAGCTTAAACTGCGGTGCGGGCTTCTGCACCGCGCCTTCTGCCAGTTTTGGCATCAGCTTATCGAGCTGGCTGTCGTCGAGAATACCCAGTTTCTTACCGAGTTCCTGACGCAAATAAATACGCAGCGTTTCGCCAGGGATCTGATTAAGCAGCGGCAGCGCCAGCGTGCTTAAACGTGCCCGACCATCGCGGGAACTGAGATCGACCTGCGGCAACAGCGAGTCAAACAGAAACGTGGAAAGGGGCATCGCATGCTCCATTCTCGCTTCAAACGCCGCTTTGCCTTCCTTACGAATCAGCGTATCGGGATCTTCACCGTCAGGCAGAAACATAAAGCGTAGCTGACGACCGTCATTCATGTAAGGTAATGCGGTCTCTAATGCTCGCCAGGCAGCTTCGCGACCCGCGCGATCGCCGTCATAACAGCAAACAACCTGATTTGTGGCGCGAAAAAGCAGCTGGATGTGGTCGGCGGTGGTCGAGGTACCCAACGAGGCCACGGCGTAATCAACGCCAAACTGCGCCAGCGCCACCACATCCATATAACCTTCCACAACCAACAACTTTGCAGGTTCTGGATGGTTCTTTTGCGCTTCGTACATGCCGTAAAGCTGACGGCCTTTATGAAAAATATCGGTTTCAGGTGAGTTTAAATATTTGGGAACGGCATCACCTAAAACACGACCACCAAACCCAATGACTCTGCCGCGTTTATCACGAATTGGGAACATCACGCGTTCACGAAAGCGATCGTAACTGCGGCCCTGATCGTTGGTAACCAACATGCCCGCATCGATAAGCGACTGACGATCTTCTTTATTCCGTGCAAATTGCTTGAGCGCGTTATCCCAACCGGGCGGGGCAAAGCCGATGGCAAAATGCTTGATAACTTCATCGCTGAGGCCACGCTGCGCGAGATACTCGCGTGCCGGACCCGCGGCGCTTTCAGTTAATGCGCGCTGATAGAAGGTGCTTAATCCTTCCATCAACTGATAAAGACTTTGACGCTGATGACGCTCCAGCTGAGTGGGGCCATTTCCCGCTTCGTACGGCACTTCCAGCCCATACAGCGTGGCTAACTCTTCGATGCTCTCCACAAACTCAAGCCGATCGAAATTCATCAGAAAATCGATGGCATTGCCATGGGCGCCGCAGCCGAAACAGTGGTAGAACTGCTTTTCACCGTTAACGGTAAAAGAGGGGGTTTTTTCGTTATGGAATGGACAACACGCGCTGTAATTTTTACCCTGCTTTTTTAGCTTCACGCGGGCATCGATCAGATCGACGATATCAGCGCGCGCCAGCAAGTCATTGATAAAAATGCGTGGAATTCGTCCTGCCATAAGCCCCAAATATTTAGCTCTTAAACGACAACAAGCCGCGCTTCCTTTCGGAAAGCACGGCCTCTAACTTGACTCTGTCTGCGTGGATCACGCGGTGGAGGCTACTACGCCTCCGGTACGATTTTTAGTACAGACGAGTGCGGCGTGCGTTTTCGCGAGCCAGTTTCTTGGCGTGACGCTTAACAGCAGACGCTTTAGCGCGCTTGCGTTCAGTCGTTGGTTTTTCATAAAACTCACGACGACGAACTTCAGCCAGAACGCCTGCTTTCTCGCATGAACGCTTGAAGCGACGTAATGCTACGTCGAACGGCTCGTTTTCACGTACTTTAATTACCGGCATGTAACTCTTACCCTCGATAAATTCGGTTTTGCGGCTGACGTTTTCAGCCAGCTGATTTCAAAATGGTGCGGAATTTTACTCCAACACAGACCGCGTTGTAAAGCGCCATGAACAATAAGAAACCAGCAGAAGCGGCTGCCCGATGGCAACCCTTGATATGGCGGAGGATCATACAGTAAAACATGCGTGATTTGCGGAGAATTTTTTCATCGTGCGGCTTTTTTCAGGCGCGCGGCGGAAATCTTGATCGGGCCGTTAAACGGCCTGTGCTACACTGCGCGCCGCAAGAGTGAGGTGAAATCATGCGTGTTTTAGGTATAGAAACATCCTGCGATGAAACCGGCATCGCAATTTACGATGATGCTGCGGGGCTGCTCGCAAATCAACTTTATAGTCAGGTAAAACTGCATGCCGATTATGGCGGTGTCGTGCCTGAACTCGCCTCGCGGGATCACGTGCGCAAAACCGTGCCGCTGATTCAGGCCGCAATGAAAGAGGCTCATTGCCAGCCACAGGATATCGATGCGGTTGCCTATACCGCCGGGCCTGGATTGGTTGGCGCGCTGCTGGTTGGTGCTACGATTGGACGCGCGTTAGCGTTTGCCTGGCAGGTGCCCGCGGTGCCTGTGCATCATATGGAAGGGCATTTGCTGGCACCAATGCTGGAAGAGAACCCGCCTGATTTTCCGTTTGTGGCACTGCTGGTTTCTGGCGGCCATACGCAGCTGATTAGTGTCACCGGCATTGGTGAGTACAGCCTGCTGGGGGAATCGATTGATGATGCCGCCGGTGAAGCCTTCGATAAAACGGCCAAGCTGCTAGGGCTCGATTATCCGGGCGGACCTCTGCTGGCTAAAATGGCACAGCAGGGCACGGCGGGGCGCTTTACCTTCCCGCGTCCGATGACCGACCGTCCGGGGCTGGATTTCAGCTTTTCCGGACTGAAAACCTTTGCGGCGAACACGATTCGCGGCAATGCAGCGGATACGCAGACGCACGCCGATATCGCCCGCGCCTTTGAGGATGCGGTGGTGGATACGCTGGCGATCAAATGTAAACGTGCGCTGGAGCAAACCGGCTTTTCACGGCTGGTTATTGCGGGCGGCGTGAGCGCTAACCGCACGCTTCGCGCGCGCATGGAAGAGGTCATGCAGGCACGCGGTGGTGAAGTCTTCTATGCGCGCCCGGAATTCTGTACCGATAACGGCGCGATGATCGCGTATGCAGGTATGGTCAGATTGAAAGGGGGAACGCGCGGTGAACTGAGCGTAAGCGTTCGACCTCGCTGGCCGCTGGCAGAGCTGCCAGCAATTTGATGACAGGCGGCGTAAGCCGCCTTTATTTTGTCTTCTTCTTCCAGATCTTCCCTTCTTGCCCCCGCCACAACCGCTGAATATTGTCGTGATGCCTGAGCAAAATCAGGCACGAGAGCATGGAAACCGGAAAGGTAAACTGTGGCTTAAACCACCAGACATAAAACGGGGCGATCAGCGCACTGACGATGGCACCCAAAGAAGAGTAACCGCTCAGCAGCACGGTCAATATCCAGGTACCTGCCATCAGACCCGTTAAGTCCCAGCCAATGGGTGCGATGGCACCTAACGCTGTCGCAACGCCTTTGCCACCACGAAAATGAAAAAACAGCGGATAGATGTGACCAAGGCAGGCCGCAATGGCGGTCAATCCCAGATAAACCGGCGTCACGCCAAGGCTCCAGGCGAGCCAGACTGGTAGCATGCCTTTCAGCACGTCAAACACCAGCACCGTAACCGCCGCTGCTTTGCCGCCCACGCGCAATACGTTGGTTGCACCAGGATTACCGGATCCATTGAGACGCGGATCGGGCAGCCCAGCCAGTTTGCATACCAGGATCGCACTGGAGATGGAGCCGCAAAGATACGCGAAAATAATCATACCAAGCGCGATTGCACTCATAAAACCGTTCCGTTCAGTAGGGGTCGTTTTGTTTACAGCATCTGTGGATAATACGCATATTCTGTCGGAAGTGATATCCGGCGAGGGCAAAAACAGAGAGCCGTATCATGGATATTGTATTTATAGAACAGCTGACGGTTTACACCACCATTGGCGTTTACGAATGGGAACAGAACATCCAGCAGAAGCTGGTGTTCGATGTCGAAATGGCGTGGGATAACCGTAAAGCGGCCGCCAGCGATCGGGTTGAAGATTGCCTGAGCTATGCCGATGTGGCGGAGGCGATCGTTGCGCACGTGGCAAATGGCCGTTTTGCGCTGGTTGAGCGTGTTGCCGAAGAACTTGCCACGCTGTTACAAACGCGTTTTACTTCACCCTGGCTGCGGCTAAAAGTCAGCAAACCCGGCGCGGTCGCGCAGGCAGCAAGCGTGGGCGTGATTATTGAGCGTGGAACGAGACGGGACTAATCTGAAATAAATCCAATGTGATTGCCATCACAATGAAACCAAATCACAGTACGGTCTGTCTTAGAGTGGTTTACAGACCTAACATGTACATTTCCTGGCGGTATCGTGCGAAACGACCGCCTTTTTAGTGAGTTGAAAACTAGGGTAGAGGACATTTGATGGCAGACATTCATCAGCTTTGGGTGGCAGCAATCCTGGGCGTTGTTGAGGGATTAACCGAGTTTCTTCCGGTCTCCTCCACCGGCCATATGATTATCGTCGGCCATCTGCTGGGCTTCGAAGGCGAAAAAGCAGAAACGTTTGAGGTGGTGATTCAGCTGGGTTCCATTCTTGCCGTGGTCGTGATGTTCTGGCGGCGCCTGTTTGGGCTCATCGGCATCCATTTTGGCCAGGTGAAGCATGAAGGCACCGGAAAAGGGCATTTAACCCTGATTCACATTCTGCTCGGCATGGTACCCGCGGTCGTCATTGGCCTGGTGTTTCACGATCAGATTAAAACGTTATTTAATCCGATCAACGTGATGTATGCGCTGGTGGTCGGTGGCGTGTTGCTGCTGGTGGCGGAATTTTTCAAGCCAAAACAGCCTAAGGCCGTTGGCATTGATGATATTACCTATCGTCAGGCGTTTATGATCGGTTGCTTCCAGTGTCTGGCCCTGTGGCCGGGCTTCTCCCGTTCAGGTGCCACCATCTCTGGCGGTATGCTGATGGGCGTCAGCCGTTATGCAGCATCAGAATTTTCGTTCATTCTGGCGGTGCCGATGATGATGGGCGCGACGGTACTGGATCTCTACAAGAGCATGGGCTTCCTGACCATGGCAGATTTCCCAATGTTTGCCGTCGGCTTCATCACGGCGTTCGTGGTGGCGATGATCGCAATCAAAATCTTCCTTGAGCTGATCAAGCGCATCTCTTTTGTGTCGTTCGCTATCTATCGCTTTATCGTGGCGGCTGCGGTGTATATGGTCTTCATGTAATGCTGAAGCGGCCAGTTACGCTGGCCGCTGATTTTCCCGCCAGCTTTCCAGCGCCGTGATACGGCGACGATGCAACTCTTCTCTGACATCCGATCCGGTAAATCCTGCTTCAACCACCTCTTTTGGCGACACCGCCTGCACCACCGCGAACGACGTACGCAGATAATCACCTTGTGGATAGGGATTATTCTCCAGCGTCGCCCGACCGCGGGCATCTGCTTCGCTGGTCAGAGCAATCTGCTCAACGCGCTGTGGCTTGCGCCAGGCATCAATACGATCGAACAGGCCGACCAGCGTTTCACTGCTCTGGCGCTCCACCGTGTGCACGATGTCATGGAATTCGGTGACCAGCAGAGAAAGATCGCGTACGTGATTCGGCACGCGCAAACGCTGGCACAGCTGTTCAACCACCGGCACGCCTGCCAGGCCATGACCATGATGACTCGGCCATTTCTCTGGCGGCGTCAGCGCCTTGCCAACGTCATGACAGAGCGTTGCAAAACGAATATCGATCTCTGGCGAGAGCTGAGCAGCAATCGCCAGCGTCATCAACGTATGAACGCCAGTATCGATCTCCGGATGCCATTTCGCTGGCGCCGGCACGCCAAAGAGTTTGTCGATCTCCGGGAAAAGCACTGCCAAAGCATTGCAGTCGCGCAGTACCTGGAAAAAGACCTGCGGATTGGGCGACTGCAGCGCGCTTTCTGTCTCTTTCCACACGCGTTCAGCCGTCAGATGCGCCAGTTCGCCGCTGGCTGCCATGTGCTGCATCAGCGCCATGGTTTCATCGGCAATACGGAAATTAAGATGAGCAAAGCGTGCGGCAAAGCGTGCCACGCGCAGCACACGCAGCGGATCCTCATTAAAGGCGGCAGAAACATGGCGCAGCACGCGCTGCTGCATGTCGTGGCGACCATTAAACGGATCGATGATATTGCCGTCGCTATCCTGCGCAATGGCATTAATGGTCAGATCGCGGCGTTGTAAATCCTGCTCAAGCGTGACGTCAGGTGCGAACCAGGTGATAAAGCCGGTATAACCCTGGCCCGATTTGCGTTCGGTACGTGCCAGGGCATATTCTTCGCGGGTTTTTGGATGCAGAAACACCGGAAAATCGCGGCCAACCTGTTGATAACCGGCTGCCAGCATCGCTTCCGGCGTCGTGCCTGTCACCACCCAGTCTCTGTCTTTAATCGGTAGATTAAGCAGGCCATCGCGGACCGCACCGCCGACCAGATATGTTTTCACAGGGCTCTCCTGATAAGTCAGATAATGCCCTCATTGTTACATAAAATCACTGACATTGCGGGCACGGCAAAGCAGAACATCAGATGATGCTCTGCTTCGGACAGACGAATTAACTCAGTTCATCCAGCGGTTATTTTGCTTCCGACGTGGAATCATATGCGGCAGCAGCAGGCCCAACAGCAGACCAACGCCCGCCACCCCGCCGCCATACATAAACCACTGCATGATGATGGTGCGCTGCTTATCATCGAGCTGCACATTGGCGGCGCTGACTTTCTTCTGCGCCACCACCAGCTCGTTTTTAAGCTTCTGATTCTGCTCTTTTAAACCATTGATGGTGCCGTCGCTGCCTGCCACTTTCTTCTGCATTTCGGCGGTGCGTTGATTCCAGCTGTTATCGATATTGTTGAGCTTGTCGGTAAGATCTTTAACCTGCTGCTGCAGAATCGGTACCTGCGTACGCAGGCTGGGATCGGCGCTGAGCTGCGTCATTGGGATCCAGTTAGTGTTGCCCTGCGCATCGCGAATCTGTGCATAGTTAGTGCTGCTGTTAGTTTGCAGCAGCGTCACTTCTTCGCCCGCATTCAACTTGCCTACCAGACGATACTGATCGCCGGGACCGCTGCGAACCCAGGTTGACAGCTCATCGGAAATGTAGCGTTTTTCACTGGCGTGGACGGATACGGTAACGCTGAAGGTCAGCAAAGAGAGCGCAATAAGAGTAATTTTTTTCATTCGATTTCGTTTTTGCAAGTGATCGGAAAAATTAACGGCACAGTCTGGAGACGCTTCACAGAAATCTGAATGAGAACTATCCTGGTCTCGGGCGCAGTGCGGCACTCCTCGCGATCGCGCAAGAAAGCTGAGACAGTAAGGGCTTATCTGCATTACTCTTTCTTTCGTGAAACTTTCCGTGCCAGTGAATTAGTGAATAAAAAATTATGACCATCGAAATCGAATTAAAGTTCATCGCAACGCCGCAGGCGATTGCTCAACTGCCCGCTTTTCTTGCCGCCTGGCCGCATCAGCATGCGCCCGCGATCGCCCTGACCAACATCTATTTTGAAACGGATGATCACCAGCTGCGTCGCTGGGACATGGGATTACGTATTCGCGGCGTTGAGCAAAAGTATGAAATGACGCTGAAAGGCAAGGGCGACAGCATCGGTGGGCTGCATCAGCGTGCTGAATATAATGTCGACATCGCGTCACCTGAACTCAACATCGCCCGCCTGCCGGCAGAGATCTGGCCGCAAGGTACCGATGTCGCCGCATTACAGGCTCGTCTGCAACCGCTGTTCAGTACACATTTCCAGCGTGAACGTTGGGTCGTGACCTATGGCAACAGCGAAATTGAAGTGGCGCTCGATCAGGGCGACGTAAAAGCTGGCGAGCTGAGCGAAGCACTGCATGAAATCGAACTTGAGCTGAAACAGGGTGAGCGTAACGATCTGCTGCAGTTTGCCACAGAGTTCGTTCAACTGGCGGGCCTGCGTCTGGGTAGCCTGAGTAAAGCGGCACGTGGCTATGCACTGGCGCAAGGCAACGCACCGCTGCCGGTAAAACCGGTGCCGCTGTTGCAGCTTGCGCCAAAAGCTACGGTAGAGCAGGGCATGGTGGCGATATTCCAGCTGGGACTGAAGCAATGGCAATATCACGAGGAAGTCTGGTTACGCGGTAATGCGGATGCGCAGCATGCGGTGGTGGAAGCACTGGAGATTGTGCGTCAGGGCTTTTCGCTGTTCAGCGCGTTGATTTCTCGTAAAGCGAGCAGTGAACTGCGTCAGAGCTTGACCGAACTGGAAGAGGCGCTGGCGGGCGAGCAGGTCGATGCACAGGAGATCTGCTTTACGCCGCTGTGGGTACAAACACAGCTGGCGTTAACGCGCTGGCTGGTGACGCAGCGCTGGCAGGCGTTTACCGATCAAAAAGCGCAGACCAAGCTCAATGGTTCATTTAAGCGCTTTGCCGATATTATGTTGGGCCGTATAGCAGCGAACATGAAAGAGACCATCAGCCATGTTCGTCAGCCCAATGAGTATCACGATAAAGCCCCTCGTCTGGCACGCCATCTCATTGCTGTTACGCTGCTGGCTGGCGCGTATCCGTCGACCGTGGCTGCATGGCAGGATAACTGGCGACAGCTGCTGTTGGCGATTGATGAGCATCAATACAATACGCTGGCCTGGCTAAGCAATCAGGCGCTCAAGCAGCCTGCTTTCTGGCTAAACGGCTCGGCACGGTAACGTTATCTGAAGTTTTGTTCAGGGAGGGATCATGACTATTCCTTTGCCACCGTTGCTGCAGGAGCAGTGGCGTAAAGCGGCCGAGCGTCTGGCGTTAGAGCCGGACAGCCTCAGCGATCGGCAAAAAGCGGTGTTTGCTGGCAGCGATTTTGTGGTGGACAACCTTGCTCACTATCCACAATGGGCGCAGGCGCTGGACGATCAGCCGCCGCAGCCCGCTGAGTGGCAGCATTATGCGGCATGGCTGGCACAACGGTTGGACCCTGTTCAGGATGAGAACGGCCTGATGCGCGAGCTGCGGCTGTTTCGCTGTGAAATGCTGGTGCGCATCGCCTGGATGCAGACGCTGTCGCTGTGCAGCACGGTAGACAGTTTGCAGCAGCTTAGCGCGCTGGCGGAAACGGTGATTGTTGCCGCTCGCGACTGGCTTTGGCACGCCTGCTGCGCCGACCTGGGGACGCCCTGCAATGCAGAAGGCGAGCCGCAGCCGCTGTTGATTCTGGGCATGGGCAAGCTGGGCGGGGGTGAACTCAACTTTTCATCAGATATCGATTTGATTTTTACCTGGCCGGAAAATGGCAGCACGCGCGGCGGCAGGCGTGAACTTGATAATGCCCAGTTTTTCACCCGTCTTGGCCAGCGGCTAATCAAGGTGCTGGATCAGCCGACCATCGATGGCTTTGTCTATCGGGTCGACATGCGTTTGCGACCCTTTGGCGACAGCGGACCGCTGGTGCTGAGCTTTGCCGCGCTGGAAGACTATTATCAGGAACAGGGACGCGACTGGGAACGCTACGCGATGGTTAAAGCCCGCTTGATGGGCGGTGGCGACGATCGCTGGAGCGAAGAGCTGCGCCAGATGCTGCGGCCTTTTGTATTCCGTCGTTATATCGATTTCAGCGTGATTCAGTCGCTGCGTAACATGAAAGCGATGATTGCCCGTGAGGTGCGGCGACGTGGCTTAACCGACAACATTAAGCTGGGCGCCGGCGGTATTCGCGAAACGGAATTTATCGTTCAGGTTTTCCAGCTGATTCGCGGCGGACGCGAACTTAGCCTGCAACAGCGCGCGTTGCTGCCGTGCCTGCAGGCGATTGAAACGCTAAATTTATTGTCCGGCGATCAGGTCACCGCGCTGCGCGAAGCCTACCTTTTTCTGCGCCGCCTCGAAAACGTTCTGCAAAGCATCAACGATGAACAGACACAAACATTGCCAGCCGATGCGCTAAACCAGGCGCGTCTGGCATGGGCAATGTCATGCGCCGACTGGACTGAGCTACAACGGCAACTGAACCATCATATGGCCTGCGTGCGCGCCATCTTTGATGAGCTGATTGGTGATGACACCCCAGAAATCGCCGACGGCAAAGCGCTGGATGAATACGTTGCCCTGTGGCAGGAGCCGCTGGAGGCCGACGATGTGCTTGCGCTGACGCCACAGTTAATGCCAGAGGCCAGGCATGGTCTGCTGCAAACCATCAATGATTTCCGTCAGGATGTGAATAAGCGCACTATTGGCCCACGCGGGCGTCAGTCTTTGGATCAGCTGGTGCCGCGGCTGCTCAGTGAGATTTGTGCACGCGACGATGCGGCGGTTGCCTTGCAACGCATCACACCGCTGCTGTTGGGCATCGTCACACGTACCACTTATCTTGAGTTACTAACCGAATACCACGGCGCGCTGAAGCACCTTATTCGGCTCTGCGCCGCATCGCCGATGGTTGCCAGCCAGCTGGCGCGTTATCCGCTGCTGCTGGACGAACTGCTCGATCCTGCCACGCTCTATCAACCCACCGCCACTGACGCTTATCGCGACGAGCTACGGCAATATTTGCTGCGCATCCCCACTGACGATGAAGAGCAACAGCTGGAAGCGCTACGGCAGTTTAAACAGGCACAGTTGCTGCGCATTGCGGCGGCTGATATTGCTGGCACCTTGCCAGTCATGAAAGTCAGCGATCATCTCACCTGGCTGGCGGAAGCGATCATTGAATCGGTGGTTCAGCAGGCGTGGAGCATGATGATTCAGCGCTACGGTCGTCCTTCGCATCTTAACGATGATGCGGAACGCGGCTTTGCGGTAATCGGCTACGGCAAACTCGGCGGCTGGGAATTAGGCTACAGCTCCGATCTTGACCTGGTGTTTCTGCATGAGTGCCCGGCTGATGCGGTAACCATCGGCGAACGCAGCATTGATGCTCGTCAGTTCTATCTGCGCCTGACCCAGCGCATCATGCACCTCTTTAGCACGCGCACCTCATCGGGCATTCTGTACGAAGTTGATGCCCGCCTGCGGCCATCGGGTGCGGCTGGCCTGCTGGTCAGTACCTTCAGCGCTTTTGATGATTATCAGCGCAACGAGGCGTGGACATGGGAACATCAGGCGCTGGTACGTGCTCGCGTAGTGTATGGCGATCAGACGCTGCGCCAGCGTTTTGATGAGATTCGCCGCGATATTCTGTGTCTGAAGCGTGAAGGGGAGCAGTTGCAAACTGAGGTGCGTGAGATGCGTCAGAAAATGCGCGCGCATCTGGGCGGTAAACACAAAGGACGCTGGGATTTAAAAGCGGATGAAGGCGGCATTACCGACATTGAATTCATTACACAATATCTTGTCCTGCTGTACGCTGCCGATGAGCCCAACTTAACGCGCTGGTCCGACAATGTGCGCATTTTTGAACTGTTGGCGCAATACGGCAAAATGGACGAACAGGAAGCGCAGGCGCTAACGCACGCCTACGTGACGTTGCGTGATACTTTGCATCATCTGGCGCTGCAGGAACTGCCTGGCCATGTGGCTGCTGATGCCTGGCTGGCGCTGCGCCAGCAGGTTCAGCAAAGCTGGCAGCGCTGGTTATTACCTGCTTAACCCCATGCTCGCCGGATGAAGAGCCTGTGCTATTATCCGGCGCAATATTTTTGACTGTAGTCTGGAGTATCTGGAATGAAAGTAACACTGCCCGAGTTTAACCATGCGGCTGTGCTGGTGGTTGGTGATGTTATGTTGGATCGTTATTGGCATGGGCCTACCAGTCGTATCTCGCCGGAAGCGCCAGTGCCGGTGGTAAAAGTAGAAAATATTGAAGAGCGACCGGGTGGTGCGGCTAACGTGGCGATGAATATCGCGGCACTGGGTTCCGGCTCCCGTCTCATCGGCCTCACCGGCGTTGATGATGCTGCACAGGCGCTCGATCACTCTCTGCGTAAGGTCAACGTTGAATGCGATTTTGTGGCTATCGCCACCCATCCAACCATTACCAAGCTGCGCGTGCTGTCACGTAACCAGCAACTGATCCGTCTCGATTTTGAAGAAGGCTTTGAGGGGGTCGATCCAACGCCGGTTCATCAGCGTATCAGCCTGGCACTGCCTGCGGTTGGGGCGCTGGTGCTGTCGGATTACGCCAAAGGCGCGCTGGCCGACGTGCAAACCATGATTGCGCTGGCGCGCGAAGCGGGTGTACCGGTGCTGGTGGATCCTAAAGGTGCCGATTTTTCTCGCTACCGCGGCGCAACGCTGCTAACACCTAACTTTTCAGAGTTTGAAACGGTGGTGGGTAAGTGCAAAACCGAAGAAGAGATCGTGACGCGCGGCATGGCGCTGATCGCTGACTACGATCTGTCGGCGCTGCTGGTCACGCGTTCAGAAAATGGCATGACGCTTTTACAACCAGGCCGTGAACCACTCAATCTGCCTACCCAGGCGCAGGAAGTGTTTGATGTTACCGGTGCGGGCGACACGGTTATCGGCGTACTGGCGGCATCGCTGGCAGCAGGGAGCTCACTGGAAGACGCCTGCTTCCTTGCCAATGCGGCGGCAGGTGTGGTGGTGGGCAAGCTGGGCACATCAACCGTATCACCGGTAGAATTGGAGAATGCCATTCATGCCCGTCCGGAAACCGGTTTTGGCGTCATGAACGAAGAGCAGTTGCAGGATGCCGTGGCAAAAGCGCGTCAGCGCGGTGAAAAAGTGGTCATGACCAACGGCATTTTTGACATTCTGCATGCAGGCCATGTCTCTTACCTCGCCAATGCCCGCAAGTTAGGCGATCGACTAATTGTTGCGGTCAACAGCGATGCGTCAACGAAGCGTCTGAAAGGCGAAGAGCGTCCAATTAATCCATTGATCAACCGAATGATTGTATTGGGCGCGCTGGAGTCCGTTGACTGGGTCGTGGCATTTGAAGAAGATACGCCGCAGCGACTGATCGCACAGGTATTGCCGGATCTGTTAGTGAAGGGCGGAGATTACAAGCCGGAAGATATTGCGGGCAGCAAAGAGGTCTGGGCTAACGGCGGTGAGGTGCGCGTGCTGAATTTTGAGGATGGTCTGTCCACGACCAATATCATCAAGGCTATTCGCGCTAAATCCTGATTGCAGAGAAAACGGGAGGTGATCCTCCCGCTTTTAAAACTTATTGCTTAGGTTCTTCTGGCTTTGCGTCTGGCTCGTGCACCGGCTTCGGCGCGGTAACTGGCGCAGTTGCTGCAGTAGCAGGTGCAGGAGTAGCTACAGGCGCGGCTGTTGACGAAGTTGTTGCGGTCGCAGGCACAGCGGTTGCTACAGGTGCAGAGGAAGTCGACTGATTTTCCAGTTGGGCAATACGCTGTTCCAGCGCGGCCAGTTTCTCGCGCGTGCGGATCAACACCTGCGTCTGCACATCAAACTCTTCACGATTAACCAACTCCATGCGTGTCAGCTGAGCCTGCAAAACCTGGCGAATCTTTTTCTCAACGTCGTCGCCTAAATCGCGAATGCCTTTAGGCATCGCTTCGTGAACCTGACGAGCAAGTTGTTCAATTTTTTTTGAGTCAATCATGGCGGTTTCCTGATCGCATATAAGTATTAAGCTGCGTTCTGCCATGAAATTCAGCAGCGTCACAGCCCGAAAATTGGTTATCACGGCCAGGCGCAAACAGAAGATGTCGCCCGAGCCTGAAGGCAGCTGCGGCATCCTGCTGAAAGGCGTCCCGCGAAACGGACAGCCAGTGCGTTGTGTCGCCCATCAGTAAAGCGCACGTTATTGCTCGTGTCGGGCAGGTATAATTCTCTTTCTGTGCGCACAAGACAGACACAACTCTGCTAAGTGTAATGCCTGAATCCAAAAGGATAAACCCAAAACATTGCATCCGCAGCGCATAAGCTTTTGCGGCTTTGTTGATTGCCCGTCCAGATGTTTGGCGTTATAGTAAATTTGCTTATTCTCAGGGCGGGGCGAAATTCCCCACCGGCGGTAAATCAGCTTCTGTGCTGAAAGCCCGCGAGCGCTTCAGGCTATGTTTGAAGGTCAGCAGATCCGGTGTGATTCCGGGGCCGACGGTTAAAGTCCGGATGGGAGAGGGTAACGATTTCTGACGAGCCTGTGCTCGCCTCATGTTATTGTTTTGTCGCCGCAGACACACTCCTAAGCATGCCCTGATTCTGGTAACTCATTTCATACTAAAGGTTTATTTACCATGAATCAGACGCTTCTTTCTGAATTTGGCACGCCGGAACAGCGTGTGGAAAATGCTTTGGCCGCGTTGCGTGCGGGCCAGGGCGTTATGGTGCTCGATGACGAGGACCGCGAAAACGAAGGCGATATGATTTTCGCCGCAGAAACCATGACCGTTGAGCAAATGGCACTGACGATTCGCCACGGCAGCGGCATTGTTTGTCTCTGCCTGAATGAAGAGCGTCGTCAACAGCTTGAATTGCCTATGATGGTCGAGAACAATACCAGCTCATTCGGCACTGGTTTTACCGTGACTATCGAAGCCGCTGAAGGTGTGACCACCGGTGTGTCTGCTCAGGATCGCTTAACCACTATTCGTGCGGCTATTGCTGATAACGCTAAACCCAGCGATCTGCATCGCCCAGGCCACGTTTTTCCGCTGCGCGCCCGTGAGGGTGGCGTCTTAACGCGCGGTGGCCACACTGAAGCAACCATCGATCTGGTTACGCTCGCAGGCTTCAAACCGGCAGGTGTGCTGTGCGAACTGACTAATGACGATGGCACCATGGCGCATGCGCCGGAAGCAATCGTGTTTGCGAAGCAGCATAAAATGCCGGTCGTAACGATCGAAGATTTAGTGGCTTACCGCCGCAGTCGTGAAACACGCCACGCCAGCTAACGACTGACTCATTCGCAATGGCCGCCTTTTACAGAGGCTGCCATTTTTTTTGCCGCTTTACCGTGCCGCATAAAAAGTATGGTTACCAATGACCATGGTGCGCTGGAAAGTCTTACGCCAGTACGGCTTTACCCGATGATTGTGAAAATAGGTGGCACCGTTGGTTACATCTTCCAGTTCGCCATGCACAATACGGTGCGCCAGTCTTTGAGCGCGTTGCCAGCTGGGGTCACTATCTGAGGGTTTAACGTCGAGGCGTTTTTTAAAGTTGGTCCAGGAAAACTGTTTGGGTGCATAAACCACCGGGCAAATCTCTTTAACCTCCCAGTTAGCACGATTCATTGTGACCGTACCAACGGCAATCTGCCCCAGTTCTGGTTCGCCGCGCGCTTCATGATAAATGTTCAGCGCAAGGCACAAAATAGCTCCTTGAAGTAACATACCTTTTCCGTGTTTTTTTATCAGAATCAACGGAAGAGGAGTGTAATTAAGCAGCAAAAAACAGGTCACAAGACCTGTCTTGTAATAAAAATGGCGATTATTAACTCTTTGATAATTAAAAGCTGTCTTAAAATTATCGAGATTTGTCTTAACCTATGCCACTGCTTTGCAGCAGCGCCAGGCTGAATCCCATCACCGTCATACCACAGAGCACGCCATAGCTTGGGTTGCTGTGAGGATCGATCTCTTTTGCCAGCGGCATAAGCTCATCAACGGAGAGCGCAACCATGATTCCGGCCACAGCGGCCATGATGGCGGCAATCACCACCGGCGACACCATCGGACCCAGCAAGGCGAAAGCCAGCACGCCGCCTAATATTTCTGACAGGCCGGAAATACAGGCCCAGAAAATGGCGCGCGACTTGGAGCCCGTTGCTGCATACATCGGCCCGGCCACCGCCAGACCTTCAGGAATATTATGTATCGCCACTGCCAGCGCGATACCCAGACCCAGTTCCATGTCGCTGCTGGCGGTAACGTAAGTGGCGATGCCCTCGGGAAAATTATGCAGGCTGATGCCCAGCGTCAATAAAATGGCGGTGCGCCTGATATTCTGCGGCTTCTTTTTCTGATCCATCAGATCCTGAGGATGCTGATGCGGCAACAGGCGATCAAGCAAAAAATAACCAATCAGGCCAACTAAAAACATGCCATAGCCGAGCACAGCCGGCATGCCGACAGTATGCAGTGCGGTAGGCAGCATCTCCATCAGTGAAATAAGCAGCATGATGCCCGCGGCAAAACCCAGCGAGAAGGCGAGCAGGCGATTAGAGGGCTTTTGCCCCATTACACCGAGCAGTGCGCCGATAAAAGTAGCGGCTCCGGCTAATACAGTCAGAAGCAGTGGCACTGACATTTCTGGCTCCATAGATGATAATGATAATTGTTTAAATTATACGGAGACCCTACAAAAATCGAGTCTTTTCGCGTAAAGAAATGTCGGCGATGTTGCGTCAAATTTATTGATAGAGTTCGTCACGTTAATCCGGGTTCATCGTGAAACCAAATCACGTAACCTGTGTATACAGAGCGACCGCTCCCCCGGAGAATTAACGTGAATACAGATCGTATGCCCGCCTTATTCCTTGGTCATGGCAGCCCCATGAACGTACTGGAAGAGAATCTGTTTACTGCCCGCTGGCAGCAGCTTGGCCAGCAGCTACCGCGTCCAAAAGGCATCATCGCCATTTCCGCACACTGGTATGGCAAAGGCACCGCTGTTACCGCCATGGAAAATCCGCGCACCATTCACGATTTTGGCGGTTTCCCTCAGGCGCTATTTGATACGCACTATCCGGCGCCGGGATCGCCGCAGCTTGCCACCAGAATAGCCGAGGCGTTATCGCCGCTGGACGTGCAACTGGACCAACGCTGGGGACTGGATCACGGCACCTGGGGCGTACTGATAAAAATGTATCCTCAGGCAGATATCCCGGTTGTACAGCTCAGCATCGACAGCACACAGCCAACTGCCGCGCATTTTGCTATCGGACGCAGGCTGTCGGCATTACGTGATGAGGGCTATATGATCGTCGCCAGCGGCAACGTGGTACACAACCTACGCAAAATGCGCTGGCAAGAAGATGCTGAGGCCTGGCCATGGGCAACGGCATTCAATCAGTATGTCAAAGAGCATCTCGACTGGCAGGGCGAAGAGCACCCTTTGATTAACTTCGAACGCCATCAGGCTGCGGAGCTCGCTAATCCCACGCCAGAACATTTTCTGCCGCTGCTGTACGTGCTGGGTTCACGTTATGAGCATGAACCCATCAGCATGCCCATTGACGGCATCGTGATGGGCGCAATTAGCATGCTTTCCGTGGTCATCGGCAAGCAAAACCGCTGAGTTAGTCGATGAAGGCGTGCGGATAGAATCGGGAAAGATCCTGCGTGATCAGATCACGATCTTCACGCAGACCAATCCCGGCGGGCAGATCGTTTACCAGCCAGCTGCCGATCAGCGTAAAGCTGTCCCCAAACTTCGGTAGCGGATGAAACTGCTGCACGATCATGCCTTCTTCACCGTAAGGGCCATCGACACGGGCAATTTCTTTGCCATTTTCAATAATGCGAATATTGGCGCCTTCCCGTGAGAACAGCGGCTTGATCACATACTTATCCATGTGCGGCACGTTGTCATCGTCGGCAAACCAGGCGGGCAGCAGGTTAGGATGATTGGGAAACATCTGCCATAACATCGGCAGCAGCGCTTTATTGGAGAGAATGCTTTTCCATGCCGGTTCAAGCCAGCGGACGCCCGCATCGGCCAGTTTGGTGGAGAAGATCTCGCGCAGCATAAATTCCCACGGATAGAGCTTGAACAGGTTACTGATGACCTGATCCTGGACATCGGTAAACTGGCCTCTTTCACCCAGCCCAATCTCATCGATATAGAGAAACTCACTGGGCAATCCCGCTTCTGCGGCGCAATCCTGTAAATACTGTACCGTGCCGCGATCTTCATCTGTGTCGCGACAGCAGGCAAAATGCAGCAGGTTGAAACCATGCTGCTGATGTAGCTCGCTAAAGCGGTCGATGAGCTTGTCCTGCAGGCTGTTAAACTGATCGCTGCCGGCAGTTAAGCGGCCCGACTTCAGCTGATCTTCCAGCCAGATCCACTGGAAAAAAGCCGCTTCGTACAGCGACGTTGGCGTGTCAGCGTTGTTTTCCAACAGCTTGGCATCGCCTTCACCATCCCACGCCAGATCGAGCCGCGAATAGAGCGATGGCTGGCGGCTGTGCCATGAATCGCGCACGAAATCCCAGGTGTGTTTTGGGATACGAAACTTTTCCAGCAGGGCTTCACTGGCGACCACTTTCTCCACTACCTGCAAACACATCTGATGTAGCTCAGCGGTGGTTTCTTCCAGATAGTCGATCTGCCCAAGCGTAAACTGATAATAAGCATCTTCGCACCAGTAGGGCTCGCCATGCATGGTGTGAAAACGAAAGCCATATTCGGTTGCTTTCTCGCGCCAGTCTGAACGTGGCTCAATAGCGATGCGTTTCATCAGCCGTTAGCCTCCAAACGAGCGATTGCCAGTGCTGGTCGCGCTGCTGCGTTGCATCGAATTTTGTTTCGCAACGCTTTCGCCAAAGCCGCCACGTGTCACGGTGTTGGTGGTCGCAGGTTTTGGTGCCAGCGCAGTTTTAGGCACGGTCATAGTGCGGCCTGGCGTGGCATTGCCATAGTTGCGACCGCTGGCATCAACGAATTTACCATTAGCCGGACTGGCCGGGTTTTTGGATGAAAACAGTGGTTGCTGAGCAAAGCCTGCGCCGCCGCCCATCATACGTCCCATCATATAACCGGCCATTAATGGCATCCAGAAGCTGCCGCTCTGCTGCGCTTCCGCGTTGGTTCCGGCCTGGGCCGGCGCCTGCTTACATTGATCCTCGCCAAACTCCGCCACGCAATCCTCACGCGAGGCATATTTCGGCGCGGTTTTTTCCGCTTCTTTCAGCGCACTATTGTAAGCGGTGGTGCACTGCGCGCTTTGACCTGGATTAGCCTTGCTGCAGTCGTCAGCATTCTGGTACATCGAAACCGTTTCATCGGCCTGCTCACAGCCAGCCAGCATAAACACCGCCGACACCGCCAGCGCAACCGGCGTCAAATGTCGCGCGCTCCAGCTTTTGCGAAAAGAGGCGTAATTAATCGTTTTTGTCCGTTTCATGATGTTTCTCCTGTGCCCAAAGGTTAATGGGTAGGATAGGTTAAGCATGCTGATAATTGAAGCAGGAAGCGCAGAACGGGCGGGGATCTTTACGTAGCTATACGTTGGGATGAGAAGGGGGGCAGCAGGCGCTGCCCCACCGGCTTAGTTAGCGAAAGGATTGTTGCTGGCAGCCACGTTACGATGACGATTGCTCACCGGCTGAGCCGCTGGCGTACCGTGATCGGCTGAGGTTTGCTGAGCACTGTTTTCAGGCGCAACCACTTCAGGTGTAGTGGACACTTCTTTGCCAAGGCGATTGTTCAGTGCCGCCAGATCCTGCTCGTTCAGCGTGCCAAGCGCCGATTTAATGTTGAGCTCGTTAATCATGTAATCATAACGTGCGTTGGAGAGCTGCTGCTTGGCGTTATACAGCGTGGTAGTAGCATCAAGCACATCAACAATGGTGCGTGTACCGACCTGATAACCCGCTTCGCTGGCATCCAGTGAACTCTGTGCAGACACAACCGCCTGCTGATAGGCATTGATGCTGCTGATAGATGCATTAACGTTGTTAAACGATGAGCGCACGGTTTGCACCGTTGAACGATGCGCGCTTTCCAGCTGCTCGCTGGCGCTAACATACTGATACTGCGCCTGCTTAACCTGAGAAGTCACCGAACCGCCGCTGTACAGTGGCAGGGTAAAGCTCAGACCAACCTGGTTGGAGCCGGTGATGCTGTCGGTGGATGAGGTACTCTGATTCGCACGGCTGCCGCCATATTTGCTGTTCGACAGGCCGGTTGACGCGGTTAAATCCAGCGTCGGCATATGGCCCGTTTCTGACAGGCGAATCTGCTCGCGTGCCAAATCCTGCGTCAACCGCGCTGAAAGCAGGCTGAGGTTGCGGCTTTCCGCTTCCTTCAACAAAGCGGCCACCGGCTGTGGTTTCGTCGCTTTGAAATTATCGATATTCAGCGAAGCCAGCGTTGGGTAGTCGTTGCCGGTTACCTGACGCAGTGACTCAACCGCGTTATCCAGCGCATTACGCGCTGTCACTTCGTTAGCCAGCACGCTGTCATACTGCGCGCGGGCGTTCTGCACATCGGTAATCGCCACTAAGCCAACGTTAAAACGCTGAGTGGTCTGATCCAGTTCACGGTAAATCGACTGTTTCTGCGCTTCGGTATAGGAAAGCGTATCGATGGCGCGCAGTACGTTGAAATAGGCGGTAGCGGTATTTAACATCAGGTTTTGCTGCGCGGTCTGCCAGGTGACATCCTGAATACCGGCGGTTTTTTCCTGCAGGGTCAACGCACGCCATTTTGACATATCAAATATTGTCTGCGTTAACTGTAATGAACCGCTTGTAGTATTGGAATGCAGGCCGCTGCTATCACGATAACCGCCGGTGTATTGATAATCAGCACCCAAACCAAGCTGGGGCAGCAACGGGCTACGGGCTTCATTAATCTTTTCAAATGCCGCATCGCGGTCAGCCGCGGAACTGCGTAAGTCAGGGTTAGAGATGCGTGCTTGCTGATAAATCTGTAACAGATTCTCAGCCTGGCTCGCAACGCTAAAGCCACCCAGGCTAAGGCCAATTACTAATGGGAGCAGTTTGTTCATTTGCATTCCTTGTGGTGCAGCCAAATTGCCATGGTAGCGCTGCTGGAGACCAAAAAAATAATCGCCGATTCTACCAGAGACTGATGAATTGTTAAGTTGGCTGAAAGTGCCATCTCGTCTTAATTTACGTAAATAATTCAGAAAGAACCAGACAATGACGCGAATGTGATTTGAATTTCGCGATAGCATCCCCAACTGATGGAACGAGGGCCGACAATGAGCAACAGTAAAAAATCCCCTGTGACTTTCTCGAAAAACGATGTAGAAATTATTGCACGCGAGTCGATCTACGACGGTTTTTTTTCCATGACGCGCTACCGCTTTCGTCATCGTTTGTTTAACGGCCAGATGAGCAACGAAGTACAGCGCGAAGTTTTTGAGCGCGGCCATGCTGCCGTGCTGTTGCCCTGGGATCCTCGTCGTGATGAAGTGGTCCTGATCGAGCAGATTCGCATTCCCGCCTATGACACCAGCGCCACACCCTGGCTGCTTGAACTCGTTGCTGGCATTATTGAACCCAGCGAAAGTGTGGAAGACGTGGCTCGCCGCGAAGCGATGGAAGAGGCGGGTCTGCAGGTCAATCGTATTAAACCAGTGATTAATTATCTGGCCAGCCCTGGCGGCACCAGTGAGCGTTTATCGGTAATGGTAGGCGAAGTGGATGCCAGCGTGGCGGAGGGAAACCACGGTCTGGAGGAGGAGAATGAGGATATTCTCGTGCATGTGGTCAGTCGCCAGCAGGCTTACCAATGGGTGGAAGAGGGGATAATTGACAACGCGGCTTCGGTGATTGCCTTGCAATGGCTTGAACTGCACCATGAGAGACTAAAAAAAGAGTGGAATCCAACATGACCAAGCGCTATACGCCTGACTTTCCCGAAATGATGCGCCTGTGCGAAACCAATTTCGCGCAGCTGCGGCGTTTGCTGCCACGCAACGATGAAGCGGGCGCGGCGGTGAGCTATCAGGTTAACGGCGCCCGTTACAGCATTACCGTTCTTGAGTCCACCCGTTACACGACGCTGGTGGAAGTGAAACAAACTGCACCGGCCGTGAGTTACTGGAGTCTGCCTTCAATGTCTGTCAGACTTTATCACGATGCAATGGTTGCTGAAGTGTGTTCAACGCAGCAGATCTATCGCTTTAAAGCACGCTATGATTATCCTAATAAAAAGTTGCATCAGCGTGATGAAAAGCATCAGATCAATCAATTCCTTGCCGACTGGCTGCGTTACTGCCTGGCGCATGGGGCGATGGCGGTGCCAGCCTGACGCTGCATGCCATCTAAAGTTTGAGGTGGAACTAAGGAAACGCTTTGGATAGCCTGCTAACTCTTCCTGTGACGAGCCATGCCAACATCAGGATTTTACAAATTACCGATACTCATCTGTTTGCGGGTAAGCATGAAACCTTATTGGGCGTGAACACATGGGACAGTTTTAGCGCGGTGCTGGACGCTATTAGCGCCCATCAGGATGCGTTCGACCTGATCGTTGCGACTGGCGATCTGGCTCAGGATCACTCTACCGAAGCGTATCAGCTCTTTGCTGATGGTATTGCCCGACTTGGCGCGCCTTGCGTGTGGCTGCCGGGCAATCATGATTTTCAGCCCGTGATGTTTGAGACGTTAGCGGCCGCGGCCATTAACGACGCCAAGCAGGTTTTATTGGGCGACAGCTGGCAGTTGGTGCTGCTCGACAGTCAGGTATCCGGCGTGCCGCACGGCATGCTCAGCGACTATCAGCTGGACTGGCTGGATAACGCGCTCGCTGCGGTGCCCGATCGCCATACGCTGGTGCTGCTGCATCATCATCCGCTGCCGTCGGGCTGCACCTGGCTCGATCAGCACAGTCTGCGCAACTCGCACATGCTTGATGAGTTGTTGCAACGTTATCCGCAGGCGAAAAATCTGCTTTGCGGACATATTCATCAGGATCTGGACGTGGAATGGAACGGCCGACGCGTCATGGCCTCGCCCTCAACCTGCGTTCAGTTCAAGCCGCACTGCACCAACTTTGCTATCGATTCCCTGGCGCCAGGCTGGCGGCTGCTGGAACTGCACGCTGATGGCTCGCTAAGCACTCAGGTCAAGCGGCTGGCGACGCAGGCATTCAGCCCCGACCTCGATTCTGACGGATACTAAGCGATGGCAACCCTTCTTTATCTGCATGGCTTTAACAGTTCGCCGCAGTCGGCCAAGGCGACACAGATGCAGGCGTGGCTGGCAAAACATCATCCTGAAATAGAAATGGTGGTGCCACAGCTGCCCGCTTTCCCGGCTGACGCAGCAGAATTAATGGAGTCGTTGGTGCTGGCGCGCGCCGGTCAGCCAATCGGTTTGGTTGGCTCATCGCTGGGCGGCTATTACGCCACTTGGCTGTCGCAATGCTTCATGCTGCCTGCCGTGGTGGTGAATCCGGCGGTACGTCCGTTTGAGCTGCTAAACGGTTTTCTGGGCGACAATCAGAACCCCTACACCGGCCAGCAATATGTGTTAGAGTCTCGCCACATTTACGATCTGAAAGTCATGCAGATTGAACCGCTTGAATCACCCGATCTTCTCTGGTTGCTGCAACAAACAGGTGATGAGGTGCTGGATTATCGCCACGCACTGGATTACTACGCATCCTGCCGCCAGACGGTTGAAGAGGGGGGCAACCATGCTTTTATCGGATTCGAACGCTTTTTTCCGGCAATCCTGGACTTTATCGGGCTGAAGCACGCCTGATCCACGCCGCCAAAAAAGGTTAACCCACATTTCTCCTTTAATCAGATTGTTACGATGACTCAATCCAGCTACAACGCTGATGCCATTGAGGTACTCAGCGGTTTAGAGCCCGTACGGCGTCGCCCGGGCATGTACACCGACACTTCGCGCCCCAACCATTTAGGGCAGGAAGTGATCGACAACAGTATCGACGAAGCGTTAGCGGGTCACGCAAAGCGCGTCGAGGTCATTTTGCACGCCGATCAGTCACTGGAAGTGATTGATGACGGACGCGGTATGCCGGTGGATATCCATCAGGAAGAAGGCGTCCCGGCGGTTGAACTGATTTTTTGTCGGCTGCATGCGGGCGGAAAATTCTCCAATAAAAATTACCAGTTCTCGGGCGGGCTGCACGGCGTTGGTATCTCGGTGGTTAACGCCCTGTCGACGCGCGTGGAAGTGACCGTGCGCCGCAATGGCGAAGTCTACGAAATGGCGTTTGAAAATGGCGATAAGGTGCAGGATTTGCACGTTACCGGCACCGTTGGCAAACGCAACACCGGCACGCGTGTGCATTTCTGGCCGGATGGCAGCTTTTTTGACAGCCCGCGCTTTTCCGTCTCGCGTCTGAGCCATCTGTTAAAGGCCAAGGCGGTACTGTGCCCGGGCGTAGAGATTGTCTTCAAGGACAAGCTCAATAACACCGAGCAGCGCTGGTGTTATGAAGATGGCCTGACTGATTATCTGATGGAAGCGGTCAACGGCCTGATTACTCTGCCTGAGCAGCCGTTTGTCGGCAGCTTCTCCGGTGATGTTGAAGCGGTTGACTGGGCGCTGCTCTGGCTGCCGGAAGGCGGCGAACTGCTGACGGAAAGCTACGTTAACCTGATTCCCACTATGCAGGGCGGCACGCATGTGAACGGCCTGCGTCAGGGATTGCTCGATGCGATGCGTGAATTCTGCGAATACCGCAATATCCTGC
Source organism: Duffyella sp. Ts4 (assembly GCF_051851875.1). Taxonomy (NCBI): domain Bacteria; kingdom Pseudomonadati; phylum Pseudomonadota; class Gammaproteobacteria; order Enterobacterales; family Erwiniaceae; genus Duffyella; species Duffyella sp. Ts4. The sequence continues at coordinate 38,343 of NZ_JBLYPN010000017.1, read as the reverse complement.
CGCGCGGCGTGAAGCTCTCGGCAGAAGATATCTGGGATCGCTGCGCCTACGTGCTGTCGGTAAAAATGCAGGATCCGCAGTTTGCCGGCCAGACCAAAGAACGCCTTTCTTCACGGCAGTGCGCAGCTTTTGTCTCCGGCGTGGTGAAAGATGCCTTTAGCCTGTGGCTAAACCAGAACGTGCAGGCTGCTGAACAACTGGCAGAACTGGCGATCTCCAGCGCCCAGCGCCGCATGCGTGCCGCGAAAAAAGTGGTGCGTAAAAAGCTCACCAGCGGTCCGGCACTCCCGGGCAAGCTGGCTGACTGTACCGCGCAGGATCTGAATAAAACCGAGCTGTTTCTGGTGGAAGGGGATTCTGCAGGTGGCTCGGCCAAGCAGGCACGCGATCGCGAATTTCAGGCGATCATGCCGCTCAAGGGCAAGATCCTCAATACCTGGGAAGTGTCGTCGGATGAAGTGCTTGCGTCTCAGGAAGTGCACGACATCTCGGTGGCTATCGGTATCGATCCCGACAGCGAGGATATGAGCCAGCTGCGCTACGGCAAAATCTGTATTCTTGCCGATGCTGACTCCGATGGCCTGCACATTGCCACGCTGCTCTGTGCGCTGTTTGTGCGCCACTTCCGTTCGCTGGTGAAAGGCGGCCATGTTTACGTGGCGATGCCACCGCTTTACCGCATCGATCTGGGCAAAGAGGTGCACTACGCGCTGGACGAAGAGGAGAAAGCGGGCATTCTTGAGCAGCTCAAGCGTAAACGCGGTAAGCCAAACGTACAGCGTTTCAAAGGATTGGGTGAGATGAACCCGATGCAGCTGCGTGAAACCACGCTGGATCCCAATACGCGTCGCCTGGTGCAGTTAACCATCAGCGATGAGGATATCGATCAGACGCTGGCGATGATGGATATGCTGCTGGCCAAGAAGCGCTCGGAAGACCGGCGCAATTGGCTACAGGAAAAAGGCGATACCGCCGAAATCGAAGTCTAAAATCAGGGCGACGCAGGTCGCCCTTTTTTTATTGCTGCTTTACCCACGTCTCCAGCGCGCAGGCGATGCGTGTAATCACCGCCGTCCATTCCTCATCCTGATGACGATAAAACAGACGCATCTGTGGATACCACAGTGAATCTTCGCGGCCAGCCGTCCAGCGCCAGTCAGTCGCAATACCGGGCACCATCACCCAACAGGGTTTGCCCATGCTGCCGGCCAGGTGTGCCACCGACGTATCGACGCTAATAACCAGATCCAGTTGGGCAATGGCTGAGGCCGTATCGGCATAATCGTGGAAACGCGGCCCAAGCGCCAGCGCCGGTTGCGTAGCCGCACAGGGCAGCACCTCCTCTTCCCCGGCGCCTTTTTGCAGGCTCACCCAGCGAATGCCCGGCACCTGCCATAACGGCGCCAGCTGGTTGAAATGCGCCAACGAGCGCTGCACATCATTCTTATGGGCGCTATTGCCTTTCCACACCACGCCAACCTGCAACGCTTTACTATTCTGCGACAGCTGCCATTGCGCAGTGCGGTGCGCTTCAATCTGAAACAGCGGCGGCAGCGGGCCAAAAGGATCCTGGGTCAGAAACCAGGCTGGCAGATCGAGCAGCATGCACCAGCAATCAAATGCCACGCCGTTCAGTTCTTCAAAGCGGGTCAGGCAGCGATCGATATCCGGCAGGGTGATCAGCAGGGCGTGCAGTTCAGGACGACCGAGAAAAATAACCTGAGCTGCCTGCTTTTCCCGCTTCAGCCGGGTGACGTAACGGCTGAACTGAATAATGTCGCCCAGCCCCTGTTCACACAGAATAGCAATGGTTTTACCGCTCAGTGGCTCGCCCTGCCAGTAGGGCTGGGTGAGTGCGGGCAGCCGGAAAAAGGCGTCGGGATTGGCGGCATGATAACGATATTGATAGCGCCGCCAGCCTTCGTTGAATTCGCCCTGACGCAGCAATACCATGCCCAGCGTATTTTGCCAGCGCGGCTCTTCCGGTTGCTGCTGTAACAGGCCGCGTAGCTGCGTAGCTGCCTCATCCAGCTGGCCGGTATGCGCATAAACCGTGCTCAAACCATAGGCGGCTTCACGATAATGGGGATCATGCGCCAGAAGGCGTTGGTAACAGCCGATCGCCTCCTGATGCCTGAATTGTTTGTGCAGCAGAATAGCGTAATTGTTCAGACAGGCCGCGTAATCGGGCAGCACCTGCAGCGCCTGCTGATAATAACTTTCGGCTTGTTGCCAGTCGCCGCTGTCATACCAGGCGAGTCCGAGACCGTTTAACGCGCCCGCGTCATGCGCAGAGAGCGCTAACAGGCGCTGATAATAGCTGATGGCGGCCTTGAGGTTGCCTGCGCGTCGCTCTAGCCGCGCTGCTTCATGTAGCAGAGTACTGCTGGTGCTGCTAAACAACAGCCGACTGCGAATTTTTCTGCGTGCAATCGCATAATCACCGCGATCGATCAGCTGTTGAATCTCCCTGAGTGCGCTATCGGCCTGAACCGCCTGGCGCTTTTGCCGAATCATTGCGTTATCCTGAAGGTTGAAAACGCGCGCATTGAAACATAACGCTCAGCGCCTGCCTGTAAGTCCGGTCTTGAAAATCGTTGTTATTTATTGCCTGAAAGGATGTGCCGTGAAAATTACGCTTGAAGAGCTACGCGCCTGGGTCACCGTGGTGGATACCGGCTCGATTACCGCCGCAGCGGAGCAGCTTCATCAAACCAGTTCTGGCATCAGCCGGGCGTTAAGCCGTCTGGAAAGTAAGCTGCAAACCACGCTGCTGCATCGCACCACACGTCGGCTGGCGCTGACCGAAGAGGGCACCATTTTCCTCGAACACGCACGACAGATTCTGGCTTCGGTGGAGCAGGCAGAAGAGCAAATTGCCCAGCGCCGGGAAATGCCTGCCGGGCGACTGCGCGTCAATGCAGCGACGCCGTTTATGCTGCATGTGATTGTGCCGCTGGTAGCGGAATTCACTGAAGCCTATCCGCTGATTCAGCTGGAACTGAACACCGATGATGTGTTGATCGATCTGCTGGAGCAGCAAACTGATATCGCCATTCGCATCGGCGAACTGCGTGACTCTTCTATCCGTGCGCGCTCGCTGGGCTGCAGTAAGCTGCGTTTGATGGCCACGCCCGCCTATCTGGCAAAGCACGGTACGCCGCGCAGCGTGCAGGAGCTGGCACAGCATCGGCTGATCGGTTTTACGCAGGCCGAACCGCATAATACCTGGCCGATTTGGCATCAGGAAGGTGAGCTGCTGCACATCAAACCGGATCTGGCAGCATCGAGCGGGGAAACCATTCGTCAGCTGGTACTGGCGCACCAGGGCATCGCCCGTATGTCCGATTTCGTTACGCATCAGGATGTCGCTAATGGACGGCTGGTACAGGTGCTGGAAGCTGAAACACGCGATGTTCGCCTGCCGGTCAACGCGGTCTATTACCGTAACTCAACGCTCTCTTCGCGCATCACCTGCTTTCTGGATTTCCTGCAGCAAAAAATCGACGCCAGCAAACTGCTTTAGCTTATCCCCCCTGAACCCTTCTTTTTTTTGCCCGCTGCTGGCGCTTAATTTCAATAAAGTAAGCGCCATTAATTTTATCAAAAACAATAGCTTGTTAATTATATAACCTTTCCGTCCCGCAAAATATTTCCGTCGAACAAGACAGGTCTGATAAGCGATTCGTCCGTATTCAGGAAATATTCGAAAAAATTTTGAACCATGTTGGTTGTGGTTCAACCAGGGAAGTTCTGCGCGCTGAGCCTGCGACGCAGTTCGGTTTAACAATCGTAAGGGTTATTCATGAATGCTACTCCAGTAAGCGTCGCGGTCATCGCGGACAAGACGGTGACCAAAGCAGAAGTGCTGCGCACCACTACAACAGGCGCACCGGTTAAGATCAAAGCCGTTGCCAACGGTAAATACTTGCTCGCCGAACAACAAAACGGCGTGGCCCCTGAAAATATTACCGTGAAGCGTTCCGGTAAAAATCTGCTGGTGATGCTGGAAGGCACGGATTCCGATCAGCCACAGCTGATTATCGAAGGCTTCTTTGACAAGCCGGGTGAGCTGGTCGGTATTGCCGAAGATGGCGAATATCACCCATTTATTGCTACTGATGGTGAGAGCGATCATGAGGCAGCAGTCCTGGCTGACGGAGAGTCCTCGGCGCTGGCACTCGGCGCAGAAACCATGGGCGACAGCCTGTATAACCTCGAGCCGGCGGCAGGTTTTGCCTGGTCGCCCGCTTTGCTCGCCCTGGGCGGCCTGGCGGCCATTATCGCTGCGACGGGCCTTGGCTACATGGTAGCGAAAGAGCAATTCAAAGACAGCGGCAGCGACAAAAGCAGAAGCGGCAGCGGCAACGAAGGCAGCGAAGGCGGCACTGACAAACCGGCGCAAAAACCGGTCATGAGCGCGGCGATCGATAATATCGGTAGCGTTACCGGCCCCATTCCTGCGGGCGGCTCCACCGACGATTCACGCCCTGAGTTTACCGGTCGTGCAACGCCAGGCAATACCATCGAAATCTGGGACGGTTCAACCAAACTCGGCGAAACCAAAGTCAACGACGACGGCAGCTGGAGCTTTACGCCGGAGAAAGCCTTAACCACTGGAAAGCACAGTATTTATCCCATTGAGCGCGATGCAGACGGCAATAAAAGCGAAGCAGGGGAAGCGATCGATTTCACCCTTGATCTGACTGCGCCGGCAAAAGGCTCGATCAGCCAAATGATCGACAATGTCGGCAGCAAACGCGGCAGCATCGCGCCGGGTGAATCGACCGATGACACTACACCAACCCTGGTCGGCAAAGCAGAGCCAGGATCAATTGTTGAAATCTGGCTGGATGGTAAACGTATTGGTACAGCCGATGTGACGGCATCAGGCGACTGGAGCTATACCCCGGCAGCACTGGGTAACGGTAGCCACAGCTTCACCGTGGTGGTCACCGATCCAGCAGGCAACCGTTCGCTACCTTCTGAACCTTACCAGATTCATGTCGACACCGTGGCGCCGGAAAATCAGGGTATTGGCTACATCAAAGATAACGAGGGCGCGGTAACCGGGCCGATCGGTGAAGATGGTCGTACCAGTGATGCACGTCCGAGCATTGGCGGCGAAGGCCAGGAAAAGGGCGATATCGTTAAAGTTATCGTTGATGACGAAGTCATCGGCTCGGTTGTCGTCGGTGATGATGGCAAATGGGAATTCCGTCCGGAGAAACCAATTGGTGAAGGCGAACACCTGATCGAAATCGTGATTACCGATCCGGCGGGCAATGAGTCAGGCAAAGTTGATCCGATTGAAGTGATCGTCGACACACAGACTCCGGAAAACAACGGCATCGGTTATGTCGAGGATCGCAGCGGCGACGATCCAAAGCGCATTGAAGATGGCGGCTGGCTGAAAGATACCCAGCCTGCATTCGGTGGCGAAGGCCTGAAAGATGGACAGATCGTTGAAATCATCATCAATGATGAAGTCGTAGGGTCGGTTGTGGTCAAAGACGGCAAGTGGGAATTTATTCCTGACACACCGCTAGGTGATGATAAATACATTGTTGAAACCATCGTCAAAGACAGCAACGGTCGTGAATCGGCTAAATCCGATCCGGTGGAAATTAACCTCGATACCGAAGCGCCAGTGCAGCCGGCTATTGGCGGCATTGAAGATAACACCGGTGATGAAACCGGCCCTATCGGGGCGGGCGGCACCACCGACGACACGCGCCCGGTAATCAGCGGCAGCGGTGCTGAAGCGGATACCATTATTCGCATCTTTGATAATGACAAAGAGATCGGCAGCGTCGTTGTCGCTAAGGATGGCACGTGGAGCTTTCAGCCAACAGAAGACAATGCGCTGACCTCAGGTGAGCACGTTATTACCGTCGTGAGCGAGGATCGGGCCGGCAACCAGTCTGAAGCATCAGAAAGCTGGACCATCATTGTGCAGACCGATCTGACTCAGCCTCAGCCGACAGAAAGCACCTTCGATACCGTTTGGGACGACGTGGCGATGGCCATCGGTAATCAGTTGCCAGGCAGTTTGATGAACGATAACCAGCCAACCTTTGGTGGTACCGGCGTGCCAGGAAGCGTGGTCTATCTCTATGATGGCAATGCTCTGCTGGCGACGTTTAGCGTGTTGGAAGATGGTAGCTGGGAATATACCCCAGCAGCAGCACTGGATGACGGCGATCATATCTTCCGGGTGGCTTTCGGCGATGAAACGCAGCCGCAAACTGCCCGCATCCCGGAGGCCGGTTGGGATGTTGAGATCGATTCAATTGCCCCCTTACCGCCAGTGCGTCCGGATCCTGCTTCTGATGCCATGGCGATGCCATTCAGCGCCGATGAACTATTGAACAACATATTACCGACCCTGTTCAGTGAGGCAGAGGCGCTACCGGGCACAGCTCTGACAAGCACCCTGTTGCAACTGGCGGATATCGATCAACCGGCGGCTGAACAGCCGATTGAGGGAGTGCAAGCGCAGCCTTCCGCGAATGACGAGCAGGCACGTCTGCTGGCGTCCATTTCACCTGACGATCAGCCAATTTATTGAGAGTGCGAAAGCCCTCACCGCAACTTATTTAATCGGATGCCTGGAGAGGCATCCGTGGAGACGTTATGAAAAAGTTTACTTCTACCCTCTGGCTGGCCTTATTAGCGGCGCCGATGTTTGCTGTGCAGGCCGCACCGACGTTTGGTCCAACCTGGCAAAGCGCAGCGCCAGCCGCGAGCGATCAGGTACAGATTATCTATTATCGTCCCGCTGATTTAGTGGGTAATGGTCCGGCACACATTTATGTTGATGGGGAGTATCAGGCCGCGCTGCTGCCCGGTAACTACAGCCGTTTTTGCCTGTCGCCAGGCAGTCATTCTCTGGGCAGCTTTGTTCAGGATGCGCCAGGTTATGAAGGCAAGCGCGATCAGCCCTGGCGTGATGAGTTAGGCGCAGGCAAAACCTATTACATTCGTGCCAGCATTGACGGCAGCGGGCAGCCGCAGGTGGTTGCCCGCAATCAGGCAGAGAGCGAACTGGCTGGCCTGCGTCAGCAAACTCACACGTTGTCACGCGCCTCTTCGGTGCAGGCGTGTCGTCAGCCTACCGCTGCGCCAATCTACAATGATTATCAAATCTCCAGCGATATTCTGTTCCGCTTTGGCGGCGGTGGCATGAAGGACATTACCGCTGAAGGGCGCCAGGCAGTTTCTCAGTTGGCCGCCCAGCTTAAACAAAGCGGGGAAGCACAGAGCCGTATTGAGGTGATTGGCCACACCGATCCTATCGGTCAGCCACAGGCTAATCTGCTGCTGGGTCAACGTCGTGCCGATACGGTGCGTCAGATGCTGATTCAGCAGGGCGTTTCAGCCGACAATATTCTCAGCCAGAGCGTCGGCAGTAGCCAGGCATCCAGCCAGTGTAGCGGCACGCAGACACAGCGCATCGCCTGTCACAAACCCGATCGCCGCGTGGTCGTACGCGTAATGCAGTAACGCAGTACCACTGCCCAACCACTAAGCCATATCTTCGGATATGGCTTTTTTTATCGTTTTTTTCTGGTGGGTATTTACAAAGCAGCAGGGTTTGAGACGGGTCTTGTGGGGAGAAGAGCGGGAATCAACGACAGTAGGCTATGTCCGGGCGAAAGCGAAAAGGACTATTAATCGGATGCAATCATACAAAGGAAAGCGATATGAATAACCCCTTCAGTGTCAACCACGGCACCGTAATTCACACTAACGATCCCTTCTGGACCTGGCCGCTGGAAGGCAAGGACGCGGCGAACGGGAAAGTTAAAGTCTACATTAACGGTAAAGAATTTAATTTTGACATTAATGAAGACGATAAATACGTTATTGATTTCAAACAGGCACTGCCGGAAGGCAAGCACATCGTAGAGATTATGACATTCGATCAGGCTGGTAACGCAAGCTTACCGGGTGTTTTCCTGCTGGATGTCGATTATACAGCGCCAGTTAAGCCTGAAATTCTGCGTGCCGTTGATGATAGCAGCACTGAACCTTATAACCTGACTTCTGGTGATGTGACCAAAGATGGCGCGCCAGCACTGACCGGCACCGCTGAGCCAGGCACCAAAGTTAAACTGATGAACGGCACTGAGGTAGTGGGCGAGGTTGAGGTCGACAATCTTGGACGCTGGCAGTATACCCCAGAGCTGAATGAAGGCACCAATACCTTCACCGTGATTTCTACCGACAAAGCGGGTAATCAAAGCGAGTCCGATCCGTTCAATATTTACCTGAACGAGAAGCCAGCTGATGCACCTGAAGAGATCGCGCGTCAGCCAGTGACTCAGGACACGACGCCAGTAGTTCAGGAAGAAGAGACGCCGGTTGATCCAATCCCCGGGGCAACGATCCCCCAGCTTTCCAGCGATGGTGTGCTGACTTTCGACGGGTATGAGGTCAATCCTGCAGATGATGGCGCCCTGGTTCAGGTGGTTGTCGATGGCATAATCTATACAACTACCATTAAAGATCTTGAATGGACGCTGCCAGCTCTTCAGCTGGAAGATGGCCTGCACGTTGTGGAAGTTCGTTATATCGATTTGGCGCAGAACCCAGGCCTACCGACGCAGTTCCTGTTTGAGGTGGATTCCACGCCGCCGCCGAAGCCTGAGATCCTGCAAATATACGACGATTCCAACAATCGTAATCTGTCGCTAATGGATTCTACCAACGACACCAGGCCTACCTTAATTGGTGTGTCTGAACCAGAGTCGCTGGTTTATATTTTCAACGGTAACACCGAGATTGGGTCGGTTTACGCGGATGAAAATGGCCGCTGGGAATTTGATACCGCTCCGGTGAATCTAAACGGAAGCTATTACAACTTCACGGTCAAAGCGGAAGATAAATATGAGCGCCAGAGTGTTCCTTCAGATGCGTGGGTGATTAATATCGATGTCAGTGGGCCTCAGAAGCCGACCATTGGTGGCGCTTTTGACGACGTCGGCGTGCCTACCGAATTGGTAAGCAACGATCGCACCGATGATGATCGTCCTACCTTCAGAGGTCAGGCGGAAGCAGGCGCGCTGGTCATCATCTATGTGAACAACGAAGCCGTGGCCAGCACCTATGCCGACGCAATCACCGGCGACTGGACCCTTGATGCGCCGCTGCAAGCGGGTAACAACGTTGTCAAGGTTGTGGCTAAGGACAAAGCTGGCAACGAAAGCTCACCATCAGATGATTTTGTGCTGACGCTGTCAGAAGATCCGAACCAGCCAGTCATCGGCGGCGTGTTTAACAATGATGGCGATGTGCCTGTTGCTATTGCCAATGGTGCCGACACCAACGATAAAACCCCGCTGCTGACCGGTGAAGGTGTTGATGGCGATATCATTAAGGTCTTCCTGGATGGCAATGAGATTGGTTCAACCACGGTGCAAGACGGCAAATGGTCGTTTGTAGTACCTGAAATTGATGGCCTGCAAGATGGTGACCATGAGCTGGCCATCACCGTGACTAATGAGTTCGGCCAGACTTCTGAAGAGTCCGAGCCTTTCAAATTCAATCTGGATACTCAGGCGCCAGATAGCATCGATATCGGTGCCGGTACGGTGGTTGATGATGAAAATAACCCGATCGAAGAGGGTGTAAAAACTGGCGATGATAAGCCAACCTTTACCGGCGAAGGCACTGATGGCGATCTGATCACCATCGTTGACCAGGATAACAACCCAATCGGCTCCGCTATCGTCGAAGATGGGCGCTGGGAGATCACGCCAGAAGAAGGTTTGGATACCGGTGAATATGATCTTGTCATCATCGTTACCGATCCGGCGGGCAATGAGTCTGAAAAATCAGAAGATCCCTTCAAACTGATCGTCGATACCACGCCGCCTGGAAACCTGACCGACGTGGTGCTGAAGGATAATGCCGGCCCGATTACGGATCCTCTTACTGGCGATCCAGCGCGGATCGATGACCCGCGTCCGGAATTCAGTGGTCGCGGTGAGCCTGGCTCCAGCGTCATCATTATTGTTGATGATGAGGAAGTTGGTACCGTCCAGGTAAACGATGACGGCGAGTGGTCATGGCAGCCTGCAGACGATCTGGAAGAGGGCATAGAGCACAGCTTTGTTGCCCAACCGGTTGATGAAGTGGGCAACCGCGGTGAGGCGACGGCACCAATCAACATTATTGTTGATACCAGTCCGGTAAGCCTTTCTGCTCTGGTTGTGAGCGATAACGAAGGTATTTATCAGAATGATTTGGTCAGCGGCGACAAAACCGACGATACCACGCCAACCTTCTCCGGTAGCGCGACCGATGGTTCAACGGTGTTTATCGTCGATAAATTGACCAATACCATCATCGGCAGCGTGCAGGTGAATAACGGTAGCTGGACGTTTACGCCAGAGGCGCCATTGGATCAAGGTAACTACCAGCTGGAAATCTACGCGCAGTCACCATACGGTGTGCAGAGTGCGAAAACCGAGTTCAACTTCACCGTGGATCTTAGCACGCCAGAAGCACCTGTTTTGGGCACCGACTTCGGTATCTGGGATGACGTAGGTTCAATTACCGGTGAAATTACCCAGGGCGGCCAAACCGATGATGTGAGACCAGAATTCAAGGGTATCGCAGAGGAGGATGAAGTGATCTTTATTTACGCTGACGGTGATACTGAGAATGCCATTGCCTCGATCAAGGTGGACGAGTCAGGTGAGTGGTCATGGATGCCGGACACCGATTTGGATGCAGGCGAACACAGCTATCAAGTCGCTATTCGCGACGCGGCGGGAAATATGGGTGCTATCAGCGAAGCTATCGAGTTTACTGTCGATGTCAGTGCTCCACTTAACGGCACAATGGAGGGCATTTGGAAAAATACCGGCGGCTCAAATAGTAGTATTCTTCCAGATCCGGACGGCGAAGGAGAATATATTGCTCATTCCAATGATAGCAGCCCGGTATTCTCCGGCCGAGGTGAAGTCGGTACGTTAGTCACCATCTACGACAAAGACAACGGAAACGTGGTGGCTTCTGGCTACGTCCAGGATACAGGACGCTGGAGAATTGAAACCATTGAACTGCAGGACGCAACGTATAACTTTGCCATTGATTTCTCCGATGTGGCAGGTAATACCACGACAATTGATGTTGAGTTTCCAGTTAAGATCGATACCCAGCCACCAGGCCCACCGATCACTCCGATAAACCCGGGAACCCGTGGTCTGTTTGAGATTGACGAGCAAGGTGCAGCACTGTCAGTTGATGACGTCCTGCAGCAGGGTCAGCAGGATCTGTTCATCAACAGCGGCACCACTCAGCTGATGGTTACCGGTAAGTCAGGTGCAGTATTGAACCTGGAAGACCTGACCAACGATCAGAATGAGTGGCAGCAGGCTAACGGCAGCGTAACGGTAGGCGGCGTGGAATATAATGTCTTCCAGAGCGCGGGCAAGGATGTGGAACTGTTGGTACAGCAGGATCTCAATACCCAGCTGTAATCGAATAGTAGTTTGAATCAAGGCGGCCAACTGGCCGCCTTTTTTTATTACCGCTGGAATACCAATGCCCACTGCAGAACGAGGCTATTTAAGCGCACAGCCAGGTCGTCGGCTTACAGCACAGCATTTGTCATCTCAGCCACATTATCGCGAATTAATATGCGATACGCTGGCTCATACGACACCCGCTTTCCATCATTGTGCCCACAGAATAAAAAAGCAGACAGCTTGCCGCCTTTTTATTCTGTAGGCGCGGTAAAGTTGCATGCAGATTAATGCTGTCTCAGCGCAGGATTGAGCAGCTGGCTCCCGCTCCACTATCGTCATCTGAATGAGATCAACGTTAAGCCGTACACCATTAGGCTGCAACATGCGGCTTGCCACTGTTGTGCGCAGCCAAAACAAAGGCGGCCTGTTGGCCGCCTTTGTCGTATGGTCATGTAACGATTTATTCAGGGCAACGTTGCCTTAGCACGCGGTTACGCCGTCGGCTCCAGCACAAAGATCTTCACCTCAACCACGTCATCCTTAATCAGCGCGCGATGCGCTTCCATGTGCGGCATCTGCTGATGCTGCTCAAGGTGACGCAGCGAATCCCACTTTTCCAGCATATAGATGCTGTCAGGTGAGTTTTGTTTCCACGGCACCTGCGCCTGATGATCCACCAGCGCATCATACTGGCCGCAGCCTTCTTCTTTCAGTACGGTGGGAATCAGCTGTTTAATGATCTCCAGCACTGCCTGACGACGGCCCGGTTTCACACAGATCTCTGCAACGACTGTCAGCATAGCGGCATTTCCCGTTTGGCTTGTTAAGGCAGTAAGTTAAGCAAAGATTTTGCCTAAGTGCTCGCGATAACGTGCAATATCATTCTCAATCTCAGGCTGTTTAATCACATCGTTACAGATAAAGGTTGGCAGGCCGCTCATGCCAAGGAACTGATTGGCTTTATGGAAGTGCAGATAGAGTCCGTCGACGCCAACGCCTTCGAAAAACTGATCCGGATCGGTAAAGGCTTCCAGCGGCGCATTCCACGTCAGCGAGAGCATATATTTTTTGCCCTGCAGCAAGCCGCCGGAACCGTACTTTTTACTGGCGTCAGCGCGGCTGCGGCCGTCGCTGGCATACAGTGAACCATGGCCTTCGGTGAAGACTTCATCAATGTACTTTTTCAGGATCCACGGCTCGCCCATCCACCAGCCCGGCATCTGATAGATCACCACGTCGGCCGCAAGATATTTTTGTACTTCTTCCGCAATATCATAGCCATTGTCGATATTGGTAGTGGTGACCTGATGGCCATTATCGCGCAGGAAGGATGCGGCAACGTTAGCCAGCGTATGGTTCAGTTCGCCTTTTGAATGCGCAAACGCTTTGCCTGCGTCAAGAATCAGGACGTTACTCATAAGGATGATGCTCCGTTAAACAATAATGTGCGTAGTTTACGCGCGACCGTACCAAAGAAAAATGTGGTCCGGGTCACAAGACTTTTGCTTCGGCAGCAACAATCGGCTGGCATATGACACAATTCGGACGCAAACCCCTTTCAGGATCCTCTATGAACAAGTTCGTTATCAGTGCGGCGCTGATCGTCATTTCAGCCACCGCGCAGGCGCAATCGCGTCTGGAAAACATCACCAGCAGCAAAACGTTAAAGGTGTGCACCACCGGCGATTACAAGCCTTACAGCTTTCTGCGGCCCGATGGCGGCTATGAAGGCATTGATATCGCAATGGCCGAATCACTGGCCAGCAGCCTGGATGCGAAGGTGGAGTGGGTGCCAACCACGTGGAAAACCTTGACCCCCGATTTTCTGGCCAAACAGTGCGATATCGCCCTGGGCGGCGTCTCGGTCACGCTGAAGCGCCAGCTCACCGCGTGGTTCGCGCAGCCGCTGGGCAGCGATGGCAAAATCCCGCTGGTGCGCTGTGAAGATAAAGCGCGTTACCAAACTATCAAACAGCTGAACCAGCCTGCGGTGCGCCTGATAGAACCGGCTGGCGGCACCAACGAGGCATTTGTGCACAGCCATTTACCCGCGGCCTCGCTGACGCTATTCCACGACAACGTCACCATTTTTCAGCAGCTGGTGGATAAAAAAGCGGACGTGATGATTACCGATGCCTCAGAGGCGCAATACCAGGCGAAGCGTTATCCACAGCTCTGCGCGGTGAATCCGGATCGGCCAATGCAGTATGGCGAAAAGGGCTACATGCTGCCGCAGAACGACATCGGCTGGAAACTCTACGTCGACCAGTGGCTGCACCTGTCGGTTGCCACCGGCGAATACGCAAAAATTGTGACGCAGTGGCTCGGTAAAGCCTGAAAAAACGTGGCGCTCAGCTACGCTCTCACTCAGTGATATTCAACCGGCAGCCTCTGTGACTCGGCAGGCAGATAAGGTACTATCCTCGCCAAACCGTCCGCTGGGTGGCGTGCTGCCGGGTCTGGCTTTGCGCCACGATGTGAGGAATTGAAATTAATGAGTGATCTGACGCAGGATGGTGCAGAGCGCCTTGCACTGCACAAATTTACCGAGAACGCGTACCTCAACTATTCCATGTACGTCATCATGGATCGTGCGCTTCCCTATATTGGCGATGGCCTTAAACCGGTACAGCGCCGCATTGTTTACGCCATGTCAGAACTGGGCCTGAACGCCAGCGCCAAGTTTAAAAAATCGGCGCGTACCGTGGGTGACGTGCTGGGTAAATACCACCCGCACGGCGACAGCGCCTGCTATGAAGCGATGGTGTTAATGGCGCAGCCTTTCTCCTACCGCTATCCGCTGGTGGATGGTCAGGGCAACTGGGGCGCACCGGACGATCCGAAGTCGTTTGCCGCCATGCGTTATACCGAATCGCGCCTGTCGAAATACGCCGAGCTGCTGTTGGGCGAATTGGGGCAGGGCACGGTGGACTATGTGCCTAACTTTGACGGCACGCTGGACGAGCCGAAAATGCTGCCGGCGCGCCTGCCAAACATTCTGCTTAACGGCACCACCGGCATCGCTGTCGGTATGGCAACCGATATTCCGCCGCACAACCTGCGCGAAGTGGCGCAGGCGACCATCAAGCTGATCGATGCGCCGAAAACCACGCTGGATGAGCTGCTGGATATTGTGCAGGGGCCCGATTTTCCTACCGAGGCGGAGATCATCACACCACGTGCGGAGATCCGTAAGATCTACCAAACTGGCCGTGGATCAATTCGCCAGCGCGCGGTATGGAAAAAAGAAGATGGCGACGTGGTGATCACCGCGCTGCCGCATCAGGTTTCCGGTGCGCGCGTGCTGGAGCAGATCGCTAACCAGATGCGCAATAAAAAGCTGCCAATGGTTGAGGATCTGCGTGACGAATCGGATCATGAAAACCCGACGCGTCTGGTGATCGTGCCGCGCTCTAACCGCATCGATCTTGAGCAGGTGATGAACCATCTGTTTGCCACCACCGATCTGGAAAAAAGCTACCGCGTTAACCTGAACATGATCGGGCTGGATAACCGTCCTGCGGTGAAAAACCTGCTGGAAATCCTCAGCGAATGGCTGGTTTATCGCCGTGACACGGTGCGTCGCCGCCTTAATTACCGTCTGGAAAAGGTGCTGAAACGCCTGCACATTCTGGAAGGGTTGCTGGTGGCGTTCCTCAACATCGATGAAGTGATTGAGGTGATTCGCAGTGAAGATGAGCCGAAGCCGCAGCTGATTGCCCGTTTTGGCATCAGTGAAACCCAGGCAGAAGCGATTCTTGAGTTGAAGTTGCGCCATCTCGCCAAACTGGAAGAGATGAAAATCCGCGGCGAACAGAGCGAGCTGGAAAAAGAGCGCGATCGCCTGCAGAGCACGCTGGGATCGGAACGCAAAATGAATAGCCTGCTGAAGAAAGAGCTGCAGGCAGACAGCGAAGCCTATGGCGACGACCGTCGTTCACCGCTGAACGAGCGTGAAGAGGCGAAAGCGATCAGTGAAAATGAACTGGTGCCATCAGAGCCGGTGACCATTGTGCTGTCGCAGATGGGCTGGGTGCGCAGCGCCAAAGGCCATGATATCGATCCGAGTGGATTAAACTATAAGGCGGGCGATAGCTTCCGTGCTGCCGCGCGCGGCAAGAGCAATCAGCCGGTAGCCTTTATCGATTCCACCGGCCGCAGCTATACGCTCGATCCGACCTCGCTGCCGTCGGCACGCGGCCAGGGTGAGCCGCTGACCGGCAAACTCACGCCGCCACCGGGCGCGGTGATGGAACAGGTGCTGATGGAGGCGGAAGATCAGAAGCTGCTGATGGCATCCGATGCCGGTTACGGTTTTGTCTGCACCTTTGCCGATTTGATCTCGCGCAACCGTGCGGGCAAAGCGCTGCTGACGCTGCCGGAAAATGCCAAAGTGCTGACGCCGATGGCGGTGCACAGCGACGACGATCTGCTGCTGGCGATCACCGCCGCCGGACGCATGCTGATGTTCCCGGTGGGCGATCTGCCTCAGCTCTCCAAAGGCAAAGGCAACAAAATTATCTCCATTCCGGCGGCGCAGGCAGCGGCTGGGGAAGATAAGCTGGTCTGGCTGCTGCTGTTACAGCCGCAAAGCGCGATCACGCTACACTTTGGCAAGCGTAAGCTCACCTTGCGCAGCGAAGAACTGCAGAAATTCCGTGCCGAGCGTGGCCGTCGTGGCACCTCGCTGCCGCGTGGTTTGCAGCGTATTGATCGGGTAGAAGTGGATGCGCCTGCATCAGCCCGCACCGAAAGCAGCAGCGACGAGTAACAATAATGCAGTCACGCAGCGGGCGAGGTTATTTCGCTAACGCCCGCTGCGATACCGGTGTGTTTTATGACAAAGCCGGTATACTCAGGGACAAGGCGAACATGAGGTAGCTATGCTCTTAATTTTACGTGCCATTGTGGTCATTATTTACTCTCTTCTGGTCAGCATTTTCGGCTGTATTTACTGCCTGATCTTCTCTCCGCGCAACCCACGTCACGTCGCCACATTTGGCCGTGCCTATGGTCGTTTGTCGACGGTTTTGGGCGTCAAAGTTGAGCTGCGCAGACCGGAAGGTGCCGAGCACTACGGCAACGCTATCTACATTGCCAATCACCAGAATAACTACGACATGATCACTGCGGCGAAGATTGTGCAGCCGACCACGGTAACTGTCGGAAAAAAAAGCCTGCTGTGGATTCCGTTTTTTGGCCAGCTTTACTGGCTGAGCGGCAACCTGCTTATCGATCGCGATAACAGCGCCAAGGCGCACAACACCATTGCGCAGCTGGTCGATCAGTTTAATAAAAAGCGCATCTCATTCTGGATGTTTCCGGAAGGCACCCGCAGTCGCGGACGCGGCCTGCTGCCGTTTAAGACCGGCGCTTTCCATGCGGCCATCGCCGCCGGTGTGCCGATCATTCCGATTGTGGTATCGAACACCCACGACAAAATCAAACTCAACCGTTTGAAGAACGGCCTGGTGATTGTTGAAATGCTGCCGCCGGTTGATATCAAAGCGTTTGAAAACCAGTCGGTACGCAAGCTGGCGACGCACTGTCGCGAGTTGATGTCCGCTAAACTGGAAGAACTGAATGCCGAAGTCGCCGAGCGTGAAGCGAGCGGCAAATATTGAGTCACTGCTGCGGGGCGCAAGTCCCGCAGGTTTTGCACGACTACAGCAACCCATAGCAATCCCGCAAAATAACAATACGGCGACGATATTCCTCGTTTCGCTGACCTGTTCGGAGTTTTTATGTCTTTCAGTCGACGGCACTTTCTTCAGCTCTCTGGCGCGGCAGCCTGTGCAGGCGCATTGCCGCGTAATGCCCGGGCCGCGGCTGTTGAAACCGCATTGCCGGTGCCGCCGCTGATCGAATCCCGCCGCGGCCAGCCGCTGTTTCTCACCCTACAGCGCAGCCATTGGGCGTTTATGAGCGGCAGCAAATCACCGGTCTGGGGCGTCAACGGCATGTATCTTGGCCCGACGGTGCGCGTCTGGAACGGCGATGACGTTAAGCTGATCTACAGCAACCGCCTTAATGAGCCGGTGGCGATGACCATCAGCGGATTGCAGATGCCCGGCGCGCTGATGGGCGGCGCGCCGCGACTGATGTCGCCGGGCGCTGACTGGGCGCCGGTGTTGCCAGTGCGTCAGGCTGCGGCAACCTGCTGGTACCACGCCAATACGCCTAACCGCATGGCGCCGCACGTGTATAACGGGCTGGCGGGCATGTGGCTGATTGAGGATGCCGTCAGCAAGGCGCTACCCTTACCTAACCATTATGGCGTCGATGATTTTCCACTGATCATTCAGGACAAACGGCTCGATAACTTTGGCACGCCGGTTTACAACCCACCGCAAAACGGCGGTTTTGTTGGCGATACGCTGCTGGTGAATGGCGTGCAGAATCCGTTTGTCGAAGTGTCGCGCGGTTGGGTGCGCCTGCGGCTGCTGAATGCGTCTAACGCGCGGCGTTATCAACTGACGTTAAGCGACAGCCGACCGTTTCACGTTATCGCCAGCGATCAGGGTTTCCTGCCGGCGCCGGTGCCGGTACAGCAGCTGTCACTGGCGCCAGGTGAACGGCGCGAGGTGCTACTGGATATGACCCAGGGCGATGAAGTTACGATTACGTCGGGTATTGCGGCATCGGTAATGGATCGGCTGCGTGGCCTGTTTGAACCGTCCAGTATTCTGACCTCGAATCAGGTACTGACGCTGCGGCCAACCGGACTGCTGCCGCTGGTCACCGATAACCTGCCGATGCGCCTGCTGGCCGATCAGATCCTCGATGGCGTGGCGGTGCGCACTCGCGAGTTCCGCCTCGGCGATGCGTTGCCAGGCATTAACGGTGCGCTGTGGGACATGACGCGCATCGACACGCAGGCGCAGCAGAACAGCTTTGAGCGCTGGATTATCCATTCTGATACGCCGCAGGCGTTTCATATTCAGGGCGTGATGTTTCTGGTCAAGCGAGTCAATGGCGCGCAGGCGATGGCGGAAGATCGCGGCTGGAAAGATACCGTCTGGGTCGATGGCGATACGGAACTGCTGGTGTTTTTCCCGCAGGCGTCGTCAGAACACTTTCCATTTGTCTATCACAGCCAGACGCTGGAGATGGCCGATCGCGGCACCGCCGGTCAGTTGCTGGTTAACCCGGCACCATAAAAAAAGGCCGACAGCTGTCGGCCTTTTTTGCGTGCTGCGCCAGTCGCGCATCAGTTCAGTTCATCGGGATCAGGACCGAGGCGATTGCCTTTATCGAGCTTGGTCATTTCACTGATTTCCGGTTTTTCGAGACGGAAATCAAACACCGCAAAGTTCTCTTCAATACGCGATGGCGTGACCGATTTAGGAATCACCACCAGTCCGCTATCCAGATGCCAGCGAATGACGATCTGTGCTGGCGTCTTGCCATATTTTTTCGCCAGGTTTTTCACAATCTCCTGATCAAATACGCCTTTACCGCCCTGTGCCAGCGGGCTCCAGGATTCGGTCTGAATCTGGTGCATGGCATTCCACGCGTGCAGTTCACGCTGCTGCAGCATCGGGTGCAGCTCAATCTGGTTGATCACCGGGGAAACGCCGGTTTCGTCGATCAGACGCTTCAGGTGATTCTGCTGGAAGTTACAGACGCCGATGCTTTTGGTCAGCCCCTGTTTCTGCAGCTCAATCATGCTTTTCCATGCATCCACATAGTTATCTTTCTGCGGACATGGCCAGTGCATCAGATAGAGATCAACGCTCTCCAGCTGGAGCTTTTTCAGGCTGGTTTCAATCGCCTGCTGACCGTTGAGTTGATCGTCATTCCACAGCTTGGTGGTCACGAAAATATCGTCACGCGCGACGTCAGTTTCCTGCAGCGCCTGACCGATACCTTCCTCATTCTTATAGATCGCAGCGGTATCGATAGAACGATAGCCGACCTGCAGCGCTTTTACTGCCGCCTTGCGGGCATCATCGATGCTCGCCTGCCAGACACCTAAACCGAGCTGCGGCATCATGTTGCCGTCTCGCAGTTTGATAATCGGTTGCTCTGCCATAAAACGCTCCTTTTAGCTTTCAGCGCCCGCGCAAAATGCACGGCTCGCCACTGGAGATTAAGTCTAGTCAACATTCAGCCGATTGGGACAAGCGAAGCGCAGAGATCTCTGCTCATTTCTGCCATAATCTTGCCTGTTTCTGCACTGCGGTGGAGAAGTGCACGAAAATCACGCACACTGCACGCCGGAAAAGGCAGAGGAGAAAGCCAGATGCAGCATGATGAAATCTGTTCGAAACTGGCGCAGCGCGTTATCGAATTAGCCAGCGGTGATTATGCCTCGCTTTCGCAGGTTGCTGATATTTCACTGTTATATGCTAATTCTCCGAGTACGCGCATGCCGGTGATGTATAAACCCGGCATTGTGATCCTGTTTCAGGGGAAAAAAACCGGTTATCTGGGCAACAGCGTTTTTCATTACGATGCGACCAAATACCTGATGCTCACCGTGCCGCTGCCGTTTGAGTGTGAAACCTGGGCCTCGCCGGAAGTGCCGCTGGCGGGCATCAAGCTTAGCGTGGATAGCCTGAAGCTGCAGGATCTGCTGATCGATATCGGCGATGACGACAGTTTTCAGCCGGTGCCGCAAACCAGCGGTATTCACTCCGCCTGGCTAACCGAGCCGATGCTCTGCGCGGCTGAGCGGTTGCTGGATGTGATGTCGAGCCCGCGCGATGCACGCGTGTTGGGCCCGCAGATCGTGCGGGAAATCCTCTATCACGTTTTAACCGGTCCGTGTGGCGGCGCGCTGCTGGCGCTGGTCAGTCGACAAACGCAGTTCAGTCAAATCGCCCGTGCGCTGCGCCGCATTGAAAATAACTTTGCGGAAACGCTGAGCGTGGAACTGCTGGCCGCCGAGGTCAACATGAGCGTATCGGCGTTTCACCATAACTTCAAAGCGGTAACCAGCACGTCACCGTTGCAGTACCTGAAGAGTTACCGGCTGCACCAGGCGCGGACGCTGATGGTACAGGATGGCCTGAAGGCGAGTACGGCGGCAATGAAGGTGGGCTATGAAAGCGCCTCGCAATTTTCACGCGAATTTAAACGCTATTTTGGCACCACCCCCGGCGAGGAGATTACCCGACTGCGCCAGCCCGCCTGATCGCTACTCGAGCTGATTACGGCGCATAAATTCGAACAGCGCCAGCGGCGTGGGGCATTCCAGTTTATCCATTAGCCGTGACTTATAGGTGCTCACGGTTTTAGTGCTGACATGCATGCTGGCGGCAATTTTGCCGTTATCATTGCCGCTGAGAATATGTTGCAGCACCTGAAACTCGCGCGCTGAGAGCCGTTCCAATTTTTCTGCCTCCAGCGTCGGTGCGGCACGCTCAGGAACATAGCTCTGATAAGGAAAGAAGCCGTAGCCGTTTTGCGCCGCGGTGATCGCCAGCAAAATATCGTGAAAGGGGCGCTTCTTACTGATATAGCCATTCGCCCCAGCGTGGGCGCTACGCGGCGCATAAAGGTCCGCACTTTTGGCGGTGACCACAATAATAATGCCGGGAAAGCCCGTATTACGAACGCGCTTAATTAGCGATAGCCCTGACTGCGAATGAATAGCGATATCAATAATAATGATGTCGGGATAATAATTATCTATGGTGTTATACGCATCCTCACCGTTATTTTCAGCAATGACCTGATAATGCGCTTTTTCCAGTAGTGTGCGAACCGCCATCCTGACTAACGGATGTTCATCAATAATAACAACCCTGTTCATTCTCTTTTCCTTACTGGCATCCATGCGATGCAAAAATAATAATCATCTGCAAAATAAAAAGATAGTGTTATTCACCAGGAGATAACCGCTTTGTGCGTGATGGCCGACATAATAATGCAATATCCGGCTATGGCGGTGGCTTTAATTGCGCGTCAGGATAATAACGCTGAAATAACGCAGCAAATTACTTTTAACCAAAAGCATTATTATGGATAAGGAACAGAAGATGAAAAACTCAGTGAAAGCATCGCTGGTCAGCGGCTTATTTATCGCCATGGGCACCTTTTCGCAGGTTCAGGCAGAAGACGTCGCAGGCGGCACGGTACGTTTTCTCGGCACGGTAGTTAACGGCGCCTGCGCGGTGGATGCCGGTGATGTTGATAAAGTGGTGCAAATGGGTCAGGTGCGTGTGGCTGACTTCAACGGCACCGCCGGTACGCCGGCGAAGCTGCGCCAGGATGTGGATATCAAACTGCTCGATTGTGATACCAGCGTTGCCCAAACAGCAGCGGTGACTTTTAAAGGAACCGGCTCGCCGGGTTATAACGGAATCCTGAGTGCCGGTTTCGGTGCAGGCGCGGCTACCGGCGTCGGTATTCAGCTATTTGACACCACTGGCGAACCGCTGCCGTTAAATACGCTTTCAACAGCAACCCAGTTGATCGATGGCACCAATACGCTGCATTTTCGTGCAGGTTATATTTCGGTAAGCGATACCGTTACCCCGGGCAATGCGGATGCCACTGCTACTTTTGATATTACTTACGCATAATATCAGTCAGGCCAGGGATGGCCTGAATTTCCTGCATAACAGCTCAACGGTTAATTAAATCCATCAGGCATTATTACCATTATGAATAATCATTTTTGCTGGCTAATTATTGCGCTTCTTCTCTGCTGCTCTCCCTTTTCATATGCTGGTGGTATCGTATTAGGCGCAACGCGCGTGATATATCCGTCAGACCAAAAGCAAATTTCTCTTTCAATCAGGAATAGCGACGAGAAAAAATCTTTCCTTATTCAGTCGTGGGCGGAAGAAGACAACAAGAAAAGTCGCAATATATTGATCACGCCGCCGCTGATGGTAATGAAACCGCGCAGGGAAAATACGCTGCGTATTATTTATGTTGGCAGCGCATTGCCCGCCGATCGTGAATCCTTATTCTGGCTCAGCGTGAAATCGGTACCCGAGAAAAGCGAGGCGCTGGCGGAAAGTAATACGCTGCAGTTGGCGGTGGTCAGCCGTATCAAGCTGTTTTACCGGCCCGAAGCACTGCGCGATGACCCGGATAGCGCGTGGCAGTCGCTGCGCTTTTCCCGCAGTGGTGCCCAGCTGACGGTGCATAACCCCACGCCTTTCTGGATGACCGTGATCAATCTCAGCGTCGGCGGACAGGCGATCGATAACGTGATGGTGGCGCCACGGAGTCAACAGATGCTACCGCAGCGCGTTAACAGCGGCGACATCTTCTATCAAACCATTAATGACTATGGCGCACATACGCCGAATACGCGCGGCGTAATGCAGGGTGCCGCCGCTGTACAGCCCTGACTGGAGCAACCGACATGGAACGTGGCTGTTACCGTCTTACCGCGCTGCTGATCATGGCGAGCACGGAGGTGAATGCTGTCCGCTTCGATCCGGCGTTTCTGATTGAAGGGGGCCAAGCCGTTGCCGATCTGTCACAGCTTGATGAACAGAGCGGACTGTTGCCGGGGACCTACCTGATGGAGTGGCGTATGAATGAGCGAAGCGCCGGCCTGCGAGAAACACAGCTGTTACCCGGCGAGCAAGGGCTGTTGCCCTGTTTATCCGCAGCATCACTGGAAGAGCTGGGCGTCAATCTGGCGCGTTTGCCTGCGGAGGGACTGGCAGACGCATGTGTGCCTTTTACCGAACTCATCGCTGGAGCCAGCACTGAGGTTGATAGTGAGCGCTTACAACTTATCCTGAGCATTCCGCAGGCGGCGCTGCATAATCGCGCGCGCGGTACGGTGCCGGAGGCACGCTGGCAGCGTGGCATTAACGCCGCCATGCTCAATTACAGTCTGCACGGCAGCCAGCGGTGGGGAGAAGCCTCAAGCCGCCAGCAGCTGATGACCTTACAAAGTGGTATCAACCTCGGTGAATGGCGCTGGCGCGACTACAGCACGTTGCGTCTTGCGCAGGGAGAAACGCGCTGGCGTCATCTCTCCAGCCAGTTTCAGCGCGATATCGTGGTGTTGCGCAGTCAGCTGCAGCTCGGGGATTTTGCCACCGCAGGCGAGCTGTTTGACAGCCTGAGCCTGCGCGGCGTGCAGTTGAGCAGCGATAACAGCATGCTGCCGGACAGCCTGCGCGGTTTTGCGCCGGTTATTCGCGGCGTGGCGCGCGGCCCGGCGCGGGTTGAGGTACGTCAGCAGGGCGCACTTATCCGCGAAAGCCAGGTGCCGCCGGGCGCCTTTGTGATCGACGATCTCTATCCGCTCAGCAGCCGCGGCACGCTGGACGTGGAGATTATCGAACAGGATGGCAGCCGTAGCGGTTTCAGCGTGCCTTTTTCATCGCTGCCGGTGCTGCAACGCGAAGGGCGCGGGCATTATAGCCTGAGCGCCGGGCGCCTGCGGCTGGTATCTGGCGATCGGCCCTGGCTGTTGCAGAATACCGTGGCGTGGGGATTGCCCTGGCAGCTTACCGCCTATGGCGGCAGTCAGCTGGCGGAAGAGTATCAGTCGCTGGCGGCGGGCCTGGGGGTCAACGGTGGAAGTTGGGGCGCCATGTCACTCGATCTGACGCATGCACGGCATCAGCAGGCGTCGGGCGAAGCCTGGCGCTGGCGATACGCACGCTACTTTTCGCAGACGCAATTGCAGCTTTCCGCTTACCGCTACGCGACATCCGGCTACCGCACCTTTTCTGAGGCCGCGCAGAGCAAAAAACGGCCCGACACGGTACAGCGAAAACAACGCGTTGATCTCAGCCTCACGCAGACGCTGGGCAGCTATGGGTCACTGTGGGTTAACGGCAGCTGGCAGAACTACTGGCAGCAAAGCGGTAGCGAACGCTCACTACAGTTAGGTTACAGCGGCGTATGGCGCGGCATGACCTTTAACCTGAGCTACAGCCACAACCAGCTGTTGCGCTATCGCAGCAGCGATCGGGTAATTGGATTCAACCTGATCGTGCCGCTGGATCGCTGGCTAAGCAAAAACCGTTATGCCAACCGTAGCCATATCCTTAACGCTACGGCGGGCAGCAGCGTGGATAATCACGGGAATGCGCAATTCTGGAGCGGCATTAGCGGCAGCGCGGGTGAAGGGCATGCGCTCAGTTACCGTTTGCAGCAGCGCCTGAGCAATCAGTCAGCAGGCAGCAGCTATGCGAGTGCGGCCTGGCGCAGCCGCGCCGGTAACCTCGACGGCGCAATTGTCAGCAACGCCCGCGGCCAGCAGCTTAGCTGGGGCCTCAGCGGCGGCGTGGTGCTACATCCGCAGGGCGTAACCTTCACGCAGCCGCTGGGAGAAACCAACATTCTGGTGAGCGCGCCCGGTGTGGCCAATCTGCCGCTGGAGCAGAATGGCAGCGTAAAAACGGACTGGCGCGGCTATGCCGTGGTGCCGTGGGCGTCACCCTATCGCTGGAACCGGGTCGCACCGAATCTGCGGCAGTTGGAAGAAGGCTATGAAATAGAAGAGGCGGTGCAATGGCTGGCACCAAAACGGGGTGCGTTAGTGCGTGCTCACTTTGACGTTAAACGGGGCTATCGGGTGCTGATGACGCTGCGCTACCGCGGAAACGCCCTGCCTTTTGGCGCCCTGGTCGCGATCGGTAATCGGCAAAGCATTGTCGGCGATGACGGCGAAGTCTGGCTCACCGGTCTGCCCGCCACAGGAGAGTTGCAGGCGCGCTGGGGCAAAGGTGCCGAGCAGCAATGTCGGCTGCGCTACCGTTTACCCGACGATGCCGCCAGCGGCATTCAACGCTTACAGGGAGAGTGCCAGTGAGACGATTCTGCACGCTATTGCTGTTGGGGAGTGCCTGCCTGCAGGCACACGATGTGATGCTGGAGGTGACCGGCGAAATAGTGAATGAAGCCTGCACGCTGAATTACCGTGAAAAGCCGCCTGAAGTGGCGATGGGGGAATGGGAAACCACCCATTTTTCCCTGCCGGGCAGCGCCAGCGATCATCGACCGTTTACGCTGGTGCTCAGCCAGTGCATCAACGCGATAACCGGCGTGCGCGTCAGCTTCCAGGGTGAAGCCGCTGCGGCCAACCCTCAGTTACTGAAGCTGGATCAGCAGAGCATCAGCGGACTGGCAATTGAGCTCAGTGATGCGAACAGAGAGCCGCTGGCCATTAATCAGCGCGGCATACGTCAGCCGCTGCTGCCTGAGGTTGATAACGTGCTGCACTTTCACGCGCGCTATATCTCTTTAACACCGCCCATTACTGCCGGTGCGGCCAACGCGACGGCGCTGCTTAGCCTGGAGTATGACTGAATGAGATGGAACCCGATCTGGATAATGTTGCTGAGCCTGAAGCTGCACGCCATGAGTGCGGTTGACGACGTTGATGTGGCGCCCGATGTCGATCCGCCGCCCTACAGTTTACCCGCCGATGGCCTGCCGGTTGGCCAACTGGTGGGTAACGAATGGCAAGGCGATGCGGCAGTCAGCACGCTATTTCAGTGCGAGCCCGCAGAAGGTGAGTGCATCGATCTGATGACCGTCAGGCCCGTCGGCACGCTGGCTACCGGCATTCAATACTACGAAGAGGGGGAGCGTTATGATGTCTATCGCAGTTCGGTAACCGGCATCGGTTACGTGCTGGGTATTCAGGATTTTGAGGACAACCGGTTTAAGCCGGTGAATCAGTTGCAACAGGAATTGCAGCTGTATCCATTTCCCGGCAGCAGCCGCCTCAGCGCCACACGCGGCGTACGTGCCCGCATGCGTTTCATTACAACCGGCGAACAGCTGCAGACCGGCGTGACGCAGACGCTGTCTTTGCCCATTGCACAGATTACGGCGCGCAATGGGCGCTTCAACGTTGTTGCGCCGGTGGTGCTGCATAAGATGACGATTCGCATTCAGCCACAAGGGTGCTCGGTGGTCTCCGGTGCCTCAGAGCCGGTGATGCTGGGAAAAGTGTGGGCAGGTTCATTACCGGAGGTGGGCAGCGTTTATGGGAGTGGATCCGCCACGATTTCGCTGAGCTGCGACAAAGGCGTGGTGTTACACGCGGTGATGACCGACCAGAGCCAGAAGGGCAATCTCAGCGATATTCTCAACCTGACCCCAGACTCCACGGCGACCGGCGTGGGCATTCAGTTTGTGCGCGATGATGGCAACGTGATTCGTTACGGACCGGACGCCAGCGCTCAGGGCACGCTCAACCAGTGGAGGATAGAACAAGCGCAGTACGATCAGCAGATCCTGACCGTGCCGCTTATGGCGCGCTATATTCGCACCGGGCCGATTACCGCTGGCAGCGCCAACGGTATCGCGTCGATCACCTTTTCCTATCAGTGAGACGCACCGCGGCGCTTTTTCCAGATCAGCAACAGGCTTCCCGCCAGGCCGATAAACAGCAGGGCAACCGGCAGGATAATCAGCACGGTCATCACCTGATCTTCATGGCGTTTGATAAACGGCACCTGGCTGATGCCGTAACCAAACGTCACCACGATGGTGACCCACAGCAGGCCGCTGAGCCAGTTAAAGAACTGGAAGCGGCCATGTTTCAGGCCGGAAATGCCCGCCATGGTAGGCAGCAAGGTACGGATAAAGGCCAGAAAACGGCCCACCAGCAGCGCCGTCAGGCCATGGCGGTGAAACATTTGCCAGGCGCGCTGATGATACTGCGCGGGTAAATGCATCAGCCAGCGTTTCACCATTTTCGTATTGCCCAGCCAGCGGCCCTGCAAATAGCTCAACCAGCAGCCGAGGCTGGCCGCCATGGTCAGAATAATCAGCGTGGGAACGAAGTCCATGACGCCTTTGGCCACCATGGCACCCGCCAGCAGCAGCAGACTATCGCCCGGCAGAAACGAGGCGGGTAACAGCCCATTTTCCAGAAACAGCGTCAGGAACATGACCCCGTAAACGACCCACACAACATCCGGATTGGCCAGCGCAGCAAAATCCTGATGCCACAACGCCTGCACAATCTCGTGTAAAACACCCATGTTTAATCCCGTTGACAGCGGTTTCGTTTAATTTTAACGAATAATAAGAAGCCAGTCAGGTCGGGTTTCCGCCACGCGAAAACCGTATCCCCCGTGTAGTTTAGACGCTGAGCAGACGATCGAAGCCTGCCGACAGATCGGCGATCAGATCGTCAACGTGTTCCAGGCCAATATGCAGCCGCACCAGCGTGCCGCTGAAATCGATGCCACCGGCCGGTCGGATCGCCGCCAGTTCATCGGGCTGATTGGCGAGGATCAGCGATTCAAAGCCGCCCCACGAATAGGCCATGCTGAAGTGCTGGAAATGGTCGAGATAGTCAGCCATCTGCTGCGGACTCAGCTTTTGATGCAGAATAAAAGAGAACAGGCCGCTGCTGCCGCTGAAGTCACGCTGCCAGAAAGCATGGCCTTTGCACTGCGCCAGCGCCGGATGGTTTACCCGCGCCACTTCTGGCCGCGTGGCGAGCCATTCTGCGATTTTAATGCCGCTCTCTTCATGCTGTTGCAGACGTACCGCCAGCGTGCGCAATCCGCGGCTGGCCATATAGGCAGTATCAGCGTCGACCATTTGTCCCATCAGATAGGAGTTCTCACGCAGGCGATCCCAGCAGCGCGCATTGGCGACCGCGGTGCCGATCATCGCATCGGAGTGACCGATCAGATATTTGGTGCCTGCCTGAATCGAAATATCGCAGCCGTGATCCAGCGGCCGAAACAGCACGCCCGCCGCCCAGGTATTATCGACGATGATGATCGCTTCCGGCGCTTTGGCGCGCACGGCGGCGACAATGGCCGGAATATCCTGCACTTCCATAGTGATGGACGCGGGGGATTCGAGGAAAACGATGCGCGTAGTGGGCTGGATCAGCGCGGCGATACCGCCATCAAGGCAGTGATCGAAAAAGGTGGTGCTGACGTTAAGCTTGCTAAGAATTTTGGTGCAGAAATCCTGCGTTGGCTCGTAGACCGAACCGCACATCAATACGTGATCGCCCGCTTCAACAAAGGCAAGCATCGCATTGGCTACCGCTGCCGCGCCGCAGGAGTAGAGCGCGCAGCCGGCGCCGCCTTCCAGCTCGGTCATCGCTTCCTGAAGTGCAAAGTGGGTCAGGGTGCCGCGGCGGCCATAAAAGAGTTCGCCGTGCGCACGGCCTGCGGTGGCGCGCTGTTTGTCCGCCACGGTGTCGAACACCAGTGACGAGGCGCGTTGAATCACGCTGTTCACCGATCCCTGCGTAAATCGCTTTGCCCGGCCGGCGCGGATTAATGTGGTTTCTAACTTCTCTTTGCTCATCTGCGGACGCCCTGCTGATCCCTGTGAAAGGCATAAACTTAGCATGAATCCCGGCAGGGCGTTGATAAGGAATTGGCATAATCAGAGTGCTGCCAGCGGGAAGCAGCGGGCGAACCAGGTTCGCCCGCCAGACTCAAATCACACCCATGGCACGCGGTAGCCAGAGCGAAATGGCCGGTATGTAAGTGATTAACAGCAGGACGATGAACAGCACGCAATAAAACGGCAGCATCGCACGCACCACCTGCTCGATCTTCTGCTTGCTCACCGCACTGGCGACAAACAGCACCGATCCCACCGGCGGTGTGATCAAACCGATGCCAAGGTTAGTCATCATGATCATGCCAAAATGCACCGGATCGATGCCTAACGCATTGGTAACCGGCAGCAGCACCGGTGTCAGAATCAGAATGATCGGCGCCATATCCATCAGCGTACCGATCACCAGCAGCAACACGTTAATACACATCAGGATGACATATTTGTTGTCAGAGATGCTGGTGAAGGTATCGGTGATCATCTGCGGCAGCTGCATAAAGGTCATGACCGCGCCAAAGCTGGCGGCAAAGGCGATCAGCACCATGACAATGGTCACGGTTTTGATGGTGCGAAACAGCAGGATATGCAGCTGATTCCATTTGAAATCACGATAGATAAACATGGTGACCAGAAATGCCCATAAACAGGCAATAGCGGCAGATTCCGTGGCGGTAAAGATCCCGGTGAGGATGCCACCAAGAATGATCACAATGGTAAACAGGCCCCAGAACGCATCAAAAAAGATTTTCAGCGCCTGCTTAAACGGAATGCGCTCGCCTTTTGGATAACCGCGTTTTCTGGCAAAGCCGACACACATGATCATCAGACAGAGGCCGAGCAGCAGGCCGGGAAAGATCCCCGCCACAAACAGCGACGAGATGCTGACCACGCCGCCGGTTGCCAGCGAGTAGATCACCGAGTTGTGGCTGGGCGGCGTCAGCACCGCCTGCACCGATCCGCTGGCGGTCACCGCGGCGGCAAAATCGCGCGGATAGCCTTTGGCTTCCATCTCCGGGATCATCACCGATCCGATCGAGGCGGTATCGGCGACCGACGATCCTGATATGGCACCAAAGAAGGTCGAGGCAACGATATTCACCAGCGACAGGCCGCCGCGAATAAAGCCGACAAAGATATAGGCAAAATTCACCAGCCGCCGGGCAATGCCGCCCTCGGCCATGATGGCACCGGCGAGAATAAAGAAGGGAATGGTCAGCAGAGAGAATTTGTTCACGCCGTTGGTGATCTGAATCACCACCGCTTCCCACGGCAGATCAATCCACCAGGCACCGATAAAAGCGCTGAGGCCCACTGAAAAAGCCACCGGAAACCCCAGCAGCAGCAGCACCGCTAAACTACCAATCAGTATAAGTGCATCCATTTTCCTGCTCCGCCTTAGTGAGTGCCGCCAAGCATGACAACCGGACGAGCGGTCTGCTCGCCCGCGAATAAACGCTCAATCACAAACAGCAGCGTGATCAGCGTGCCCAGCGGAATCGGCAGATACATTTGCCCGTAGGTCACCGCAGGCAGCGATGCCTGCGCCTGTGACCACATCGCTTCACACAGGCTAAAGCTCGACTGAAACAGCATCACGCAGAATGCCAGCATCAGCAGATCGCAGAGGATGCGCGCCGCCCGTTGCAGCGGGGCAGGCAGCCGATCGGTGACCATCGATACACAGATATGCGTACCGGCGCGCAGGCCAACCGGGGCGCCAATAAAGGTAAAAATGATCATACAGACAATGGCCACCGGTTCGGGCCAGTAGAGGGCACCATCCAATACGTAACGGGCAAAAATTCCCACCGGTATCACCGACACCATAATCAGTAAGGCAATACCGGCCACCACCATGCACAGCAGATAAAGCCCGTCCATCAGACGACAATAAGAGGTCATAACTGGGTTCCTGCGAAAAGTGCCGCGAGCGCGGCACGGGGAAAATTATTTAACTTCAGCAATCTGCTTCATCAGATCCTGATAGTTAGCACCAAATTTGTCGCGCACCGGCTGTGTTGCCTTGATGAAGTAATCGCGATCGGTCTGCTGAAAGGTCACGCCGCCCTGTTTCATTTTGGCCAGCGATTCTTCGGTGTATTTCGCCCACAGCACGCGCTCATCGTCCTGCGCCTCTTTGCCGAGCTTTTTCAGCAGCGCCTGATCGTCCGCCGAGAGCTTATTCCATGAGGTTTTTGAGAACAGGATCATTTCCGGCTGCATAAAGTGACCGGTCAGGGTGTAATACTTGGTGACTGGCATATAGTTATGCGCCACAAAGGTTGGCGGGTTGTTCTCGGTGCCGTCGACCACCCCGGTTTGCATGGCGCTGAACACTTCGCTGACGCCCATCGCTACCGGATTAGCGCCCATCGCTTTCAGCGTGGCGAGGGAAATTGCGCTGTTCTGCACGCGAATTTTCATGCCCTTAAGGTCTTCGGGTTTAGCGATCGGCTTTTTGGTGATCATGTTGCGTACGCCGGCATCGGTCCAGCCGAGAAATATCATGCGTGCCGCAGGGTCTTTGTCGAATTTATCGGTGATAGTCTTGCCAACGTCACCATCCAACACCTTATGCATATGAGCTTCATCGCGGAAGATATAGGGCAGGGTTAAGACGCTGGTTTCCGGAGCAATGGTAGTAACCGGCGCCAGCGACACGCGAATCATATCGATCGCCCCCAGCTGCACCTGTTGCAGCGCCTGATCTTCATCACCCAGCACGCCTCCCGCGTAAACCTTCATCTCCAGGCGGCCATCAGTGGCCTTTTTCAATTTTTCGCCCATATTTTGCAGCGCTACCACCGTCGGATAACCGGCCGGTTGAACTTCCGCGACTTTTAATACTTTGGCTGAGGCCATACCGCTAAAGGCAGCGGTCAGCGACACGGCAAGCAGTAACTTTTTCAGCATTATTTTTTATCTCCAGCGAAGAGGTATGCCGCTTTAGGGAAGGAAGTGAGGCGCAAGCAGGGACAGCGGCTGAATCACTATAAAGAAAAGTCTGCTGCTGCAAATGGGCGGCTGTTGGATTGAATGAAATACATCACAAAATTAAAACAACGTTTTAATAAAATTCAACAGGCCATCACATTTATGGAACCAGCCGGTGTCATCAGGCAGAAAGGCGCGCGAAAAATCAGCGAAAAATGTAAATAGTAATGAGAACTACTATCAATTCGCCGCTTTTTTGGTATGATCCGCCCCTGACGTAAAACAGCCATAAATGATGTTGGAGATACAGCGTGGTAACCAGTGATTTGATGCAAACGGATCTCTCCGTTTGGGGCATGTATGAACATGCAGACATCGTGGTAAAAGCGGTGATGATTGGGCTGCTGTTGGCCTCGGTTGCCACGTGGGCGATCTTCTTCAGTAAATATGCCGAGCTGAGCGGCGCCCGTCGCCGCCTGAAGCGTGAACATCAGGCGCTGACCGAAGTGCGATCGCTGAATGAAGCCGCGCAGGTTGCCGGTGCATTCAAAGCGCAAAGCGCCAGCCTGCAGCTGATCAAAGACGCGCAGAACGAGCTGGAGCTCTCTGCGGGCAGCGAAGACAATGACGGCATTAAAGATCGTACCGGCTTTCGCCTTGAGCGCCGCGTTGCCGCCTTCAGCCGTCATGCTGGTCGTGGCAACGGTTTCCTCGCCACCGTCGGTTCCGTGGCGCCATTTATCGGCTTGTTCGGTACGGTATGGGGCATCATGAACAGCTTCATCGGCATCGCCAAAACGCAAACCACTAACCTGGCCGTCGTGGCGCCGGGTATCGCCGAAGCGTTGCTGGCTACTGCCGTCGGCCTGGTTGCGGCGATCCCTGCGGTGGTGATCTACAACGTATTTGCGCGCATGATTGCCAATTACAAAGCGTCGCTGGGCGACGTTGCCGCGCAGGTGCTGCTGTTGCAGAGCCGCGATCTCGATCTGGCTAACAGCGGCGTTGGCCGTCCGACGACCACGCAGAAATTACGCTTAGGATAATTATCATGGGCATGCGATTAAACGACGGTGTCGAAACAGACGGTGAAATGCATGAGATCAACGTCACGCCGTTTATCGACGTGATGCTGGTGCTGCTGATTATCTTCATGGTGGCAGCACCGCTGGCCACGGTTGACGTACGCGTTAATCTGCCAGCCTCCACCAGTTCACCGCAGCCGCGCCCGGAAAAACCGGTTTATCTCTCGATCAAAGCGGATAAGCAGCTCTATATCGGCAATGAAGCGGTGACCGAAGCCAATCTGGTCAACGTGCTCAGCGCTCAGACGCAGGGCAACAAAGAGACCACCATTTTCTTCCAGGCGGATAAGAGCGTTGATTATGAAACGCTGATGGGCGTAATGGACGCCTTACGTCAGGCGGGCTATCTCAAGATTGGTCTGATGGGCATGGAAAGCGTCGCGAAAAAATAACCGATGCCCGTCCCGCTCAGCTGCGCAAGGCGGCGAGCGGGCGGGCGTTTATTTAACGACGTAACGCAATCGCTTCAATTTCAATTTTCACATCTTTTGGCAGCCGCGCCACTTCCACACAGGAACGGGCCGGAAAACTCGCCTGATGCTCGCTAAAAAACGCTTCATAGGTGGCGTTCACCGTAGCAAAATCGTTGAGATCCTTAACGAAAACGGTGGTTTTCACGATGTCACCCACCTTCAGTCCGGCTGCTTCCACAATCGCCTGCACGTTCTCCAGCGACTGACGGGTTTGCGCAGCGATATCACTGGCCACGTTGCCGGTTTTTGGGTCGACCGGAATCTGGCCGGAGGTGATGATCATGCTGCCTAAATCCACGCCCTGTACATAGGGTCCGATGGCGGCTGGTGCGTTGTCGGTACTGATTTCACGAGACATATTTTCTCCTTGAAGACGTTGACGCAACGGCATCCGTTACGCGCTGACATAGCGGCATCATTATAAGTGCCGCCTCAGGGTTTACCAGTTTGCCAGCACCACATGATGGGCAAACTCTTTCTCGCAGTATTTGCACTTCAGCTGCACCGCATCCTGGCGTTTACGCACCGCAAAGCTCGAGCAGACGGGCTCGTTGCGGCTGATGCAATTGCTGTTAGGGCAGGTCAGCACCCGCTCAATGCGATCCGGCAGCGTGGGCGAGATTTTGCCGACCACTTCATATTCGTCGATGCGGTTGACGGTGGCGTGCGGCGCGTAAACGGCCAGCTGGTTGATCTGATCGTCGGTGAGAAAGGTATTTTCAATTTTGATCAGATCTTTGCGGCCCATCTCGCCGGAAGGCAGATTCAGGCCGATGGTGATGCGCTGGTCCGTTTCGGTCAGGCGAAACAGGCTCAGCAGTTTAAAACCAATCTGCGCCGGAATATGGTCAATCACCGTGCCGCGTTTAATCGCTTCAACCTGTAGTTTATTGTCCTGTGTCATCGGGTTTTCTCCTTACAGATCCAGTTCGCTGTTCATCACCAGCGCCAGCAATGCCTGGCGCGCGTAGATACCGTTGCCCGCCTGCTGGAAATACCAGGCGTAAGGCGTCTTATCCACATCGGTGGTGATCTCATCAATGCGCGGCAGCGGATGCAGCACCTTCATATTGTCGCCGGCGCCGGCCAGGTCGGCAGCGCGCAGGATGAACTGCGCTTTAACGTTGGCGTACTCTGAAGGGTCAAGACGCTCTTTCTGCACGCGGGTCATATAGAGAATGTCGAGCTGCGGAATCACCTCTTCAATGCTGTCGTGGCGGCTCCAGACAATGCCTTGTTCATCCAGCATATCGGTGATGTAACCCGGCATCGCCAGCGCATCCGGCGCGATAAAGTAGAAGCGATTGCCGTCGAATTTGGCCAGAGCCTGCGTCAGTGAATGCACGGTGCGGCCATATTTCAGGTCGCCTACCATCGCCACGCTGAGGTTGCTGAGGCGGCCCTGCGTCTCCTGAATGGTGAACAGGTCGAGCAGCGTTTGCGTCGGATGCTGATTAGCCCCGTCACCGGCATTGAGGATCGGAATGCCGCCGGAGAACTCAGTGGCCAGACGGGCGGCGCCTTCCTGCGGATGACGCATCACGATGGCATCCACGTAAGTGCTGATCACCGAAATGGTATCGGCAAGGGTTTCCCCTTTCTTGCCCAGCGAGGTATTGCTGCCGTCGGCAAAGCCCACGACCGACGCGCCAAGGCGATGCATCGCCGTTTCAAACGACAGGCGCGTACGCGTCGACGCCTCAAAGAAGCAGCTGGCGATCACCTGATGCTTCAGCAGTTCGGGCTGAGGACGGGCTTTCAGCATGGCGGCGGTGTGCAGCACCAGCTCAAGCTCCTGTCGGTTCAAATCGTTAATGGAAATGATGTGCTTGCGATATAGCGAGTTGGCCATCTGTCATTCTCCTCTGCGCGTGCCGGATAATGGACAAAAAAAAGCCCCTGCAATGAGGGGCTTTCTTAAGATCGAAAATAGAACGGAAGGTGCGCCTGCAATCAGGCGTGATTGAGCGATGATAAAAGCGTGACGCTGAGTCATACATCCTCCCGGCAAAGTGTCGGGCATTATACGGAAACTGTGCCGGGCGGCAAGTGAAAAACGGCCGCGCGTAATCGTTTGCCCGCCTTGTTCAGGGCGCTTTGCTCAGGGTCGCTACCATGACCGCCTTAATGGTATGCAGACGGTTCTCAGCCTGATCAAAAACGATGCTGTGCGGCGATTCAAACACTTCGTTGGTCACTTCCATGCCGCCGTGCAGCCCATACTCTTCTGCCATCTGCTGGCCGAGCGTGGTTTGATCATCATGAAAAGCGGGCAGGCAGTGCAGAAACTTCACCTCAGGATTGCCGGTGAGTTCCAGCATGGCGCGGTTAACCTGATAATCACGCAGCAGCGCGATGCGCTCGGCCCACACCGTCTTGGGTTCGCCCATGGAAACCCAGACGTCGGTATAGATAAAATCCGCGCCCTGTACGCCTTCGGCGACCGCTTCGGTCAGGGTGATTTTACCGCCGGTCTGCTGAGCCGCTTCGCGACAGCTTTCCACCAGTGCCTCATCGGGCCAGCACGCTTTTGGTGCCACCAGCCGCAGATCGAGGCCAACCAGCGCCGCGGCTTCGAGCATGCTGTTGCCCATGTTATTGCGCGCATCGCCAACGTAGACAAAAGTCATCTCATTCAGCTTTTTCGTCGGCAGATGCTCCTGCATGGTCAGCAGATCGGCCAGCAATTGCGTAGGATGAAACTCATTGGTCAGCCCATTCCACACCGGCACACCGGCATACTGCGCCAGCGTTTCCACAATCTCCTGGCCATGGCCGCGATACTGAATGCCGTCATAGATACGGCCTAACACGCGTGCGGTATCCTTGATCGACTCTTTATGGCCTATCTGGCTGCCGCTTGGACCCAAATAAGTGACGTTGGCGCCCTGATCGTAAGCGGCAACTTCGAAAGAGCACCGGGTGCGGGTCGAGTCTTTTTCGAAGATGAGCGCAATGTTTTTTCCGGTCAGCCGCGGCGTTTCATTGCCCTTTTTTTTCGCGCTTTTTAATTCAGCCGCCAGCGTCAGCATGCTGTCTATTTCCGCCGGGGTGAAATCCAGTAAACGCAGGAAAGAACGGTGATAAAGCGAGGTCATGTGGTGCTCCATAAGGCGATGCAAAATGAATTAAAATTCAATTTAACCGTCTGAATATGCATTTTCAACCCTGAGGTAAAGAAACTTTCGCTTTTGTGTAGTGGCGCGTCGGCGTGTGTGGGAAAATAATCAAGACTCTGCCAATTAATGGGGAATAAATCATGGCATATGAAGAATTACTGGAAGAACAGCGCGAAGAGACGCGGCTGATCATTGAAGAGCTGCTGGACGATGGAAGCGATCCGGAAGCGCTCTACACCATTGAGCATCATCTCTCCTGCAACAACTTCGACTCGCTGGAAAAAGTGGCGGTAGACGCGTTCAAGCTGGGCTATGAAGTCAGCGAGCCGGAAGAGCTGGAGCTGGAAGATGGCAGCAAGGTGATGTGCGTGGATATTCTGAGTGAAGGTGCGCTGAATGCGGATCTGATCGACGTGCAGGTTGAGCAGCTGGTGAATCTGGCAGGCAAGTACAATGTCGATTACGACGGCTGGGGCACCTATTTTGAAGATCCTGACGCCGAAGATGAAGACGAAGAAGGCGACATGATCGACGATGACGATACCGGTATTCGTCACTGATTCTTCTGTATTAACCCGGCTTGCTGGCCGGGTTTCCTTTCGCTGATAACGCCAGAAAAACATGAACTACGCTGCACTGCTCGAACCCGTCCACCATTTTTTGACCTGCCGCACCTCTCAGGCGTGGATTGATGAGGCCCGCAAGCCGAAAAATCTGACGCTGCTGCTCACCGATCATATGGTATGCGAACTCAAGGCGGCGCAAACCGCGGCCTGGCTGATTCGTAAATATGTTGCCGACCAGCCCAGCGGCGATCTGATCCTCGCGTGGCTCAAGCCGTATGAAAACTTCATTTTTCGCGAACATCACGACACGGACTTTCTCAACGCCCATCGCGGTCTGACGCGCAGCATTATCGTGCGTAACGAACTGCCGTGGGCTGACGATCTGGTTGAAAAGATGGTGCTGCTGATCAAAGAGGA
The DNA here is from genome assembly GCF_051851875.1 of Duffyella sp. Ts4. NCBI lineage: Bacteria > Pseudomonadati > Pseudomonadota > Gammaproteobacteria > Enterobacterales > Erwiniaceae > Duffyella > Duffyella sp. Ts4. The sequence continues at coordinate 1,007 of NZ_JBLYPN010000017.1, read as the reverse complement.
GCTGCACCATTTTTATCAGGTGTGGGAGATCATGCAGGCGCGCGGCATCGTCTATAAAAAAATCACCGCCAGCCGCTATGCCAAAGGGCTGCTGCGCGAAGTCACCACTCACGAACCGGACACGCTGGTGGATAAGCTTATCTGCGGCGCCTACATTGAAGCGCGCTCCTGTGAACGTTTTGCCAGCCTGGCGCCGTTTCTGGATGAGGAGCTGAAGAAGTTTTACCTGTCGCTGCTGCGCTCCGAGGCGCGTCACTATCAGGATTACCTTGCGTTGGCCGCGCAGATTTCACCGGTGGACATTGCGCCGCGAGTAAAAGCCATCGGCGAAGCAGAAGGGCGGCTGATCGCCGAGCCCGACAGCGAATTACGGTTTCATAGTGGGATACCGGCGGGACGAGAGTAGCCTTGGCAGGCGGCTGTTAAGGTCAGCGACCGGGGATTGGCCTTAAGGCGGCAGGCCTTTTAAGGGCCAGGTCAACGGCCAGGTCAAGGACCATTTCGTCCAGGCTAAAGCCTGCCCGAGCAGGACCAGGTCAAGGACCATTTCGTCCAGGCTAAAAGCCTGCCCGAGCAGGGCCGGCAGTCGCCCCGGCCCTGCACCCGCGCTATCCGGCAAACACAACCGCCCGCCAAAGGCGGGTACCTTCGTCGGCTCACATTTCTTCACGGACCGGTCGCGATTCGCTCCCCGCTCAGCGCTCCCTTGCCCCGCCATCCATGGCGGGACATCCTAAAATGTTTACCTCCTCAGCGTTTGTGATGCCTCCTCAAGGTCAACACCCAAGTCAAAACCTAAAACCTAAAACCCAAAACCTAAAACCTAAAACCTAAAACCTAAAACCCAAAACCTAAAACCCAAAATTAAAGCCAAAGCCAGTGTTTAGAAGCACAGAATCAGCGAAGATAAACAGTGAAAAGTTTGATTTGTTATTCAGAACTTAAGATTTTTGTTTTTGACCTGGTTTTTGACCTGGTTTTTGACCTGGTTTTTGACCTGGTTTTTG
>NZ_JBLYPN010000016.1:0-86213 GCF_051851875.1 Duffyella sp. Ts4 | reverse complement strand
GAGCGCTGAGCAGGAGCGAATCGCGAGCGGTCCGTGAAGAAATGTGAACCGACGAAGGTACCCGCCTTTGGCGGGCGGTTGTGTTTGCCGGATAGCCGGGGTGCAGGGGCGGGGCGACTGCCGCCCCTGCTCGGGCGGCCCGAAGGGCAGAACGAAATAGACGTTGACCTTAAAGACCTTGACCTTAAAGCCGCCTGCAAGGCAAAGCCCGCCCGCTTCCGGGCAACGCACCCGCCTCCTCCTTCATTCAACTGTCATGAAACGGCGGTATCACAGCCTGCGTAGCCCGACACTGTGCCGGTGCGTTTAGCAACGATAATAACAGGTGAAACATGAGCCAAAACAGCACACTCTCCACGCCTCCGCTGGCCCAACACGGCCGCCCCAATATTTACGGTAAGAACAGTCGTACCACCATTACCTTCTTTATTTTATTGCTGGTGCTCGGCATCGCCTTTGCCGGGGTGAATCTGTTTAACGACGTCGAAGAGAGCGGGGCGCACTTCACCAGCTACGTGCCGTTTCTGCTGCTCGGCCTGGCGCTGCTGATTGCGCTGGGCTTTGAATTTGTGAACGGTTTTCACGACACCGCCAACGCCGTTGCCACGGTGATTTATACCCACTCGTTGCCGCCGACCACCGCGGTGATCTGGTCAGGCTTCTTCAACTTTCTCGGCGTGCTGCTTTCCAGCGGCGCGGTGGCGTTTGGCATTATCTCGCTGCTGCCGGTTGAGCTGATTCTGCAGGCGGGCAGCGGCGGCGGTTTCGCGATGATTTATGCGCTGCTGTTCTCGGCCATTATCTGGAATCTCGGCACCTGGTATTTTGGCCTGCCGTCATCATCGTCGCATACGCTGATCGGATCGATTATTGGCGTCGGCGTGGCGAATGCGCTGCTTAACGGCCGCGACGGATCCAGCGGCGTCGACTGGGATCAGGCGCTGAAGGTCGGCTATGCGCTGCTGCTGTCGCCGGTGATCGGCTTTGTCAGCGCCGCCGCGCTGCTGCTGGTGATGAAACGTTTTGTGAAAAATCGTCAGCTCTATCGTGCGCCGGAAGGGCCAAAGCCGCCGCCGATCTGGATCCGCGGCCTGCTGATTCTGACCTGCACCGGCGTGTCGTTTGCGCATGGATCGAATGATGGCCAGAAAGGCATGGGTTTGATCATGCTGATCCTCGTGGGCACCATGCCGATCGCCTATGCGCTGAACCGCTCGATACCGCCGGAGCAGATCCCCCGTGTAGCGGCGCTGGCATCAGTTACCGCCCAGCAGCTGCACCGTCAGTATCCGCAACCGGCTAGCGTAGAATCGCCGCGCGCGGTGTTAACCGAATATGTGCGTACCGGCGAACTGAAACCGGCGGTAATGCCGGCGCTGGCGCAGCTGTCGGCCACTATCTCCGATGATATCCGTCAGTATGGCGACGTAAACCGCATTCCGGCGGAGCGGGTCAGCAACACGCGCAACAACATGTATCTTGCGTCGGAAACCATCAAGCATGTTAAAAGCGAAAAAGTGGCGGTAACGCTGCAGATTAACGATAACCTCACCGCGCTGAAGGCGGAGCTGGATAACGCCACGCGCTTTATTCCGTTCTGGGTCAAAGTGGTGGTAGCCATTGCGCTGGGCCTCGGCACCATGGTGGGCTGGCGACGCATTGTCGTTACGGTGGGCGAGAAGATTGGCAAAACGCATTTGAGCTATGCGCAGGGCGCCAGCGCCGAAGTGGTGACGATGTTCACCATCGGCGCGGCGGATGCTTTTGGCTTACCGGTCTCCACCACGCACGTGCTCTCTTCGGGCGTGGCGGGATCGATGGCGGCTAACCGCTCCGGCTTGCAGCTCAGCACGCTGCGCAATCTGGCGATGGCATGGATTCTGACCCTGCCGGTCTCCATCCTGCTCTCCGCGCTGCTGTACTGGCTGTTTAAACACTTTTGAGTCAGCTGGCGGCAATTTCCTTTGCTGCCTTTTCCAGCGCGCTGACAATTTTCGCCAGCGTGGCGGGCGACAGATCCGCCTGCGCCAGGCGCTGATGCAGCGTGCTTTTCATCAGATGAATCGCCTCGCTGATGGCCGGAATATCACGGTTAGCCACCAGCACCGCCAGCGTTTCCAGTCGCGCGGTCACCACCGTCAGCTTCTCCTGCTGCTCTGCCAGCGCATCATGACCTGCTGTGGTGAGCTGCCAGGCTTTTTTGTCGCCGCCGTCAGGCGCCGGAGCAATCTGTCCCATCTCTTCCAGTAACGTCAGATTGGGATAGATCAGGCTCGGGCTGGGGGCATATTCGCCGCCGGCCATCTCCTCAATCGTTTTGATCAGTTCATAACCGTGCGCGCTGCGCTGTGCGAGGATATGCAGCATCAGCAGCCGTGCATCGGCAGCATCGAGCAGCCGTTCGCGCCGTTTCTGCCTGCCCGCGCGCGACTGGGCGCTTTTCTCCTCCCGCATTACGCCTCCGCTTTCTGATGCCAGTACGCCACGGCGCGGATCCAGCGGTCGTCAATCTGCCGCTGCTGCACCAAAGAATCGGCCAGTGCTTTGGTCTGCGCACCTTCGCCGGTCAGCCAGAAGAAGTAACCTTCGCCCGGCAGCGTCAGTGCGTGCAGCGCAGCAGTGAGCGCCTCGGCGGAGTCGAGCCATTGAAAATGAATGCCCGGCTGCTCGTCAAGATAGGCGCGGCCGACCGCCTCATCTACCTGCGCCAGCACGTGAATCTCTTTTTCCGCCAGCAGCGGCCGCAGTTCCGCCAGGCGGCGTTTCAGCGCCGGTAAGCCGGTTTCGTCAGCGCTGTAAACCTGGAACGGATAGTCGGTGGGAATGATCGTCGAGCCGCGCGGGCCACCAACCGCCAGCGCATCGCCCGGCTGAGCACGTTTGGCCCATTCGCTGGCGACGCCGCCGTCATGCAGGAAGAAGTCGATGGTCAGGCTGCCTTCGCCGTCAAACGCCAGCGGCGTGTAATCGCGTGCTGCGGGACGCACGCCCTGCGGCCAGCTGATGCCTTCGTCGGTGAGCGTCGGCAGATGCAGTTCGCCGTTGGCATCGGGGAAAAAAAGCTTGCTGTGATCGTCGAAGCTCGGTGAATGAAAGCCTTTTAGCTGTTCACCGTGAAAGACGACGCGGTAAAAAGCGTCGGCAACCCGCGTTTTTTGCTGGACGGTCATCTGCCGAAAGACCAGCTCGTTTTTTACGCGTTGTGGCACGGCATAGTGCAGCGGAGTGGATTCAATACTCATGGCATAGTCCTGTCTGGAAGAGGGAAAGGGCGGCTTCCTTGGCAGCCGCTTACGTTGCCTCATACCCTATCTAAGATATATTTTAGAAACAAGCGCGATGGCACAAATCGTCCGCCTGGCAACAGCAACATACTCTGAGCTGTGCCGCCATCGCACTTTTTGCCCGTAGTAAAAACGTACTGCCGTCGGACGGAAAAAATTAAAAAAATAGGTAGGTGAAAGGGGCGAAATAAGGCGCCGTAAGCGTTAAATAAAATTGCTCATGCCGTTTTTTTGCCTAAAAGTCGACTGCGAAATTAATATTGCTAAAAGTAGTAATAAATTCATTTGCTTCAGGCAAAAAATAATCTTTTTTATCAGCCTGGATTGCCGGAAATAAACGCCATCAGGCGTTAAAAAAAGCCATTACGACCCAGTTTTACGCTGTGTTTAATGCATAAGTTGCTGCTTTTTAACAACTCGGCTTGTCATTTACATTGCATTTACATTGCGTGTCGATATTTAACCTGGCGCCTTGTTTTTTATCATAATAGTTTCAATAAAAAACAATGATCAGCGTCAAAATAAATTGATATAGTTGCCTCCGGTTCATTTTACCTTATTTTCCGCTCTCTTTTTATTCGTTATTGAATTCAGAATAATAAAAAAGTAACAAATGAAATCGATTTGTTAAATACAAGTAATTAACAAGGTGTGTTATGTCGCATAGAGGTAAGCAATGTTCGGATTAGATGCGTTTCATCTGGCAAGGATACAATTCGCGTTTACGGTCTCCTTCCACATTATTTTTCCCGCTATCACCATCGGCCTGGCCAGTTTTCTGGCGGTGCTGGAAGGGCTGTGGCTGAAAACCCGTAACGATGATTATCGCGATCTTTACCACTTCTGGTCGAAGGTGTTCGCGGTGAACTTTGGCATGGGCGTGGTTTCTGGTCTGGTGATGGCCTATCAGTTCGGCACCAACTGGAGCGGCTTTTCGCAGTTCGCCGGTAGCGTCACCGGCCCGTTGCTGACCTATGAAGTGCTGACCGCCTTCTTCCTTGAGGCGGGCTTCCTCGGCGTCATGCTGTTCGGCTGGAACCGCGTGGGTCCTGGCCTGCATTTCTTCGCCACCTGTATGGTTGCGCTGGGCACTATTATCTCCACCTTCTGGATCCTCGCCTCCAACAGCTGGATGCAGACGCCGCAGGGCTATGAGATTCAGAATGGCCTGGTGGTACCGGTGGACTGGATGAAGATTGTCTTCAACCCGTCGTTCCCGTTCCGCCTGATGCACATGGCTACCGCGGCGTTTCTGGCCAGCGCCTTTTTTGTTGGCGCCTCGGCGGCGTGGCATCTGCTGCGTAAAAATGATACCCCGGCTATTCGCAAAATGTTCTCTATGGCGCTGTGGATGGCGCTGATCGTCTCGCCGATTCAGGCAATGCTGGGCGACATGCACGGGCTGAATACGCTGCACCATCAGCCGGCGAAAATCGCGGCGATTGAAGGGCACTGGGAAAACCCGCCGGGTGAACCGACGCCGTTAATCCTGTTTGGCCTGCCCGATATGGAGCAGGAAAAAACCAAATATGCGTTGGAAATTCCTTACCTTGGCAGCCTGATCCTGACGCACAGCCTGACCGAGCAGGTGCCAGCGCTGAAGACCTTCCCGAAAGAGGATCGTCCTAACTCCACCATCGTGTTCTGGTCTTTCCGCGTGATGGCCGGGCTGGGCATGCTGATGGTGCTGATGGGCGTGGTCAGCCTGTGGCTGCGCGTGAAAAAACGCCTCTACAGCTCGCGTCCGTTCCTGTGGTTCTGCCTGTTCATGGGGCCAAGCGGTTTAATCGCTATTCTGGCCGGTTGGTTTACCACTGAAATTGGCCGTCAGCCGTGGGTGGTGTATGGCCTGCTGCGCACCAAAGATGCGGTCTCTGCCCATGGCGATCTGCACATGAGCATCAGCCTGATCGCCTTTATCGTGGTTTATATGTCGGTGTTTGGCGTTGGTTACAGCTACATGACGCACCTGATCAAGAAAGGGCCGAAGCCGGGCGAGGGCGGTCATACGCCAGAAGGCGGCCCGGGCCAGAAACGTACGCCAGCCCGTCCGCTCTCTGCGGTGCAGGAAGGTCATGACTCAGCAGAAGAGGTGAAATAATTCGATGGGTATCGATCTCTCTATTATCTGGTTCACCATCATCGTCTTCTCCACCCTGATGTATATCGTCATGGATGGCTTCGACCTGGGTATCGGCATCCTGTTTCCATTTAACAAGGATGCGGTTGAGCGCGACATGATGGTTAACACCGTGGCGCCGGTCTGGGACGGCAACGAAACCTGGCTGGTGCTGGGTGGCGCGGCGCTGTATGGCGCCTTTCCGCTGGCCTATGCGGTGATTGCTGATGCGCTGGCGATTCCGTTAACCGTGATGCTGTTTGGCCTGATTTTCCGCGGCGTGGCGTTTGAGTTCCGTTTCAAGGCTACCGTCAGTCACCGCGCCTTCTGGGATAAATCCTTTATCTTTGGATCGGTGGTCGCCACCTTTAGCCAGGGCGTGGCCGTTGGCGCGATCCTGAACGGTTTCCCGGTGGTGAATCGTACCTTTGCTGGTTCTGCGCTGGACTGGCTGGCGCCGTTCCCGCTGTTCTGCGGCGTTGGCCTGGTGCTGGCCTATGCGCTGCTGGGCGCCACCTGGTTGATTATGAAGACCGACAACGCGCTGCATCAGAAGATGTCAAAGCTGGTGCCGCCGCTGCTGCTTGCCCTGTTGGCGGCGATCGCGGTGATCAGCATCTGGACGCCGCTGTCACACGCCAGCATCGCCCATCGCTGGTTCACGCTGCCGAACCTGTTCTGGTTCCTGCCGGTGCCGGTGCTGGTAGTGCTGTGCGCCTGGGGCCTGCTGAAAGCGGTGAAGCGCCATGCGCACTACACGCCGTTTCTGCTGACGCTGGCGCTGATTTTCCTTGGCTTTACCGGCCTCGGCATCAGCATCTGGCCAAACATTATTCCACCGTCGATCTCCATTTGGGATGCCGCATCACCGCCGCAAAGCCAGGGCTTTATGCTGGTGGGTGGATTGCTGATTATCCCGGTGATCCTGTGCTACACCTTCTGGAGCTACTACGTGTTCCGCGGCAAAATCACGCCGGATGAAGGCTACCATTGATGATTCAGGAGGGTTCTGTGACTGAAGCAACCGTAACACCCAAAGCGCCACTGTGGCAGCGCATGCTGTGGCTGGTGATAATCTACGGCGCCAGCGTGCTGGCGTTAGGCGTCGTCGCCATGCTGTTCCGCATGATGATGACCGCGGCAGGCATGAAATCTCACTGATCGCTGAACGCCCCGCAACGGGGCGTTTTTTTTATGCGCACGGCTTCCCGGTGGCGCCAATCGTTAACAATGTAATGATTTCATGCTAAACTACTTCACCATTTGATAAACCACTGCCCGCTAGCGCGCATCCGCAATGAGAAAGTCCGACCTCACGTTAAAACAGGCCTACTTCAGTCAGCTTATCGGCTGGATAGAAGCCAACCTCTCTGCCGAACTCAATATCGACACCATTACCGACAAATCGGGATATTCAAAATGGCACATGCAGCGGCTGTTTAAAGATTACACCGGCGAAACGCTGGCGAATTACACCCGCAAGCGCCGTTTGACGCAGTCTGCCGTGGCGTTACGTAAAACGCGCCTCTCTATTCTGGATATCGCCATTCGTTACGGTTTCAACACCCAGCAGCACTTTACCCGCGTGTTCAAAAGCCATTTTCATCAGACGCCTGCCGCCTATCGACGCGCCAGCCAAACCGATGACAGCGCGCTCTATTGCCCCTTTGGTGGCACGGCGATTCCCGAGCCTCAGTTGCCCGCATGGATGATGAACAACGCCGATGAAAAAAACGTGGAAAAGAGCACGCGTTAATAAGACGACAGGGCGCGCTGGCGGCATAATCGCCGCGCGCTGAAGATGGCGTAATTTCCCGCTCAACCTTTCACTGATTTTTAAAAAAGCAGAAGATCATGCGCTCGTTACTGTTTACTGTACTATTTGCTGCGTCACTCGCGGGCCAGACAGCCTGTGCGCAGAGCACCTCGCCGCTGAACGAAAAAAACAACATGCTGCACAACACCCGTTGCCACGAAGGCGAAATCCTCGGGGATGCCAATCTGTCAGAGCATCTCGATGAGGGCGCGTCCTGCGCCCTGCAGTAAGGCTTACTCGCTGGTGCGATAACGCTCAAGCCAGTGCGCATAAGGCGCTGGCAAGACCCACGCGGCGCGATCCTGATTAAGTTTCAGCGCGGCATGGTAAGGCCAGTGTGGATTCGCCAGGTGCGCACGACCAACCATCACCAGATCCAGCTGTGATTTCTCCACGGTGTCGTTCGCCATTGCCGGCACATCAATGCCCCAGGCGGAAGCGACCGGAATATCCGCTTCGCGACGCACGCGTTCGGCAATCGGCGCCAGAAATGCCGGTCCCCACGGAATAGCGGCGTCCGGCGTAGAAAAGCCGATGCTGACGCTGAGCATATCCAGACCGTTTTTACGCATCTCGTTAGTCACCCAAATTGACTCCTGCAGCGTCTCTTCGTCGCGGCCATCATATTCGATGACGCCGAAACGGGCGGTCAGCGGCAGGTGCTCAGGCCACTCTTTGCGTACCGCATCCAGCGTTTCCAGCATGAAGCGGCTGCGGCCCTGCAGATCGCCACCGTATTCGTCGGTACGCTGATTGGAGTGCACCGAGAAAAAGCTCTGCGCCAGATAGCCGTGGGCGAAGTGCAGTTCAATCCACTCAAAACCGGCATCGCGGGCGCGACGGGCAGCGGCGGCAAAATCAGCGGTGACGCGGGCGATATCTTCACGTGTCATTTCGCGTGGCACCTGCGGCAGGTTTTGACCAAAGGCCACGGCAGATGGCGCGATGGTTTCCCAACCGCGGGCATCACCGGCGGTGATATGGTCATCGCCTTCCCACGGGCGGTTGGCGCTGGCTTTACGCCCGGCGTGGGCAATCTGAATCCCCGGCACCGCGCCTGCTGCTTTGATGTCACGGGCGATTTTAGCCAGGCCTTCAGCCTGCTCGTCGTTCCAGATGCCGGTACATCCCGGCGTGATACGGCCCTCAGGGGAAACCGCGGTGGCTTCAACGATCACCAGGCCTGCGCCGCCACGCGCCAGAGCGCTGTAGTGCACGTTGTGCCATTCGTTAGTGAAGCCGTCAACGGCGCTGTACTGACACATTGGCGGTACGGCGATGCGGTTGCGCAACGTCACTGATTTCAGCGTAAAGGGGGAAAATAACCCTGACATAGCTTCTCCTGAATACTGCGTTAAACATGCCTGCGGACAACATTGCCCGGCAGGAAATCGGTTGGCATGAGCCATCGTCGCGAGATTGCCGCGCGATCGCGTCATCTTGATAATACCCGTTCACGGCACCCGCGCACTTACCACCAGTGGCGGTGGCCGCACGAATGTGGGCTTGCCGCGCAATAGCTGGCAAAATACGGCTTCATTCTGATCCTTGTCGGAGTATCGTCATGTCCCCTTCACCCGCTATCACCATCGAATACTGTTCACAATGCAACTGGCTGCTGCGCGCCGCATGGATGGCGCAGGAACTGCTGCACACCTTCAGCACCGATCTCGCGTCGGTGACGCTGGTGCCGGGCACCGGCGGCATCTATCAGATCAAAGCCGATGGCACGCTGCTGTGGGATCGCAAGGCCGACGGCGGCTTTCCTGAGGCGGCGGCGATGAAGCAGCGGCTGCGCGATCACGCTTTTCCGGACAGAAATCTGGGCCACAACGAGAAGCGCGGCAGCTGAAGCCTGCCACGCACTACACCAGATATCGTCGGAACCAGCCCAGCGTGCGATCCCAGGCGAGATCGGCAGCGGCTTTGTCGTAGCGCGGCGTTGAATCGTTGTGAAAGCCGTGGTTTACACCAGGATAGATCCAGGCTTCGTAATGTTTGTTGTTCGCTTTGAGCGCCGCCTCCCAGGCGGGCCAGCCTTCGTTAATGCGCGTATCCAGCGCCGCATAGTGGATCAGCAGCGGCGCCTTGATGCGCGGCACATCTTCCGCTTTCGGCTGGCGACCATAAAAAGGCACCGCGGCGCGCAACTCCGGAAAGGCAACCGCCGCCGCATTGGCGACACCGCCGCCGTAACAAAAGCCGGTTATGCCGACCTTGCCGTTGCTGGCCTGGTGGTGCATTAAAAAATCGATGCCGTTAAAAAAGTCATTCATCAGTTTGGTGGCATCAACCTGCGCTTGCAGCTCGCGCCCTTTGTCGTCATTGCCGGGATAGCCGCCCACGCTGCTCAGGCCATCCGGCGCCAGCGCCACAAAGCCCGCTTTGGCAACGCGGCGGGCGACATCTTCTATATAAGGATTCAGGCCACGGTTCTCATGCACCACCATCACGGCGGGCAACGGACCGCTGGCGTTGGCCGGTTTCACCATGTAGGCGCGCACCTCGCCGTTGCCGGTAGGCGAATCGTAATGAATATATTCCGGGATAATGGCGGGATCGGTAAATTCCACCTGCTGCGCCAGCGCATAGTTGGGGCGCATCATGCCCAGTAGCGTCGCGCCGGTCATGCCGCCAACGGCGAGTTTCGCCGCCATTGAAATGAACTCACGTTTGCTGATTTTTCCGTGGGCGTAATAGTCGTAAAGCTCGAGCAGTTCGGGCGGGAAATCTTTTGCAGTAAGACGCGTCATGACCGACTCCTGTTCAGCAGATTGACCTGTAACATAACAGGCAAATTGATGAAAAAGAAAGCAGTGAGCGGCGTAAAACAGCCCACCGAAGTGGGCTGTTATCCATCGTCTGGCGAGAGGTTAGCGGCGCGCGCCCGAGGTTTCCACCGGTTCCGCTACGCGTTCCATGGCGATCGGCACACTTTTATAGGCTGGAATGCCGCTTTTGGTATCGTGGCTGTCCAGTGGCACCAGCACGTTCGCTTCAGGATAGTAGGCGCCTGCAGAACCGGCGGCCATATCCAGCACCACAATGGTGAGATTATCCATGCGGCGCGATGTGTGATTGCCCTCAGCATCCAGCGCGATGACGTTAACCTGGTCGCCGACGCGTAGCTGACGCTTCTCCGCCTCATCGGCATTGAGGAACAGGACATCACGGCGACCGGTGACGCCGCGATAGCGATCGTTCAGGCCATACAGCGTGGTGTTGTACTGATCGTGGCTACGCAGCGTGGTCAGCACCATATCGTGACATTTCAGCGAGCGTGGATCTTCGTTAATCCCCTGCATCACCTTAAACTGCGCGCGGCCAGTTGGCGTATTCCAGACGCGTTCAGCGGCGGTGTTACGCAGGTGGAAGCCACCTGGCTGCTTCACCCGCTCATTGAAGTCTGCAAAGGCCGGGAACACCTTTTCAATGGCGTCACGAATAAAGCTGTAGTCGTTGATCATCTTCTGCCAGTCCACCACGGTATTCGGCAGGGTGGCCATGGCCAGCCCGGCAACCAGCGCCGGTTCTGACTTCAGGTGCGGCGAGGCAGGCTTCAGCGAGCCGCGCGAGGCGTGCACCATCGACATGGAATCTTCCACCGTGACGCTTTGCGCGCCAGACTTCTGCACGTCGGTTTCGGTACGGCCCAGCACTGGCAGCAGGTAATTGTGCTTGCCGAGCAGCAGGTGCGAACGGTTGAGCTTGGTCGCCATGTGCACCACCAGATCGAGCTTGCGCATCGCCGGGAAGGTGACCTGCGGATCGGAGATCGCTTCGGCCAGGTTGCCGCCAAGGCAGAGCAGGGCTTTCGAATGACCATCGCGAATGGCGCGAATCGCTTCAACCGCGCCGTGACCGTGCTCCTGCGGCGGCCGGAAGCCAAAGGCTTTTTCGATGCTGTCGAGCAGTTCCTGCGACGGAATTTCGGTGATGCCAACGGTGCGGTCGCCCTGCACGTTGGAGTGGCCGCGCAGCGGACAGATGCCAGCGCCTTTTTTACCGATATTGCCGCGCATCAGCAGCAGGTTGGCGATCTGCTGCACGTTTTGCGTGCCGTATTGGTGCTGGGTAATGCCCATGCCGTAACAGACGATGGTTCTCTCCGCATTGGCGTACAGACGCGCAATATGCTGGATTTCTTCACGTTCCATGCCCGACACCTTCAGGATGTGATCCCAGTCGGTGGCATCGAGATCCGCCTTCAGCGCGTCAAAACCTTCTGTGTGTTCGTTGATAAAGGCTTCGTCGATCACGCCTGGCTCGCCTGCCGCCAGCGCATCCTCATGCATGCGCAGCAGCAGCTTCATCACGCCTTTCAGCATGGCGGCATCACCGCCAACGCGCACTTTGTAGTAGGTTGAGGCGAGTTCGGTTGAGCTAAACGACAGCATCTCGATAGGGCTTTGCGGCGAGGTAAAGCGCTCCAGTCCGCGCTCGCGCAGCGGGTTAATGGCGACGATGGTGCCGCCGCGTTTGGAAACTTCGCGCAGTGTGCCGAGCATGCGCGGATGGTTAGTGCCGGGATTATGGCCGATGCAGAGCACCAGATCGGCGTGATCAAAATCTTCCAGCTGCACCGTGCCTTTGCCGACGCCGATCGATTCCGGCAGGCCGACGCTGGTAGGCTCGTGGCACATGTTGGAACAGTCGGGGAAATTATTGGTGCCATATTCGCGGGCAAACAGCTGCCACAGGAACGCGGCTTCATTAGAAGCGCGGCCCGAGGTGTAAAATTCCACGCTGTTGGGATCTTCATAGCTGCGCAGATGCTCGCCAATCTCGTTAAACGCGGTTTCCCACTCAATCGGCTGATAGGTATCTGTTGCCGCGTCATATTTCATCGGGTGCGTCAGGCGCCCTTCGCCTTCCAGCTCAAACGCGCTGCGGTGCCAAAGCTCACTGACCCTGTGCGCGGCAAAAAATTCCGGCGTGGTGCGCTTGCTGGTGGCTTCCCAGGAAACCGCCTTGGCGCCGTTTTCACAGAACTCAAAGGATGAAGCGTGCTGCGGATCGGGCCAGGCACAGCCGGGGCAGTCAAAGCCCTGCGGCTGGTTAACTTTGAACAGGGCGATCACATCCTGCTTGACCGACATCTGGCCACGAATAGCGTCGGCCACGGCTTTCAATGCGCCCCAGCCACCGGCTGAGCCGCCATAAGGCGCGATGCCTACGGTGCGATTTTTCTCTTTCATAATGCTCCACATTGTTCTGCTGTTTATTTTTCTTCTAAGCCTGGTACATAAATTGCGTTAAGCCGCAAAAGTGGTGTTTTCAATGCCTGTTTAACCTTCTCAAAATGTTTCCGCGCTGGGTTTGCTGGCCCACGCTACGCTTGCCCGATCCGGGCGTTGAGCTAGGATTATTTTCAACGGGTAGCCGTTATGGGCTGAAACAGAGTGAGGAGGAAACAATGGATAATGCACTGATTTCATTAGCGGAAAATACCGGGAAAAAATTGAAAGCCGCTGGTCTGCGGCTGGTGATTGCTGAATCCTGTACCGCTGGTCTCGCCAGTCAGGCGATGGGTGCTACCAGCGGCAGCGCTGACTTTTTTAGCTGTGGCGTGGTGAGCTATACCGAAGATGCCAAGCAGCGCGTGCTTGGGGTAAAAGCGGAGAGCCTGACGCGCTATACGGCGGTGAGTCAGCAGGTGGTCAGCGAAATGGCAGAAGGCATTAAAGCGCTGGCGCAGGAGAAGGTTGGACTTGCGATCAGCGGTTATGCCGGGCCGGATGATGCGGAAGATGGCACGCCAGCAGGCACTATCTGGTTCGCCTGGAGCCTGCCTGATGGCGGCGTGGTGAGCGAGCGCATGCTGTTTAAGGATGAGCCGGAGCGGGTGATTACCCAGGCGGCAAGTTATGCTTTGCGGAGGCTGGGGGAGTTATTGGTGTAGGGGGGGCTTTGGTGCCTGGCAAGCGGCTTTTTAAAGTCAGCGTCTTAAGGTCAATGTTTTAAGGTCAAAGGCCAGGTCAAAGGCGATTTCGTTCTGCCTTGCAGGCAGCCCGAGCAGGGCCAGGTCAAAGGCCATTTCGTCCAGGCTAAAGCCTGCCCGAGCAGGGCCGGCAGTCGCCCCGGCCCTGCACCCGCGCTATCCGGCAAACACAACCGCCCGCTGAAGCGGGTGCCCTCAGCAAAAGCCTTTTCCTGACGGGCCGGACGCGATTCGCTCCCGGCTCAGCGCGTCCTCTCGCCGCCTCCCTGCGGCTCGCCCTGGAAAACGCTTTTGCCTCGGCGGTGGTGATGCCTCCTCAAGGTCAAAACCCAGGTCAAAAGCAAAAAGCAAAAAGCAAAAAGCAAAAAGCAAAAAGCAAAAAGCAAAAAGTGAAAGGCGGAAAGCGAAAAGCGGGAAGCGGAAAGAGAAAAGCGAAAATTGAACAGCGGACGGCTGGAGTCGGGAAGCTGTTCGCCAGGTATGAATCGAGGAGAGATAATGAGCGGGCCAGTAAACTAAGGGTTTGTAGGCCAGATATGAGTGTGTTATTTGCATAATTTTTCGTTTATTGAGATTTTTTAATCGGTATTTTTCGTGTTTTTTTATTTTATTTTAATGTTTTCAGGATGTTGTGTTTTTTAAGGTGTGACTTTTTATTTATGCTTTTTGGGTTGTTTGGCAGTGGGTAAAGTGCGATTATTGCGCGGCCTTTTTTTCTCCTTTTCTTTATTTTTTCTCCTTGTGGAAGGTTATCGCGATGACGGGTTTACTGCTGCTGGCTGATGCTGTTGATCGCCGTGTTGTTAAGGCGGAATCCGGGCCATGCGTAGCTTGCCATGCTGGTGCGATACGCACATCTAATCTGCGGTGAAGCCGGGTTTGCTGGCTGTTGGACATGCGTAAAAGCAGACGTCATCCTCTGTTTTTACTGATGTCTGGCGGGTGAGGCGCGATATCGCTTTGCACCAGAATCAACATCATTCGCCGGGAGTGCTGTGCTCTCCTTTGCTGTGCCTCAGGCACCCGCTCATCCTTGACCGCCGGGGATTTGTGCTATGACTCCGTTAAAAATTGCCGCCAGCATTGCGCTGGCTCCTGTGCTGCGACTGCGCACGACACGTCAGATCGTGACGCTGGATAACACTGACTTTACCGATATCGCCGCCGTTGTGCTGTCGCTGGCCGATGCGCGCAGCGGAATGCTGACGCTGCTGCGGCATACCGGCTTTTCGCTGCCGGTATTTATTCAGCTGGCGGCGGGGGAATTGCCGGAAAATCTGCCCGAAGTCACGGCGATACTGCGCGGCGATGAAGGTGATGGCGCGCTGCTGGAAGAGGCCTCGGCCGCCTATGAAGCGGCGCTGCTGCCGCCTTTTTTCGATACGCTGACCAAATATGTCGCGATGGAAAACAGCACCTTTGCCTGTCCGGGGCATCAGGGCGGCGCGTTCTTTAAAAAGCATCCGGCTGGACGCCAGTTTTTCGAATTCTTTGGCGAAACGCTGTTTCGTGCCGATATGTGCAATGCCGACGTGAAGCTCGGCGATCTGCTGATTCATGAAGGATCGGCGAAAGATGCGCAAAAATTTGCGGCGAAGGTGTTTAACGCCGACAAAACCTACTTCGTGCTCAACGGCACCTCCAGCGCCAACAAAGTGGTGACCAACGCGCTGCTGACCCGCGGCGATCTGGTGCTGTTCGATCGTAATAATCACAAGTCCAACCACCACGGCGCACTGATTCAGGCGGGTGCCACGCCGGTTTATCTGGAGGCGGCGCGCAATCCGTTTGGCTTCATTGGCGGCATTGATGCGCACTGTTTTAATGAAGCGTATCTGCGTGAACAGATCGCGGCGGTAGCGCCTGAACGCGCCACCGATGTGCGGCCTTTCCGGCTGGCGATCATTCAGCTTGGCACCTATGACGGCACGGTTTATAACGCCCGCCAGGTGATTGACCGCATCGGCCACCTGTGCGACTACATTCTGTTTGATTCGGCGTGGGTCGGTTATGAGCAGTTTATTCCGCTGATGGCTGCCTGTTCACCGCTGTTGCTCGAACTTAACGCCGACGATCCCGGCATTTTTGTCACCCAGTCGGTGCACAAACAGCAGGCGGGATTTTCGCAAACCTCACAGATTCATAAAAAAGATAATCACCTGCGCGGCCAGGCGCGGTTTTGCAGCCACAAGCGGCTGAATAATGCCTTTATGCTGCACGCTTCAACCAGCCCGTTTTACCCGCTGTTTGCCGCGCTGGATGTGAACGCCAAAATGCACCAGTGGCCAGCGGGTCGCCGGTTGTGGCACGAATGTGTGGTCATGGGCATTGAGGCGCGCAAAGCGATACTCAGCCAGTGCGACATGATCAGGCCTTTCCTGCCGGACAGCGTTGACGGCGTGCCGTGGCAGGCCGCGCCAACCGAGACCATCGCCGGTGACGTGCGCTACTTTAGCTTCGCACCGGGCGCGGAGTGGCACGGGTTTGCCGGTTACGCGCGCGATCAATACCTTATCGATCCCTGCAAGCTGCTGCTCACTACGCCGGGCATTGATGCGGCCAGCGGCGACTATGCCGATTTTGGCATTCCGGCGACTATCCTCGCGCATTATCTGCGTGAAAACGGCATTGTGCCGGAAAAGTGCGATCTGAATTCGATTCTGTTTTTACTGACGCCAGCGGAAAGTCGCGAAAAGCTGGCACAGCTGGTGGCGATGCTGCAGCAGTTCGAACGGCACGTAAAAGAGGATGCGCTGTTGAGCGACGTGCTGCCGACCATCTGGCGCAAAAATGCGGTGCGCTATGCGGATTATACGCTGCGCCAGCTCTGTCAGGAGATGCACGATCTCTATGTCAGCTATGGCGTGAAGGATTTGCAAAAAGCGATGTTTCGTCAGGCAAGTTTTCCTGCGGTGGCGATGAATCCACAGGATGCCAATATTGCGTTTATTCGCGGCGACGTCGAGCTGGTACCGATCGCCAGCGCGCAGGGGCGCATTGCGGCAGAAGGTGCATTGCCTTATCCACCGGGCGTGCTGTGCGTAGTGCCGGGCGAAGTGTGGGGCGGGGCGGTACAGCGCTATTTTCTCGCGCTGGAGGCGGGCATCAATTTGCTGCCGGGCTTCTCGCCGGAACTGCAGGGCGTTTACAGCGAAACGGATGAGCAGGGAGCAAAAAGGCTGATGGGCTACGTCCTGCGTTGATCAACCGATATGGCGGCACAGGCCGCCATTTTTACGATGTGCTTCCGGCCTCAAGACGCGCCTGATTAATCACCGCTTTGGCCATCCATTGCGCTACTTCTGTTAACTCGCTGTCGTTACATCCCCAAATATCCTTCATAACCAGAAAAATTTCGGAACCATAGATCAGCGACAACGAATAGATTACCTTGTTGAGTAGCGCTGGCGGCAGCTCTTTCTCCAGCGGCTCGACCACTTTTTGCAGCAGCTGTTTGCGATTGCCGCGCACCAGTTTCTCTTTAACCGGCAGCGCATCAGGCGCCTGCGCCTGCGCCCACTGCGTCAGCGACAGATGCAGCGCCGCACGCAGCGTGCCTTCGTGTTGCAGCATTTTGGGGAAGGCAAAGGCGATTAGCTCTTCCATGCGGGCTCCACTCTCTTTTTCCGTGGGCTGCCACTGGCGCATCGGGCTTAATGTCTCGGTGACAATGGCGGAAACCAGGGCGCTTTGCGTCGGAAAGTAGCGATAAGCGGTCGCGCGTGAGAGCTGAGCAGCATGCGCCACTTCCGTTACGGAAGGAAAAGCGCCGCCATCAAACAGCGCCATAGCGGTGTCAATCAACAAGCGACGCGTGCGGGCGCGCGTCGATGTGAGTGATGTTCCTTGTTGGGGATCCCTTTCGACCACAATAACCTCATCTTGTCTTTATCCGGCAGCAGTAACCGGAAAGGCACTATAGCAAAAATTACCCGCCGACTGCGGACGAAATTACGCAGCGGCGGTATGGATGAACTGAGACGGTTGTTTCATTCTCTTGATTTATTAATCACACCGGTTATATTGTTGGGCAGAAACGCGTATTCAGCCTGCTCTGCACAGGATAGTGTGGTTTTTATTTCAAATTTATCAACTCGTTATTGATTAATATAACAGGATTAGGTAACAGAAATGAACGTAGACAAGGGTTTTATCTATGCAGTTGCCACGGCTGATACTAAAGGAAGAGAACTCAATTTCGTTCGCGATCTGATCGCGAAAACGGCGTTGCCGGTGAAAACGGTGGACCTGTCTACCCATGCGTTGCATGTCGATTCTGCTGCCGATATCACACCGCAGCAGGTGGCGGCCTGCCATCCGGAAGGGGCATCAGCGGTATTTTGTGGCGATCGCGGTAAAGCGATTGCGGCGATGGCGCTGGCGTTTGAACGCTTTCTCAGCCAGGCCACCGACGTTGCGGGCATTATTGGCCTGGGCGGTTCCGGCGGCACGGCGTTGATTACGCCTGCGATGCAGATGCTGCCGATCGGCATTCCAAAAATTATGGTCTCGACCATGGCGTCAGGAGATATCTCCGGCTACATCGGCGCCAGCGATATCAGCATGATCTATTCCGTTACCGACGTCGCCGGCCTGAACCGTATTTCTCGTCAGGTGTTAGGCAACGCCGCGCACCAAATGGCGGGCGCGGTGCTGTTTGCCGACGCCACGGCCAGCAGCGACAAACCTGCGCTGGGCCTGACAATGTTTGGTGTCACCACGCCCTGCATTCAGCACGTCAGCGATCAGTTGGAAGCGGAGTTCGACTGTCTGGTGTTTCACGCCACCGGCAGCGGCGGCAGAGCGATGGAAAAGCTGATCGCCAGCGGCATGCTTGATGGTGTGCTCGACTTAACCACCACCGAAGTGTGCGATCTGCTGTTTGGCGGCGTGTTGGCCTGCGGCGAAGATCGCTTTGATGCCATCGCCCACAGCGGCGCGCCGTGCGTGCTCTCCTGTGGTGCGCTGGATATGGTCAATTTCGGCGCGCGGGCCAGCGTACCGGCGCGCTATGCCGATCGCCTGTTTTACGAGCACAATGCGCAGGTGACGCTGATGCGCACCACGCCAGAAGAAAATGTCGTCATGGCGAAATGGATCGCAGCCAAGCTGAACCGTTGCCAGGGCGAAATCCGTTTCCTGCTGCCGGAAGGCGGCTTCTCAGCGCTTGATGCGCCGGGCCAGCCGTTCTGGAATCCGCAGGCTAACGACGCTTTTATCCGCACGCTTGAGGCGGAGCTGCAACAAAATAGCCGGCGGCAGTTGATCCGCCTGCCCTATAACATTAATGATCCACTTTTTGCTAATGAAGCGGTCGGAATATTTCGCCAACTGTTTTCCAGGGAGATTTAACATGCCTGCGTTTACGCGTCAGGAAATACTCAGCACTTTTCGGCAGATGATTGCCCGCCGTGAGCCGATTATCGGCGGCGGCGCAGGCACCGGTCTCTCAGCGAAGTGCGAAGAGGCGGGTGGCATCGATCTGATCGTCATCTATAACTCTGGTCGCTATCGCATGGCGGGCCGCGGTTCGCTGGCGGGTTTGCTCGCCTACGGCAACGCCAATGAAATCGTGGTCGACATGGCGAAAGAGGTGCTGCCGGTAGTGAAAAAGACGCCGGTTTTGGCGGGTGTTAACGGCACCGATCCGTTTTGCCTGTTCGATAAATTTCTCGACGATCTCAAAACGCTGGGTTTTTCAGGCGTACAGAATTTCCCTACCGTCGGCCTGATTGACGGTAACTTCCGCGCTAATCTGGAAGAGACCGGCATGGGTTATGCGCTGGAAGTGGAGATGATTCGCCTGGCGCATGAAAAGGATCTGCTGACCACGCCTTATGTGTTCAGTGCCGATGACGCGGTGGCGATGACCGAAGCGGGCGCTGACATTATCGTGCCGCACATGGGTTTAACCACCGGCGGTAAAATAGGTGCCGAAACGGCCTTAAGTTTGGCCGACTGTGTGCCGATAATAAATACATGGGCAGAGGCGGCAAAAGCAGTGCGCGAGGATGTGATTGTTCTGTGCCACGGTGGCCCGATCGCCACGCCGCAGGATGCACAATATATTCTTGAACATTGCCCGTTATGCGATGGATTTTACGGTGCCAGCTCTATGGAGCGGCTGCCGACAGAAGTAGCATTAACCGAGACCACACAGCAGTTCAAAAATATAAAACGCTAGTACTATTCCCAACACCAGGGGAATTAAGCCAGGCGACCTGGAAGGCAATCCGCCTTTCAGGCAGCCTTTTTTTTTTGCCTTGCAGGCGGGGTGGGGCGGGGCGGGGCGATTTTGCCTTGCAGGCGGGCTTTTTAGGGCCAGGTCAAAGGCCATTTCGTTTTGCCTGAAGGCAGGCCGGGCAGGGCCAGGTCAAAGACCATTTCGTCCAGGCTGAAGGCAGCCCGGACAGGGCCAGGTCAAAGGCCATTTCGTCCAGGCTAAAGCCTGCCCGAGCAGGGCCAGGTCAAAAGCCATTTCGTACAGGCTAAAGCCTGCCCGAGCAGGGCCAGGTCAAAAGCCATTTCGTCCAGGCTAAAGCCTGCCCGAGCAGGGCCGGCAGTCGCCCCGGCCCTGCACCCGCGCTATCCGGCAAACACAACCGCCCGCTGAAGCGGGTGCCCTCAGCAAAAGCCTTTTCCTGACGGGCCGGACGCGATTCGCTCCCGGCTCAGCGCGTCCTCTCGCCGCCTCCCTGCGGCTCGCCCTGGAAAACGCTTTTCCCTCGGCGTTTGTGATGCCTCCTCAAGGTCAACGTCAAAACCGAAAAGACTAAAACCACAATCTAAAAGAAAACCCAAAACCCAAAACCCAAAACCCAAAACCCAAAATCAAAGGCTTAAAATTTCATTGGCATTGGCATTGGCATTGGCATTGGCATTGGCATTGGCTTTGTTTTAGAGGTTTTTTGGGTTTTGTTTTGGGTTTTGTTTTGGGTTTTGACCTGGGTGTTGACCTTGAGGAGGCATCACCACCGCTGAGGAGGTGAACATTTCAGGATGGCCCGCCATGGATGGCGGGACAAGGGAGCGCTGAGCAGGAGCGAATCGCGAGCGGTCCGTGAAGAAATGTGAACCGACGAGGGTACCCGCCTGTGGCGGGCGGTTGTGCTTGCCGGATAGCCGGGGTGCAGGGGCGGGGCGACTGCCGCCCCTGCTCGGGCGGCCCGAAGGGCAGAACGAAATGGACGTTGACCTTAAAGACATTGACCGTAAAGACGTTGACCTTAACGCCGCCTGCAAGGCAAAGCCCGCCGGCAAGGCCCAATCCACCTCAACTCTACCTATAGCTCCGTTGAGCGGTACTCACCTTATACAAATAACGTCGTGACTCGGCGGAAGGGTGATCGCTGGTCAGCGTCTGGTAAACCTGCGCTGGTGACATGGCGTTAATCAGGTTAAACGCACGGTTCTTATCACTTGAGAACACACGCAGCACGCTACCGGCGCCGCCGTTGTAAGCGGTGATCACCGCATAACGGCGGGAGGTTGGGTTGGAAATCCCGCCCAAATAACTGTTTTGCAGAATCGATAGATAAGCGGTACCGGCATCAATGTTGTTTTCCGGATCGAACAGGTAGCTGCGGCTCGGTTTGCCCCATTTCCCTTTCATGCGGAACACGTCAACGCCAGCGGTGTGCTGCACCACCTGCATCAGACCCAGCGCATCAGAATGGCTGACTGCGTAGGGGTTGAAGCTCGATTCAATCTGCATGATTGCCAGAATCAGCGACTGGTCAACGCCGTATTTATCGGCAGATTTACGCACCAGCGGCAGATACTTATGCGCACGTTTGTCGAGGTGGTTCGGCACCATCGGAATGGTCACCGACCAGATCACATGCAGGCCGGAAGTGCGTCGCTGCAACTTGTTCTGCAACAGGTAATCAGCAAAACTGGCGGCGCGGCCCTGCCAGCGAATCGGCGCACCGGTATTATCCAGCACCTGACCATAGAGCATCGGCTCTTTACTGATCTTGATATCGTTGGCGTCGGAATAGAGATCCACATTGCCAGGATCGTCGCCGACTAACAGCGTACTGATAATCGCCTGACGCAGGCTGGCCGAAGGATCGGTGCCGGAAATGGTTTCAATGGTGATCGAGCCGCGATCAAAGTTGATGTGGCTGCGCGTAGAGTAGTTATCGCTATATTTTACGTAATCTTTCGGGCCGGCGATCAGAACTTCATTGATGCCCCAGATGTTCTCGATGTTATGGGCAAACTGGCCCATTAAAATATCGAAAGCGTTGGTGTCTTTGACCCATTCTTCGTGTGAAACTTGCTTTTTATTGCCGGAGCAGGAGATCAGGAGTGGCGCTATTACCATTAAGGCAATTAATTTTTTATTCATTTTAGAGTCGATTAGTGTCAGTGCCTGATAAAGTGCGGGCCTCAGCCGAGGCCCAAACGGTTACGCTTCTGGTGGCGTATAACCGTCGATATGAACCTCTTTGCCTTCAAACAGAAAGTTAACCATCTCCTGCTCCAGCACCTTACGATCGGCTACGTTCATCATGTTGAGCTTTTTCTCGTTGATCAACATGGTCTGTTTCGCCATCCATTTCGACCAGGCTTCTTTCGAGATTTCGTTGTAAATACGCTTGCCCAGCTCGCCAGGATAGAGCTGAAAATCCTGGCCTTCAGCATCACGCTGTAAATAGGTACAAAAAATAGTGCGGCTCATTACTCTTCCTCTTCGGTCACGCGGGTCGTCAATTGTTGTGGGTGACGCAACTGTTGCAGCAGCCGCTCAACCGGAGCAGCCAGTCCCACAGACGGCGGTTGCGCTAAGTTATACCAGAGACCACTGCCTTCATCCATCGCTGCGCCGGAAGAAGGCTCAGGTAACCACATTGGCACGATATCGAGATGAAAATGGCTGAAGGTATGGCGGAAGGCGGTGAGCTGCTGCAACGCCGCCGGATCGCGTCCCTGGCTGCGCAGCCAGTCGCGCAGATCGGCGTCGCTGTTAAACTGCGGGAAGCAATAGAGGCCGCCCCACAGGCCCACGGGCGGGCGCTGCTCCAGCCAGATGCCGTCGTCGCGCTGCATCATCAAAAACCAGCCTTCACGCACCGGCAGCGTCTGCTTCGGCTTTTTGCCCGGGTAACTCGCCCAGCTGCTGGTGGCATAGGCGATGCAGCCGCGATTCAGCGGGCAGAGTTCGCATTTCGGTTTGGAGCGCGTACAGACCAGCGCGCCGAGATCCATCATCGCCTGGTTAAATTCGCTGACGCCCTGCGCCGGTGTGACCTCTTCACTGATCTGCCACAGCTTTTTCTCTACCTCTTTCTTGCCGGGCCAGCCGGAGACGGCATAACAGCGTGCCAGCACGCGTTTTACGTTGCCATCAAGGATAGGAAAATGCTGGCCGAGCGACAGCGACAGCACGGCGCCCGCGGTGGAGCGACCGACGCCTGGCAGCGCTGAGACGTCCTCGAAGTTTTGCGGGAAGATGCCCTGATGTTTATCCGCTATTTGTTGTGCTGCTTTATGCAGATTGCGCGCACGGGCGTAATAGCCCAGTCCGGTCCACAAATGCAGCACTTCATCCAGCGGCGCCGCGGCAAGATCGGTGACGGTGGGAAAACGCGCCATGAAACGCTGGAAGTAGGGAATCACCGTGGCGACCTGCGTTTGTTGCAGCATCACTTCTGACAGCCAGACTTTATAAGGCGTTTTTTCCTGTTGCCACGGCAGGGTTTTGCGGCCAAAGCGCTGATACCATTCCAGCACTTGTTGCGCGAATGGTTGCGCTTGCATCATAAGAAGGAAATTTTCCGTGATTACTCTACACTCAGGCAGGAATTCCAGCACAGACGCGTAATGCTGTAAACCGGAAGTTTGCAAGAGCTTGCTTCTGCCTGGTAACTTTGCATAATGCCGTTTTCCCAAAATAAGCACAGCAGCAGGCAACCGATGATCAATGACGTCATAACTCCAGAATTTGATGAGAACGGACGGCCTTTGCGGCGCATCCGCAGTTTTGTACGCCGCCAGGGTCGTTTGACCAAAGGCCAGCAGCAGGCGCTGGATCAACTCTGGCCAGTTCTGGGCGTTGAATACCAGCCTGAACCGATCGATCTGCCGCAGCTGTTTGGCCGCGAGGCGCCCACGGTGCTGGAGATCGGCTTCGGCATGGGCGCGTCACTGGTGGCAATGGCCAGCAGCAATCCGCAGCAAAATTTCCTCGGCATTGAAGTGCATGCTCCCGGCGTTGGGGCCTGTCTGAGCGCGGCGGAAGAGGCGGGCGTCAACAACCTGCGTGTGATGTGTCACGATGCGGTGGAAGTGCTGGAAAAGATGATTCCCGATCACTCACTGCGCATGGTGCAGCTCTTCTTCCCCGATCCCTGGCATAAAGCGCGTCACAATAAGCGCCGCATCGTGCAGGGGCCTTTTGCTGAGCTGGTGATGCGCAAGCTGAAGCTGGGCGGCGTCTTTCACATGGCCACCGACTGGGAACAGTACGCCGAGCACATGCTGGAAGTGATGAGCAGCATCGCCGGGTATAAAAATCTGTCCGAGGAGGGCAATTATGTGCCGCGTCCTGAATCGCGACCGTTAACCAAGTTTGAGCAACGCGGGCAGCGACTGGGCCACGGCGTATGGGATTTAATGTTTGAGAGGGTGAAATAATGGCCACACAACGTAGTCGTCGTCTGCGGAAAAAACTGCACATTGATGAGTTTCAGGAACTGGGCTTTTCCGTTGCCTGGCGTTTTCCCGACGGCACCAGCGAAGCGGAGATTGATACCGCCGTTGATGCCCTGATTAACGAGGTGATCGACCCAGCAGGCCTGGCGTTTGATGGCAGCGGATATCTGCAGTGGGAAGGTTTAATCTGCCTGCAGCAGACTGGAAAATGCACCGACGAGCATCGTGAACTGGTGCGCAAATGGCTGGAAGATCGCCAGTACGCCGACGTTAAAGTCACTGAACTATTCGACGTCTGGTGGGACTAAGCAGCACGTCCCGCTGAGCATGCAATACCGCGATCGGGCACCCCGGTCGCTCCCTTCCGGGCGCAGGATAACCCTAATCAGGAGAAGGCATGATTCGAAAAACACTGGCGGCGATGCTGATGCTGGCCGCCGTTCAGGCGCAGGCCGCTTACGAATGCAGCGTGAAGCCACAGGATGACGTGGTGGTGGGCCCGCAGAGCGTGCAGGTGGTTGGCAGCAATGGCAACCTCGAAATTTCCCCTACCGGTAACGTGAAGTTCAACGGCAGCGCTGTTGAAGTTGATAATGCCACGCGTCAAAAAGCGATCGATTATCAGGCTGCGCTGCGTCGCGATCTGCCGTGGATCGATCAGGGCGCCACGCAGCGTCTGGAAAAAGGGCGCGTGGCGCTGGATCGGGTTATCGTTGAGAAGCTGGGCGAGCAGAGCAACGTGCGTAATCGTCTCAGCACGTTGAACACCCAGCTTAAGCAGCAGATGAACCGCATTATCGAACATCGCAGCGATGGGCTGACGTTCCACCACCAGGCGATCGATCAGGTACGTCAGGATGGTGAACAGCTGGTGCAGAGCAGCCTCGGCGGCGTCTTGCAGGACAGCCTGAATGAGATGGGCTCAAAGCAGTCTGGCGGCGGTGGCAACGGTAATCCGTTGCAGGCGATTATGGGCAATCTCGGCGGTTTACAGCAGGCGATTCAGGCGGAATGGAGCAATCAGGAACAGGATTTCCAGAACTTCGGTCACGAAGTCTGTAACCGGGTGACGACGCTGGAAGCGCAGCGCAAGGCGCTGGTTGCCGGTATCCGTTCCTGATCGTTTAGCCGGGATAAAAAAGGCGGCCCCGGAGCCGCCTTTTTCTATTCTTCTTCGCTGAGGAACAGCTCCAGCAGCGAATTCAAAAATAGCTTGCCCTGTTCGGTAATCTGCCAGCTCTGCTCGCTTTCTGTGATGTAGCCTTTCTCCAGCGCACAATCGATCTGTGGCCGAATCATCGCTACCGGCAGGCCGGTATAGCGGCTGAACTCGTCGCGCGGCATCGCCTCCAGCAGACGAAAACGGTTCATGAAATACTCAAACGGCTTGTCGTGATCGGCAACGGCAAACTGCTTTTCCTGATAATTTCCCGCCATAAATCCGCGTGGATGACGCGTTTTTACCGTGCGCAGAATCGTTCCGTCAGGCTGCGTGAGCTTGCCGTGTGCGCCACAACCCACACCAAGATAATCACCGAAGCGCCAGTAGTTCAGATTGTGTTCGCAGCGATAGCCGGGTTTGGCATAGGCTGAGGTTTCATACTGCTGATAACCGGCAGCGCGCAGCAGCGCATCGCCCTGCTCGAAAATATCCCACAGCGAATCGTCATCCGGCAGCACCGGCGGCCGCGATCCAAACAGGGTGTTCGGCTCGATAGTCAGCTGATACCAGGAGAGGTGCGGCGGATTGAGCGCAATCGCCTGTTTTAAATCATCCAGCGCCTCAGCCAGCGACTGATCGGGCAGGCCGTGCATCAAATCGAGGTTGAAACTGCGCAGCCCCAGCCCGGCGGCAAGATGTGCCGCGCGAATCGCTTCTTCCGGGCCGTGGATGCGTCCCAGACGTTGCAGCTTCTGCGGGCTAAAGCTTTGCACGCCAATGGAGATGCGGTTCACGCCAGCGCGCTGGTAGCCGCTGAAACGATCGGCTTCTACCGCCCCCGGATTCGCCTCCATGGTGATTTCCGCGTCGGTGGCCAGCGGCAGACGTGCACGTACGCCATCCAGCAACAGCTGCATCGCTTCGCTGCTGAGCAGGCTCGGCGTGCCGCCGCCAATAAAGAGGGTGCTGACTTCGCGGCCTGCGGTGAGAGCCACATCGTTATCGAGATCGGCCAACAGATGACGCACATACTCTTCGTGCGGCACTTCGCCCTTGAGCGCGTGTGAATTGAAGTCGCAATAAGGGCATTTCTGTACGCACCACGGAATGTGGATGTAAAGGCTCAGCGGCGGCAACTCAACCATTACGCATGGCATCCAGCAGCAGCTTCAACGCTTTTCCACGATGAGAAATCGCACGCTTCTGCTCTTTGCTCAGCTCGGCGGCGGTTTTTCCCAGTTCGGGCACGGTGAAAATCGGATCGTAACCAAAGCCGCCTGCACCCGCTGGCGCACGGGCAATCTCACCGGCCCAGCTACCGTGGAACACCAGCGGCACCGGGTCGGCGGCGTGACGCACATAAACCAGCACGCAGTGGAATTGCGCCTGACGGCGATCGTCTGGCACGTTTTCCAGCGCTGCCAGCAATTTTTGCAGATTCTGCTCATCGCTGGCATCTTCACCGGCGTAACGCGCCGAGTAGATGCCCGGTGCGCCGCCAAGCGCATCTACTGCCAGACCCGAGTCATCGGCAATGGCGGGCAGCCCGGTAATCTGCGCCGCGTGACGCGCCTTCAAAATGGCATTCTCGATAAAGGTCAGGCCGGTCTCTTCAGCGGAGATGACGTTAAGGTCGCTTTGCGCCACGACATCAAGGCCAAAGTCCACCAGCAGATCGGCCATTTCGCGCACTTTACCGGCGTTGCCGGTAGCAAGTACTACTTTTTGCATAGGAGTTCCAGAATTCATCGGTTACAGCAGGTACCACAGGCCAGGGAAGAGATCCATGCCGAGGAAGTTCAGCGCGTACAGCACCAGAATCACAATCATGGCGGAGAAGTCGATGACGCCCATGGCGGGCAGCATACGACGAATCGGCGCCATCAGTGGCTCGGTCAGCTGCAGTAGCACCTGATCTACCGGGTTGCGCCCCTGGCTGATCCAGCTCATCAGTGAGCGAATGATGATCACCCAGAACACCAGATATCCCGCCGATTTCAGCAGCGACAGCAACCCAACCAGCAGGTTGGTTGGATCGACCGAAAAGGCACCCACCTGAATCAGCAGTAAAATCGGGTATTTCAGCGTGGTCAACACAAACGCCAGCAGCAGAGAGGCGGTATCCACCGGCCCAATAGCCGGAATAACGCGACGCAGCGGCTTGACGATAGGCTGGGTCACTTTGACCACGAACTGCGCCAGCGGATTGTAAAAATCGCAGCGCGCCCACTGCATCCAGATGCGCAACAGCAGCACCATTACGTACAGGTCGATCAGGGTTTTGACCAGAAAAGTCAGCGTTAGCATGAGGTTCCTCAATTATTGTTGTGTGGAGTAATCGCGTGCGCCAAAAATGGCGGTTCCAATGCGCACCATGGTGCTGCCTGCCGCAATCGCGGCGTCCATGTCGTCGCTCATTCCCAGAGAAAGCGTATCGACAGAAGGATAGTCTCGTTGTAGTGCCTCAAAAGCGCCGGCCATTTTCAGGCAGACGGCCAGTTGATCCTGATAAGAGGACTGCGGTGCCGGAATAGCCATCAGCCCGCGCAGCCGCAGATTGGGCAGGGCGTTGATAGCATCAGCCAGCGCCGCCACGTCCGGTAACGCAATGCCTGACTTGCTCGCTTCGTCGCTGATATTGACCTGAATCAGGACGTTCAGCTCGCCCAGCGCCGCAGGACGCTGCTCACTCAGTCGGCTGGCGATGCGCAGGCGATCCACCGTGTGACACCAGTGAAAATGCTCTGCGACCAAACGGCTTTTGTTCGACTGCAGTGGCCCAATAAAGTGCCACTCCACCTGCTGATGTGCGGCCAGCGCCACGACCTTTTCAACCCCTTCCTGAACGTAATTTTCCCCAAAGGCGAGCTGGCCTGCCTGAATAGCTTCTTCGATCGCGCTCACAGGCTTGGTTTTACTGACTGCAAGCAACCTGACTTCTTCGGAAGCGCGGCCGCAACGCTGCGCCGCCGCTGAGATTTGCTGGCGTACGTGCTGTAGGTTGTGCTGGATTGAGGTCATAGTCGGGAGAGTATTATGAATGTGGAAGATATCGTGGCGCTTAGTGTAAAGCATAATGCCGCCGATCTGCACCTTTGCAGCGGACATTTGCCGCTGTGGCGGCGATATGGCGCATTGGAACCCATTCCACAACAGCAGACAGTGGCTGGCGAGCGGCTGGAGGAGCTGGCGCGCCAGTGGCTCAGTGCCACGCAGCTTGGCTATCTGGAGAGCGTTGGCCATGTCGATTTTGCCCTGACCACCACTGATGGCACGCGTTTGCGAGCGAACCTGTTTGCGCAGCGCAATGGCCTTTCGCTGGCGCTGCGGCTGATTGCCAGCGAACCGCCGGCGCTGGAGACACTGCGGCTGCCTGCTGTGGTATCAATGCTGCTTGAGCAGCAGGATGGCCTGATTTTGCTGACCGGCGCCACCGGCAGCGGTAAATCCACCACGCTCGCGGCGATGATCCATCAGCTCAATGTGCAGCGCGATGTGCATATTCTGACGCTGGAAGATCCCATTGAGTTTGTGCACCGCAGCCAGCGGGCGTTGATTCAGCAGCGCGAGGTGGGCCAGCACTGCAGCAGTTTCGCGCAGGGACTAAAAGCGGCGCTGCGAGAAGATCCCGATGTCATTCTGTTGGGTGAACTGCGTGACAGCGAAACTATACGCCTGGCGCTGACGGCGGCAGAAA
The DNA here is from genome assembly GCF_051851875.1 of Duffyella sp. Ts4. Lineage (NCBI taxonomy): Bacteria > Pseudomonadati > Pseudomonadota > Gammaproteobacteria > Enterobacterales > Erwiniaceae > Duffyella > Duffyella sp. Ts4. The sequence goes on along the minus strand of NZ_JBLYPN010000016.1, from coordinate 57,535 downwards.
CCGGCCATCTGGTGCTGGCAACCTTGCATACCCGCGGCGCAGCGCAGGCGGTGGAACGGCTGGTGGATGTGTTTCCTGCCGAAGAGAAAAATCTGGTGCGCACGCAGTTAGCGGGCAGCCTGAAGGCGGTGGTGGCGCAGCGGCTGGTCGCGGCGCGGCAGGGCGGGCGCATTGGCCTGTTTGAAGTGTTGATCAACACGCCTGCGGCCGCCAACCTGATCCGCGAAGGCAAAACCCATCAGCTGCCGGGCCTGCTGCAAACCGGCGCGCAGTCTGGCATGCAAACCTTTGAACAGAGCCTGCAGGAGCGCAGCCGGCTGGCGCTGGTGGCTGCGGCGGCAACGCCGGACGCAGGCGGTTAATCAGTGCGTATCGAACCAGCTTTCAAGAATGATTACCGCCGACAGCGAGTCGACGCTGCCTTTGTTCAGCGCACGAAATCCGCCGTGAGCAAACAGCTCTGCCCGTGCTTCAACGGTGCTGAGACGTTCATCGTGCAGCTCAACGCGCACGCCAAAACGGCCATGCAGGCGCTGGGAGAATTTCCGTGCGCGGTCGGTTAACGGTTGTTCGGTGCCATCCATGTTGAGCGGCAAGCCAACCACCACGAAATCGGGCTGCCACTCTTTCAGCAGGCGCTCGATCAGCTGCCAGTCGGGAATGCCGTCACGTGCTTTAATGGCGGTTAGCGGACGGGCGCTGCCGGTGATCTGCTGGCCAATCGCCACGCCGATACTTTTGGTGCCAAAATCAAAGGCCAGAAGCGTATGCGACATCAGGCATGACCTGCTTCACTGGCGATATTGTGAATATCCACGCCAATGCTTTTCGCCGCTTCACGCCAGCGTTCAGCAATCGGGGTATGGAACAGGATGTTGCTGTCGGCGGAGGTGGTCAGCCAGGCATTTTCCAGCAGCTCCTCTTCCAGCTGATCTTTCTCCCACGCGCAATAGCCCAGCGCCACCAGCACATGCTGCGGCTGCTCTGGGGTGCCCAGGGATTCCAGCACGTCGCGGGAAGTGGTAATCACCGTGTTATCAGAGATACGAATGCTGGAGGCGAAAGTGCGCTGCGCAGAATGCAGAATAAAGCCGCGATCCTCCGCCAGCGGGCCACCGGAGAACACCGGTTTATCAAGCTTATCGGCCGGATCACGCGTGGTTGGAGAGATCTTCAGCTTTTTCAACATGCCGTCAACGTTGAGGTTTTCCATCGGCTTATTCACGATAATGCCCATTGCTCCCTCATCGTTGTGCTCGCAAATGTAGACCACCGAGCGTTTGAAGAGCGGGTCCTGTAGCGAAGGCATCGCAATTAAAAAATGATGCTGTAAATTCATTCTCACTCGTTTTATCTGCGGTCAATTGCTGTTGGCAACACACCGCGCCGCTTCATAATACGGCACTCTATCGACTCGCCTGGCTCATCGGCAGCAGGCAAGCGTAAGCGCAATATGAAGCTCGCGGTTTGTGCCGAAAGTACAATTAACGGGTTGGCAAAACGGGGATCACCCCCCGTTTGCTGAATCAGCCCAAACGCTTTTCAATGGCGTCCATTAACATGCCGGTAATGGAGATCGGGAAAGCGGCTTCGATTTCGCGAATGCAGGTTGGGCTGGTTACATTAATTTCGGTGAGTTTATCACCAATGATGTCGAGGCCAACAAAAATCAGCCCTTTGGCTTTCAGGGTTGGACCAACACGGCGGGCAATTTCCAGGTCGCTTTCGGTCAGCGGACGCGCTTCGCCACGGCCACCGGCCGCGAGGTTACCACGGGTTTCGCCCGACTTAGGAATGCGCGCCAGGCAGTAAGGCACCGGCTCACCGTCGACCATTAGCACGCGCTTGTCACCTTCGGTAATCGCAGGCAGATAGTTCTGCGCCATGCAGTAAAAGTTACCGTGTTCGGTCAGCGTTTCGATGATCACCGACAGGTTCGGATCCTCTTTCTTCACGCGGAAAATCGAGGCGCCGCCCATGCCGTCCAACGGTTTCAGAATGATATCGCCGTGCTCTTCCCAGAAGGCGCGGATCTGCTCTTTGCTGCGCGTTACCAGCGTATCTGGCGTCAGCTCGGCAAACCAGGCGGTAAACAGCTTCTCGTTACAGTCACGCAGGCTTTGCGGTTTGTTGACGATTAGCGTGCCCTGTTCTTCAGCGCGTTCCAGAATATAGGTCGCGTAGATAAACTCGGTATCAAACGGCGGATCCTTACGCATCAGTACGACGTTAAGATCGGCCAGCGCAATGTCCTGCTCGCTGCCGAATTCATACCATTTGTCGTAGTTCTGCTCGACGCTCAGCGTGCGCGTGCGGGCGCGGCCCACGCCGCCGCGCAGATAGAGATCGTTCATCTCCATGTAGTGAATTTCGTAACCACGGCGCTGTGCTTCCAGCAACATGGCAAAGCTGCTGTCTTTTTTAATATTAATGGACGCGATGGGGTCCATTACAATGCCTAACTTAATCATCTTATTCTCCCGGTGAGCCTTAATGGCTCGCTTCATTTATTCGTTTAGTTTAGCTGTGCAGTAGCATGCCACAAACAGGCCAGGCTGACTTAGCGCCGCGGGGCAACGTTAGCCGAGATCGCCAAATCGAACCTGCAATGCGGTAATGGCCGTCAACGCGGTGGTTTCGGTGCGCAAGACGCGCGGGCCGAGCAAAATATCAGTAAAGCCCTGATCCGCCGTCATCGCAATTTCTTCTGTGGTCAGGCCGCCTTCAGGACCAATCAGCAGGCGCACGCGTTCTACCGGCTGCGGCAGCGTATTGATGCTGTGCTGCGCGCGCGGATGAAGATTAAGCTTTAGCCCGCTGTCCGCTTCCGCACACCAGGCCTGCAGCGTCATCGCCGGGCGAATTTCAGGCAGCCAGTTACGGCCGCATTGTTCACAGGCGGCAACGGCAATTTTTTGCCACTGCTGAATCTTCTTTGCCAGCCGCTCAGCGTCTAACTTCACGCCACAGCGTTCAGAAAACAAGGGGGTAATGACGTTCACGCCCAGCTCAATGGATTTTTGGATGGTGAACTCCATTTTCTCGCCGCGCGACATCACCTGCCCAAGATGCAGATGCAACGGCGATTCGCGGTTATCCGCATTGCTGCTAACAACTCTTACTTTTACACGCTTTTTGTCCGCTTGCGTTATCTCAGCCGAAAAAGTCAGATTAGTGCCATCAAATAGCTCGAGTTGCTGACCGGCGCTCATGCGCAGTACGCGTCCAACGTGGTTGGCGGCATCCTCTTCCAGATCGATTTCGCTGCCAACGTGAAGAGGTTCTGAGTGATAAATGCGGGGTATACGCATGGGCTTCCTGAGAATAAAAAGCCTCGCGTTATAACGCGTGGCCAGGACGTAAGTGAAAGGCCGGGCCAGCGTTAACCGCAGGCCCGACGTAAAAGGGTGTCTTAGTGTAGGGCAGAGATTTTAGCGCTGGCAAGCACGCTGCACGTACGGATTATGGTTGCCCTGAACCCGCGCAATGCGCGTATCGCGCTCACATTCCCACGCCGATACCGGATACTGTTTATCCCATACTTCAAACAGCTGCGTTTGTGGGCGTGACAGGCGCAGCTTGTACTGGTCGCGCATGTAAAAGTAGGTGCGTGCGATGGCACCGCGGGCACGGGCGGGCGGCTCCGCCTGCTTATTTTTAAAGTCTACCTTCATCTCACACCGGCCATACTGCTGCTCGCTGCCGTTCCACTGGCTGTAGGGAAAATTGCCGCGATCGCCGTTCACTTCGCCGATGGCGGGCTGCAGGTTATGCAGGTCGCTTTCGATTTTGCGGTATACCGCATCTTTGCTGCAGTTTTTGCGGCCGCCATCCTGCCAGCACTGACGCTGATGACCAAACTCCCAGGCTGGCATCACGTGTTCCCATTCGATGCGGCTGGCACGTTCAGCGTTTTTACGCGGCTGATAGCCACAGGAAGCGAGATCGGGCGTGCCTTTCTTGCCCTGCCAGCTGATTTTACAGCCGCAGTAGAAAGAGGGCGCGCCGCTGTTGATCTCAACGGCATAGGTTTTCGCCTGCTGAAAATTATTCTGATGATAATTATTCAGGTTGAGGCTCTGTGCGGCGAAAGAAGTAAAAAGCAGCGCAGATGCGATGATTAATTTGCGAGGCATATTCCAGATTTTATCTTTAGCTAAGCGTGCTCGCAGGGTAGCAGATTTAGCTGCTGGCGGATAATTCCGCCTGCAAAACGTCGCCGCAGTGCACGCAACGATACTGCGTTTCGCCACGTTGCACGCGATTATGACGGCGAACCGTTAGCTGATGTTGCTGGCAACGACAGCGATAGGGAAAGGTATTGCGCCGCACCGAGGCGACGGCAAACTGATGAGTACGACGCGCCGGAACGCCGAGCACGGTTTCCATCATCCAGCGCCACTCTTTGCCGTGCGGCGGTACGCGGCCAAAATGTTTCCATACCAACAGATGCGCCAGTTCGTGCGGCACCACTTCGTCGACAAAGGCCTGCTGGTTTTCCAGCAACAGCACAGGATTGAGGCGAATCTCCCAGCTCTCCAGCCAGGCGGTGCCCGCAGCCGTGCCGCGTTGTTGATAATTGAGCGCGGGTTCCGGGTAGTGGGTTTTCAGCGCCTGATTAGCCTGCTGCAAATGGGTGCGCAACGACTGCATCACGGCCTGTTGCAGGGCGACGGGAAGACGAATCGGTTTCATGTCAGGGAGGATAAATCGCAGAAAAGGGGATGGCAATCAGTGAAAAGAAAAACGGCGGGAGGTCCCGCCGTTAATTTACTCTCAGTCGCGATGACCGATATCACGCAGTTTCTTACCGGCGAGCAGGTTACGCTCGATATGCTCCAGCGAAACGCCTTTGGTTTCAGGAATCAGCATCAGCGTCAGCACGATGAAGAAGAGGTTCAGACCCGCGTAAACCCAGAAGGTATTCGCGTTGCCGAGCGTATTCAACATGGTGAGGAAGGTGGCGCCGACAATCATGTTCGCGATCCAGTTGGTGGTGGTTGAGACGGTAACACCGAAATCACGGCCTTTCAGCGGCTGAATTTCAGAACACAGTACCCAAATCAGTGGACCCGCACTCATGGCAAAACCGATAATGAACATCAGCAGCATCGCGATGGCGAAGTACTGCGCGCCAACGGAGTGAATGCCCATGTGCAGCATGGTACCCAGAATGCCCATGCCCGCTGCCATCACCAGGAAGCCCAGCGTCAGTGTAGGCTTGCGGCCCCAACGGTCAACCAGACCGATAGCGATAAAGGTCGCCAGTACGTTGATCAGACCCACAATCACCGTGCCCCACATCTGTTCGGTGGTGTTGGTAAAGCCAGCGATTTCAAAAATTTTCGGCGCGTAATACATGATGACGTTCATACCGGTGAACTGCTGCATAACCTGCAACAGAACGCCCAGATAAACAGCGCGACGGAAATGGGTATTGGACTTAAACAGGCTCCAGCCACTCTGTTTGATCTTCAGGCTTTCACGAATCTCATCCAGTTCACGTTTCGCTTGTTCGCTGGTGTCACGCAGACGATCCAGCACGCGCTGTGCATCACGGAAGTTGCCTTTCGCTGCCAGCCAGCGTGGGCTGTTCGGCAGGAAGAAAACACCAACCAGCAGCAACAGAGCCGGAATAGTGATGATGCCCAGCATCCAGCGCCAGTTACCGGTGAAGCTGAACGCGGTATCGGTGAGATAAGCGCCCAGAATACCGATGGTGATCATCAGCTGATAAAGAGAGATCATGCTGCCGCGAATTTTTTCCGGCGCAATTTCAGAAAGGTAAAGCGGCGCGGTGTAAGAAGCGATACCCACCGCCAGACCCAGCAGCACGCGTGCCACGATCAGCATATCGGGGTTTGGCGCCATCGCTGACCAGAGCGAGCCGATCACAAACAGAACGGCACCGGCCATCAGGCTTTTCTTACGTCCCAGACGCGAAGACATCCAACCGCTGCCGATCGCACCGATCGCCGCGCCGAACATCATTGAGCTGACAATCCATTCCTGCTGGTGAGCAGTGACGTTGAAGTCTTTAGCAATAAACGGCAGCGCACCGGCGATCACGCCGATATCGAGTCCGAAAAGTAAGCCCGCCAGTGCGGCAAGAAAGCAGACAAATAAGGTCATTGCCTTATTTGAAGTCCTGCTTTTGTGTGTCTTCCCAGGCATTTTGCCTCCACATGTATCTATCATTGTTTTTATGAATGTTAAAAAACCCGCGCAGAGTAAAAAGTGAGACAGATCACACTGGTGTAATCGGTTACACACGCCGAAACCCTGTTTTTCAGCATTTATCACCCTGAATTGGTCAATAACCAGTAAGGTAGAGCAGTTGTTAAGTTTCTGACATCCTTCTGTTTATCGGCTATCAGACGACGCTGAAAATAGCGCATTTCAATGACGAAAACCACGACCTGAAATTCTTAAATTACAGATAACTAAAGCATTTCAAATTGTAATCGTTATCATTTAAATGCTTCAGCGGGCAGGGAAAATTGTGAATGAGAAGGATAAAAAACAGGGCGTCAAAGCACGATTATCAGCGGTTTTTTGGCAGGATTTGGGACGATTTTTCAGAAAAATCGCTATCAGAAAATAAGCATAAAGTTGCGCAGGAACAAAAAAAGCGGGCCAGAGCCCGCTTTAGTCGGAAATAAAATGGATAATCAGAAGCCAGCAGCTTCACGCAGCTGCACTGCTTTGTCCGTTTTTTCCCATGGGAAATGTTCGCGGCCAAAGTGACCGTAGGCAGCGGTTTCACGGTAGATCGGATGCAGCAGATCCAGCATCTGAATCAGACCGTAAGGGCGCAGGTCGAAGAATTCACGCACCAGCAGCGTCAGCTGCTCGGTAGAGATCTTCTCGGTGCCAAAGGTTTCCACCATGATGGAGGTCGGTTCTGCCACGCCGATAGCGTAGGAAACCTGAATTTCACAGCGATCTGCAAGGCCGGCAGCAACGATGTTTTTGGCAACGTAGCGGGCCGCGTAGGCCGCTGAACGGTCAACCTTTGACGGATCCTTGCCGGAGAAAGCACCGCCGCCGTGACGCGCCATGCCGCCGTAGGTATCAACGATGATTTTACGGCCGGTCAGACCACAATCGCCCATTGGGCCACCGATAACGAAACGGCCGGTTGGGTTGATGTGATATTTGGTGTCGGCGTTCAGCCATTCAGCAGGCAGTACCGGCTTGATGATGGTTTCCATCACCGCTTCCTGCAGGTCTTTCTGACCAATCTCTTCAGAATGCTGCGTGGAGAGCACGACCGCATCAATACCGACAATTTTGCCGTCGGCGTACTGGAAGGTCACCTGGCTTTTCGCATCCGGACGCAGCCATGACAGCTCGCCGCTTTTACGAACTTCAGCCTGACGCTGCACTAAACGGTGCGCATAGGTCACCGGTGCAGGCATCAGCACGTCGGTTTCGTTGGTGGCGTAACCAAACATCAGGCCCTGATCGCCAGCGCCTTGCTGCAGCGGATCGCTGCGGTCAACGCCCTGGTTGATATCCGGCGACTGTTTGCCGATGGCGTTCAGCACGGCGCATGAGTTCGCATCAAAGCCCATATCGGAATGGACATAGCCGATATCGCGTACGGTATTGCGGGTAATCTCTTCGATATCGACCCATGCGCTGGTAGTGATTTCACCACCAACCAGCACCATACCGGTTTTGACGTAGGTTTCGCAGGCTACGCGCGCTTTAGGATCCTGAGCGAGAATCGCATCCAGCACGGCATCGGAAATCTGGTCAGCGATTTTATCGGGATGTCCTTCGGATACGGACTCGGATGTGAAAAGGTGTTTAGCCATTTATCTGTACCTTAGAAATCGGTTTAGAAAGCACTGCATAGCATGCGTGGCTGCGCCATCTGCATGCTCCATCAGGCAACGCCGTGAGCAGCAAAAAAGGGTTTAGATGGATTAACATCTGGACGTCCATTCTAGGTTACAGCTCAGGCGAATTGCCAGTAATTTTTTTGTTAGATCGCGCGTGAGGCGGGAAAGATATATTAAATATTCGGACATCTGCTGCAAATTCAATATTTTGTTTTTGCATTTAACCCTTATCCGCTGTATAAAACGCCGCTGCTCTGTTGGCACTTAGTCAGGCGCGGGAAGGTTACGCGATATCTGATATTCATCCTCTTACCGTTTATCCACATGCTGACCGTATGTGTGGAGGTGATGCGAGTAATGAACCAGGCTTTTCTTCTCTCTTCCGGTTCGCTGCGCGGCTTCGTGCTTCAGTGCCTCATCCCGTTGATCTCTTCCTTCGCAATCAGCCGAAATTTTAATCGATTCGGTAATCATCACGACACGAGCGCCGGTTAAATTTGTGATTTCCGGACCTCTCAGCCTCTGCTGAGGGATGGCTTACGCTTTTTTATCATTCGTAACACGGAGTTTGGCGACGTGTTTTACACTTTATCAGTAACTACTTATATTGAGGTTCGCAATGTCTGACGACATGAAAAACATTAAGGGTTCGTCAGCAGGCGAACAGGGTGTACTCCGCTCCATGCAGGAGGTAGCGATGAGCGATCAGGATGCCAGCAAAATGCTGCGCACATACAACATTGCCTGGTGGGGAAATAACTATTATGACGTTAACGAATTAGGTCATATCAGCGTTTGTCCCGATCCGGATGTGCCCTCAGCGCGCGTCGATCTGGCGAAGCTGGTTAAAGAACGCGAAGCGGAAGGGCAACGACTGCCTGCGCTGTTCTGTTTTCCACAAATTCTGCAACACCGCCTGCGCTCCATCAATGCCGCATTCAAACGTGCGCGCGAATCCTATGGCTATACCGGCGACTACTTCCTGGTTTATCCCATTAAGGTTAACCAGCACAAACGCGTGATTGAGTCGCTGATCAACTCCGGCGAGCCGCTGGGTCTGGAAGCGGGTTCTAAAGCTGAGCTGATGGCGGTGCTGGCGCATGCCGGTATGACGCGCTCGGTGATTGTTTGTAACGGCTACAAAGATCGCGAATATATTCGTCTGGCGCTGATTGGCGAGAAAATGGGCCACAAGGTCTATCTGGTTCTCGAAAAAATGACCGAAGTGAAGCTGGTGCTGGAAGAAGCAGAACGGCTGAACGTGGTGCCGCGCCTCGGTATTCGTGCGCGTCTGGCGTCGCAGGGCTCCGGTAAGTGGCAGTCAAGCGGCGGCGAAAAATCGAAGTTCGGTCTGTCGGCGACGCAGGTGCTGGAACTGGTTAGAATCATGCGTGAAGCGGATCGTCTGGAAAGCCTGCAGCTGCTGCACTTCCATCTCGGCTCGCAGATGTCCAATATCCGCGATATCGCCACCGGCGTGCGCGAGTCGGCGCGCTTCTATGTTGAGCTGGCCAAGCTGGGGGTGAACATCAAATGTTTCGATGTTGGCGGCGGCTTGGGCGTTGACTATGAAGGTACGCGCTCACAGTCAGATTGTTCGGTGAACTACGGCCTGAACGAATATGCCAACAACGTGATCTGGGCGATTGGCGATGCCTGTGAAGAGCATGGTCTGCCGCATCCAACGGTGATCACCGAATCGGGCCGTGCGGTAACCGCGCACCATACGGTGCTGGTTTCTAACATCATCGGCGTTGAACGCAACGAGTTCAGCACACCGGTGGCGCCAGAAGCTGATGCGCCGCGTCCCATCATCAGCCTGTGGGAAACCTGGCTGGAGATGCACGAGCCAAACAATCGTCGTTCACTGCGTGAATGGCTGCACGACAGCCAGATGGATCTCTCTGATATCCATACCGGCTACTCGGCGGGCACTTACGATCTCGGCCAGCGCGCCTGGGCGGAACAGCTTTATCTGAGCATCTGCCACTATATTCAGCAGCATCTGGATCCAAGCAACCGCGCGCACCGTCCGATTATCGACGAACTGCAGGAGCGCATGGCGGATAAGATTTACGTCAACTTCTCGCTGTTCCAGTCGATGCCGGATGCGTGGGGTATCGATCAGCTGTTCCCGGTATTGCCGCTGGAAGGGCTGGATAAGGTGCCTGAGCGCCGTGCAGTATTGCTGGATATCACCTGTGACTCCGATGGCACCATCGATCACTATGTTGACGGTGACGGCATCGCCACTACCATGCCGATGCCGCAATACGACGTGGAAAATCCACCGATGCTCGGTTTCTTTATGGTTGGCGCCTATCAGGAAATTCTTGGCAACATGCACAACCTGTTTGGCGATACCGAAGCCGTTGACGTCTTTGCCTTCCCGGATGGCAGCGTTGAAGTGCAGCTCTCTGATGAAGGCGATACCGTTGCCGATATGCTGGAATATGTGCAGCTTGATCCGGAAGAGCTGATGACGCTGTTCCGCAATCAGGTGAAGCAAACCGATCTCGACGAAGAGCTGCGCGCGCAGTTCCTTGAGGAGTTTGAAAGCGGCCTGTACGGTTACACCTATCTGGAAGATGAGTAACCGCGTTACTGCCCTAAAGTTAACGTTGTCTGGTGACGTTAACTAACGTTATCGATCCCTTCCTCGTCGGGTTAACGACGCGGAGGGGATTTTTTTAGCCTGATACCGCTGTGCACAGGCAAAACAGAGGATTTGTTATGAATAACACCCTTGGTCATGAATATGACAACTCGCTGGTTTCCAACGCCTTTGGGTTTATGCGCTTCCCGGTTCACTTTACCCCGTGGGATAGCGATGCGGAGTGGGTTATTACCGGTATTCCATTTGATGCGGCGACCTCAGGCCGTCCTGGCAGCCGCCTTGGCCCGGGCGCGATCCGTCAAATTTCTACTAACCTGGCGTGGGAAGGCTGCCGCTGGCCGTGGAACTTTAACCTGCGCGAGCGCCTGAACGTGGTGGACTGTGGCGATCTGGTTTACGCCTTTGGTGATTCACAGGATCTCACCGACCGACTGCAGGCGCACGCAGAAAAAGTGCTGGCCAGCGGCAAGCGCATGCTGACTTTCGGCGGCGATCACTACATCACGCTGCCGCTGCTGCGCGCGCACGCCAAACATTTTGGCAAAATGGCACTGGTGCATTTTGATGCGCATACCGATACCTATTCCAACGGCGCTAAGTTTGACCACGGCACCATGTTCCATCATGCGCCAGGCGAAGGGCTGATCGATCCAGCGCATTCCGTGCAGATCGGTATTCGTACCGAATTTGATAAAGATCTCGGCTATACCGTGCTGGATGCCGCACAGGTGAATGACCGTAGCGTTGACGATATTCTGCAGCAGGTGAAGCAGATTGTGGGCGATTTGCCGGTTTACCTGACCTTTGACATCGACTGCCTCGATCCGGCGCACGCGCCTGGTACCGGCACGCCGGTGATCGGCGGTTTGACCACCGATAAAGCGACCAAGCTGGTACGTGGCCTGCAGGGCATGAACATCGTGGGTATGGATCTGGTGGAAGTGGCACCGGGTTACGACCAGTCGGACCTGACCGCCCTGGCGGCGGCGACGCTGGCGCTGGATATGCTGCACGTGCAGGCGGTCAATAAAGGTTGATAGCCGCTTCGCCGACTACACTTAACTCTGTTCAGAAGCTTGCAGGAGAGAAATATGGGATTACTTGATGATTTAAGCGGCGCGCTCGGCGGTGCTCAGGGCGGGAAGTTTAATCAGCTACTCGCTATCTGGAAATGGGTACAGGAGCAGGGTGGGCCGGATCGGCTGCTGGAAAAACTGCGCAGCGGCGGTCTGTCGTCGGTAGTTGACTCCTGGCTGAGCAACAGTGGTAACAAGCCGGTGAGCGGCGAAGAAGTGCATGCTGCGCTGGGCGAAGAGAGTCTGAAATCGCTGGCAGATAAGCTGGGCACGGATATTCACAGCGCCGCATCCACGGTGGCAAAAATGCTGCCGATGGTGGTAGATAAGCTGTCGCCGAAAGGCGAGCTGGATACCAGTTCACCGGGCAAAAGTGATGTTGGCGGCCTGCTAAAAGGCTTCCTGAAATAGAAAAAGGGGCGCAACTGGCGCCCCTTTTTGTTTCACTGATTTATTTGCCTGCGGCGATACGCTGACGAATGTGCTCAGCGCGGGCGCTGGATGACGGATGCGAGTCAAACATGCTGCTGCTCTGCTGCGCGCCTTCGAGTTTTGCCAGCTTCTCAAAGCTGGTCACCAAACCTTCCTGACTGATGCCGCGTTTTTTCAGCAGATCGAACGAGTAATCATCCGCCTGTGATTCCTGGCTCTGTGAGAACTGGGCATTCACCAGCTTTTCACCCATTTCACCCAGCTGTGACTGCGAAAGCGTGGCCGCAATGCCGCCCGCTGAAGCCGCCGCGGTGCGCGCCGCCGTGGTGCCGTACGCAACCTGCATCGCTTTGCGCGTATGGCCCAGCGCAACGTGACCCATCTCATGACCCACTACCGCGGTCACTTCATTGTCGGACATTAAATCCATCAGGCCGCTATAAACACGGATACAGCCGTTGGCCATCGCCCAGGCGTTGACGTCTTTGGTCAGATAAACCTTGTAGTTAGCGGGCGTGCCGTTGATGTTGTCGCCCAGCGCGGCAGCAATTTTATTCAGTCGTTGCTGATACGGATCGTTGGCATCCGCTACCTTATTTTCGCTGTCCATTTTCTGGCACGACTGATCGCTCAGGGTTTTCACCTGCTGATCGTTGAGCGTGACGGCCTGAAAAGCCTGCGCACCGGACTGCATCAGCGCATTGCTGTCGAAATTCTGGCAGCCGGCTAGCAGCAGGGTAACGCCGAGAGTGGCGGCGAGTTGGGTCATTTTCATCAGATTGTTTCCATTCAATAACAAGGCAAAAAAGCGTGTGTAAAGTAGCCTGCGCAACAGAGGCCAGCGCAGAATCTGTTGTTTATAACGGGAGTGTGCACAGATTTCCAGCAGCACGCCGCGGAATGCGCGAATTACGCATGATAAATCGCATTGTACGCCATGTACTTTCTACCCTTATTTCATGTACATTGATCGGCATCTTTCCCCTGGCTTTGCCTTATAATCCATTAATTACAATAGGTTAAGTGTGGCCAAGCCGTATATCCGATCTGGAGTAAAACATGTCTTCTCGTAAAGAGCTGGCCAATGCCGTTCGCGCATTGAGTATGGATGCTGTGCAAAAAGCAAAATCGGGCCATCCGGGCGCCCCGATGGGCATGGCGGATATCGCTGAAGTGTTATGGCGCGACTACCTGAACCACAACCCGGTAAATCCTCTGTGGGCCGATCGCGATCGCTTTGTGCTCTCCAACGGCCACGGCTCCATGCTGATCTACAGCCTGCTGCACCTCACTGGCTACGATCTGCCGATCAACGAGCTGCAAAACTTCCGTCAGCTGCACTCTAAAACGCCAGGCCACCCGGAATATGGCTACACCGCGGGCATTGAAACCACCACCGGTCCGCTGGGCCAGGGCATCGCTAACGCTGTGGGTTTCGCCATTGCTGAACGCACACTGGCCGCACAGTTCAACCGTCCGGGACACGACATCGTTGACCATAATACCTACGTGTTTATGGGCGATGGCTGCATGATGGAAGGCATTTCCCATGAGGTCTGTTCACTGGCCGGTACGCTGAAGTTGGGCAAGCTGGTGGCATTTTATGATGACAACGGCATTTCCATCGATGGTCATATTGATGGCTGGTTTACTGACGATACCGCGAAACGTTTTGAGGCTTACGGCTGGCACGTGGTGCAGGGCGTAGACGGACACAACGCCGATGCCATTAAAGCCGCGATTGAAGAAGCGAAAACCGTCAGCGATAAGCCATCACTGCTGATGTGTAAAACCGTTATCGGCTTTGGTTCACCGAATAAAGCGGGCACGCACGATTCCCACGGCGCGCCGCTGGGCGATGACGAAATCACGCTGACCCGCAAACAGCTGGGCTGGGAACACGCACCGTTCGTGATTCCACAAGACATCTACGCCCAGTGGGATGCCAAAGAGATGGGCCAGGCGAAAGAGTCAGCCTGGAACGAGAAATTTGCTGCCTATGCGCAGGCGCATCCTGAGCTGGCCGCGGAATTCAAGCGCCGCTCAACCAACCAGTTGCCCGCTAACTGGCAGCAGGAATCGCAGAAGTTTATTGAGCAACTGCAGGCAAATCCGGCCAAAATCGCCAGCCGTAAAGCGTCGCAAAACGCCATCGAAGCCTTCGGTAAGATTCTGCCGGAATATCTGGGCGGTTCTGCGGATCTGGCCCCGAGCAACCTGACCATCTGGTCTGGCTCAAAGCCAATCAACGACGATACTGCCGGTAACTACATTCATTACGGCGTGCGCGAATTCGGTATGACCGCTATCGCCAACGGCATTGCGCTGCACGGCGGCTTCCTGCCGTACACCGCAACCTTCCTGATGTTTGTGGAATATGCCCGTAACGCGGCGCGTATGGCTGCACTGATGAAAATCCGTCAGATCATGGTGTATACCCATGATTCCATCGGCCTGGGTGAAGACGGCCCAACGCATCAGCCGGTTGAGCAGATGGCCAGCCTGCGTACTACGCCAAACATGAGCCTGTGGCGTCCCTGCGATCAGGTTGAATCTGCCGTGGCATGGAAATATGCCATCGAGCGTCAGGATGGCCCAACCGCGCTGATCTTCTCGCGTCAGAACCTTGCCCAGCAGGATCGTACAGCCGAGCAGCTGGCCAACGTGGCGCGCGGCGCCTATGTGCTGAAGGATTGCGATGGCCAGCCTGAGCTGATTCTGATCGCAACCGGTTCTGAAGTGGAACTGGCGGTAGGTGCGTACAACACGCTGACCGCCGAAGGCCGCAAGGTGCGCGTGGTTTCCATGCCGTCTACCGATGCGTTCGACAAGCAGGATGAAGCCTATCGCGAATCGGTGCTGCCGAAAGCGGTCAGCGCACGCGTCGCCATCGAAGCGGGCATTGCCGATTACTGGTACAAATACACCGGCCTGAATGGCGCTATCGTCGGCATGACCAGCTTTGGTGAATCCGCACCGGCCGAGCAGCTGTTCGAGCTGTTTGGCTTTACGGTTGATAACGTGGTGGCAAAAGCGAAAGCGCTGCTGTAATCGCGTTTAATCACTTTGCCTGCAGAAAGGGGACGAGCATATCGTCCCCTTTTTTATTGCGGTTTGTTCTCACTGACGATGATCTGTTTGATGCGCATTCAGCAGCCAGAATTTTGCTGGTTTTGTGATGTGGATCGAAAATTCGCACGATGAATTGATCGCAATCATTCCGCTTATTCCTGCCTTCCATTATCGTAGCTGAACCGTTTCAGTAAAGGTGCCATATACACGTTACGCTGAAACAAGGGCGGCGAAAATTCCTGTACAAATTACGCTGTCTGACTCACGCTTACCGCCTTATTCACTGGGGTTGCAGGAAAAGTATGACTGTTCGTGTGGCGATAAATGGCTTTGGACGTATTGGGCGTAACGTATTGCGTGCCCTGTATGAAACCGGCCGTCGCGCGGAAATCACCGTGGTTGCCATCAATGAGCTGGCGGACGCGGCAGGAATGGCGCATTTGCTGAAGTATGACACCAGCCACGGGCGCTTCGCGTTTGACGTGCGTCAGGAACGCGATCTGCTGTGGGTCGGCGATGATACGCTGCGCCTGCTGCATCAGCCCGCCATCGCCGATCTGCCGTGGCGCGAACTCAATGTGGATGTGGTGCTGGATTGCACCGGCGTGTATGGCAGCCGCGCGGACGGTGAAGCACATTTGCAGGCGGGCGCCAAAAAGGTGCTGTTCTCGCATCCTGGCGGCAACGATCTCGACGCAACCGTGGTATTTGGCGTTAACGAACAGGCGCTGCAGCCTGATGACCGTATCGTTTCTAACGCCTCCTGCACCACCAATTGCATTATTCCCGTCATCAAGCTGTTGGATGATGCATTTGGTATCGAATCGGGCACGGTCACTACGATTCACTCGGCGATGCACGATCAGCAGGTGATCGACGCCTATCACAGCGACCTGCGGCGGACACGCGCGGCCAGTCAGTCGATCATTCCGGTGGATACGCGGCTGGCGGCTGGCATTACCCGTATTTTTCCTAAATTTAACGATCGCTTTGAGGCGATTGCGGTGCGGGTGCCTACGATAAACGTGACGGCCATTGACCTGAGCGTCAGCGTTGAACAGGCGGTGACGGCAACAGAGGTTAACGCCTTGTTACGCAAGGCGGCAGAAGGGGCATTTCGTGGTATAGTTGACTATACGGAATTGCCGTTAGTCTCAGTAGATTTTAACCACGATCCGCACAGTGCCATTGTGGACGGCACGCAAACGCGGGTCAGCGGTCAGCACCTGATCAAGACGCTGGTTTGGTGCGACAACGAGTGGGGCTTTGCTAACCGGATGCTCGATACCACGTTAGCCATGGCCGCAAGCGGTTTCAGGTAAGGCGCGGACTGCGTCTGACAAAATTAGATGAGAATCAACGAGAGGGTTCACCATGTCTGTAATTAAGATGTCCGATCTGGATCTGGCAGGTAAACGTGTTCTGATCCGTGCGGATCTGAACGTACCGGTAAAAGCAGGAAAAGTGACGTCCGACGCACGTATTCGTGCTTCGCTGCCAACCATCGAAGCGGCGCTGAAGCAGGGCGCTAAAGTGATGGTAACGTCTCATCTGGGTCGTCCAACTGAAGGCGAGTATAACGAAGAGTTTTCTCTGCTGCCGGTGGTTAACTACCTGAAAGAGAAACTGAACGGCACCAACGTTACGCTGGCAAAAGATTACCTTGATGGCGTTGAAGCAGGCGCAGGCGAACTGGTTGTGCTGGAAAACGTGCGCTTCAACAAAGGTGAGAAAAAAGACGACGAAGCCCTCTCGAAAAAATACGCGGCACTGTGCGATGTATTTGTAATGGATGCCTTTGGCACCGCACACCGCGCGCAGGCTTCGACCCACGGCGTGGCAAAATTTGCACCTGTTGCCTGCGCTGGCCCGCTGCTCTCTGCTGAACTGGAAGCGCTGGGTAAAGTAATGAGCAACCCGGAACGTCCGCTGGTGGCGGTGGTTGGCGGCTCAAAAGTCTCTACCAAATTTGATGTACTGCAATCGCTGGTGAAAATTGCTGATACCGTGATCGTTGGCGGCGGCATCGCGAATACCTTCGTCGCGATCGACAACAAGGTCGGTAAATCACTCTATGAACCAGACTTCGTGGCAGCAGCGAAAGACCTGCGCGATCAATACGGTATTCCAGTACCGACTGATTCCCGCGTCGGCATGGAATTCTCTGAAACTGCCCCGGCAACGGTGAAAAAAGTTTCCGACGTTCAGGAAAACGAAGAGATTATGGACTTCGGTGATGAAACCGCACAGGCGATGGCTGACATTCTGAAAAATGCCAAAACCATCCTGTGGAACGGCCCGGTAGGCGTGTTTGAGTTTCCTAATTTCCGCAAGGGCACTGAAATTGTGGCCAATGCAATCGCGGACAGCGACGCGTTCTCTGTGGCTGGCGGCGGCGATACCTTAGCGGCTATCGATCTGTTCGGCATCGAGGATAAAATCTCCTACATCTCAACCGGTGGCGGTGCTTTCCTGGAATTCGTGGAAGGTAAAACATTGCCAGCTGTTGCTATGCTCGAAGAGCGTGCGAAACAGTAACCTTATGGAGGCAGGCGCAGTGTCCTGCCTGAAATATTGCCCGCAAGGGCGCTAAATCCCTTGTACCCCGTATACACGGCCGACAAAACAGGACCTATGAGATGTCTAAAATTTTTGATTTCGTAAAACCAGGCGTTGTCACCGGTGATGACGTGCAGAAAATCTTTAAAGTCGCCAAAGAGAACAAGTTTGCTCTGCCCGCAGTGAACTGTGTGGGTTCCGACTCCATCAATGCCGTACTGGAAGCTGCCGCGAAAGTCAAAGCGCCGGTCATCATCCAGTTCTCCAACGGTGGTGCCGCGTTTATCGCGGGTAAAGGTTTCAAAACTGACAAGCCACAGGGCGCCGCTATTTTCGGTGCTATCGCCGGTGCACAGCACGTTCACCTGATGGCCGAGCAGTATGGCGTGCCGGTTATCCTGCACACTGACCACTGCGCCAAGAAACTGCTGCCGTGGATCGACGGTCTGCTGGACGCGGGCGAAGAGCACTACAAGAAAACCGGTAAGCCGCTGTTCTCTTCACACATGATCGACCTGTCTGAAGAATCACTGGAAGAAAACATCGAGATCAGCAGCAAATATCTGGCGCGCATGGCCAAACTGGATATGACGCTGGAGATCGAATTAGGTTGTACTGGTGGTGAAGAAGATGGCGTCGACAACAGCCACATGGACGCATCAGCCCTTTATACTCAGCCAGAAGATGTGAACTACGCGTATGAGAAACTGAGCGCTATCAGCCCACGTTTCACCATCGCCGCTTCCTTTGGTAACGTGCACGGCGTTTACAAGCCAGGCAACGTGAAGCTGACCCCAACCATCCTGCGTGATTCTCAGGAATTCGTGACCAGTAAACACAATCTGCCGCACAACGCGCTGGATTTCGTGTTCCACGGTGGTTCCGGTTCTTCTGCTGCAGAAATCAAAGAATCTATCAGCTACGGCGTGATCAAGATGAACATTGATACCGATACCCAGTGGGCAACCTGGGACGGCATTCTGCAATATTACAAAAAGAACGAAGGCTATCTGCAGGCGCAGCTGGGTAACCCGGAAGGCGCTGAGAAGCCAAACAAAAAGTACTACGATCCACGCGTATGGCTGCGTGCGTCACAATCTTCTATGGTTGTGCGCCTGGAGCAGGCATTCCAGGAACTGAACGCGATCGACGTGCTGTAAGCTGCGAAAGTTTGTACAAAACAGGGCCCTTCGGGGCCTTTTTTTATGGAATTAGCTCAAAAAACAGAGCAAATTCAACGGGGATTTGGCGTATCCGTTATTTATTAGTTACCCTTTCTCTGTGGATTGCCGAAGCGCTTCGGCAATAATGCTTCTTTTCAGGAACAACAACAGGGCTAACAGATGGAAGATTTGCATGTAGTTGATGGCATTAACAGCGCCGGGAGCTGGCTGGTGCGCAATCAGGCGCTGCTGCTGAGCTATGCGGTGAACATTGTGGCCGCTATCGCCATTTTGATTATCGGCATGCTCATTGCGCGCATTATTTCTAACGGTGTCAAACGCTTGCTGCGTGCACGTCATATTGATGACACGGTTTCTGACTTCCTGGCCACGCTGGTGCGTTATGGCGTAATCGCCTTTACGCTAATCGCCGCACTGGGGCGGGTTGGCGTGCAGACAGCATCGGTGATTGCCGTGCTGGGTGCAGCCGGTTTGGCCGTTGGCCTGGCACTTCAGGGATCGCTCTCTAACCTGGCGGCTGGCGTGTTGCTGGTTACGCTGCGTCCGTTCCGCACCGGTGAGTTTGTCGATCTCGGCGGCGTGATGGGCACGGTATTAAGCGTGCAGATCTTCTCTACCACGTTACGTACCGCCGATGGCAAAATTGTGGTGGTGCCGAACAGCAAAATTATCTCCGGTAACATCGTCAACTTTTCGCGCGAGCCGGTACGACGCAACGAGTTCATTATCGGTGTCGCGTATGATGCGGATGTCGATCAGGTGCTGACGCTGCTGCGCGAAGTGGTTGATGCCGATTCACGCGTACTGCAGGAAAAAGGCGTGCAGATTGGCCTGAACGAAATGGCAGCGTCATCGCTGAACTTCGTGGTGCGCTGCTGGAGCAACAGCGGCGATCTGCAGAATGTGTACTGGGATCTGATGAAGAACTTCAAGCTCAAGCTGGACGAGCACGGCATCGGTATTCCTTATCCACAGATGGATGTGCATCTGCATCGCGCTGAGCCTGCGCAGCCGGATGCTGAGCAAAAAGTGTCGCTCAGCAAATAACACGCTGTATTGAATAAGGGAGCCTGAGGGCTCCTTTTTTTATGTCGGTTGTCAGGTTATCAGCTGCGCTAATGCTCTATCACTATTTTGAATTTCCACTAATAGTGGTCGCGATTTACACTGCGTCTGTTCATAGCCATAACGGGAAAACGGCATGCTCTCCTATTATTTTCAAGGCGTTATGCTTGGTCTGGCGCTTATTTTACCTTTAGGCCCACAAAATGCGTTTGTGCTCAATCAGGGCGTGCGTCGACAGTTTCACATTATGACCGCCGCGCTTTGCAGCCTGAGCGATATGGTGCTGATCTGTGCCGGGATTTTTGGCGGCAGCGCGTTGTTAACACAGTCACCGCTGCTGCTTAATCTGGTGACCTGGGGCGGCGTAGCATTTCTGCTGTGGTATGGCTTTGGTGCATTACGTATTGCCTGTAATCGCAACCTGTCGCTGGCTGACGAAACGGTGGCAAAGCAGAGCCGCTGGCGGATTGTTGCCACCATGATGGCGGTGACCTGGCTTAATCCGCACGTTTATTTAGATACTTTTGTGGTGCTGGGTAGCCTGGGCAGTCAGCTACCGCAGGCGGCACGTGGCTGGTTCGCTTTTGGCACCATCAGTGCCTCGCTGGCCTGGTTTTTTGGCCTGGCGCTGTTAGCGGCATCGCTTTCACCGGTTCTGCGCACGGCCGCCGCCCAGCGCATTATCAATTTGCTGGTGGGTGTCATCATGTGGTTTATCGCGTTTCGCCTGGCGCAACAGGGCATTGCCGGTTTTCACTAAAGAGTTCGCGCGCGTTGGCGGAACTTTTGCCACAATGAAAACTCAGAACATCGCACATGGAAAACCGCTTGCTGCTCAGGCAAGCTGGCGTTGTAATCCCATCTTTTAGCGATAACCCCTCAAGGAGGACTTTGGTGAAAATGAAAGCTCTGGCTCTTTCAGCCCTAATGGCAATGGGCACGCTGCCGCTGGTTTCTCAGGCGGAAGAACTGCCTAACGGCCCGCACGTTGTGACGTCTGGCCAGGCCAGCGTTGACGCAACGCCTGACATCGCCACGCTGGCTATCGAAGTGAATGTTTCGTCTAAAGAAGCCGCAGAGGCAAAGAAACAGGCTGACGATCGCGTCGCACAGTATTTTGATTTTCTGAATAAAAATGGCATTGAGAAAAAAGATATTGATGCCGCTAACCTGCGTACGCAGCCGGAATATGATTACACCAAAGAGGGCAAAGCGGTGCTGAAAGGCTACCGTGCCGTGCGTCAGGTGCAGGTCACATTGCGCCAGCTCGATAAGCTTAATGAGCTGCTGGACGGTGCGCTGAAGTCGGGTCTGAATGAGATTCGCTCGGTTGAGTTAGGTGTAGCCAACCCGGAAGCGTTCAAGGATAAAGCGCGCCAGGCAGCAATTGCCAATGCGACCCAGCAGGCACAGGCACTGGCTGAAGGTTTCCACAGCAAGCTTGGCGCGGTATGGAGCGTGCGGTATCACGTCTCAAATTATCAGCCAATGCCGGTGGCTCGCATGTATAAATCAGCTTCGGCAATGGCGGACACGACCGCGCAGCAAACCTATGAGCAACAGAGCATCCACTTTGACGATCAAGTTGATGTGGTGTTCCAGCTTCAGCCGCAGTAAATCAGTTAACAGGGCGGCATCCCGCCCTATTTTTTAGATCATCTCCGCATCCTGTCTTAACACGCGATGACCATGCGCCAGCAGCGCATCCGTTACCCGACGCATCAGGCGACTTTCGGGCGCAAAACGGTGCCAGTAAAGCATGCGTCGCTGCAGCAGTCCTGGCGTTAAATCCACCAGTTCGCCATTCGCCAGCTCGCGCTCAATCTGCAAGTGCGGGATCATACAACAGGTTGAACCCTGTCTTGCCAGCTGCACAAAGGCCTCTGACGAGTTGACGATATGGCAGGGTACGCTGCCCGGAGAGAGATCGAAGTTCTGCTGCAGAAACGCCTGATGCATATCATCAAGATGGTCAAACGCCACCGCGGGTGCCTTCAGCAGCGCTGAGCGGGTGACGCCGTTGGGAAAATAGCGGGCGGCAAAGTCGGGCGAGCCAACAAACAGATAGTCCAGCGCGCCCAGCTGATCGACCAGGCAACTGGGTAATGGCTGCGGCTGGATACTTACCGCGCCGACCACTTCACCGCGGCGCAGGCGCTCCTGAGTGCGTGTTTCATCTTCCACCTGCAAATTGAGGCGCACCGGTGAATCAGCCAGCACATCTTTTAACGCAGGCAGTAACCAGGTCGCCAAACTGTCGGCATTGACCGCCAGCGACAGCAGCAGTGGTGTGGTGCCGCTGTTCTCATCGCCCAGCCACTCCTCTTCCAGCAACTCAACCTGATGCAGCAGTGCCAGCAGTTTTTGTCCCTGTTCGGTGGGGCGGGGCGGCACGGTGCGCACCAGTAGCGGCTGGCCAAACAGATTTTCCAGTTGTTTGATACGCTGTGAGACCGCTGACTGCGTAATGCAAAGCTTTTGTGCCGCGCGCTCAAAGCCGCGTTCACGAATCACTGCGTCCAGCGCCTGAAGCGTTCGATAATCCGGGCGTTTCATTAGCGTTCTGTTTCTCTCTCAGGATGGTTTTCTGCACTATGCCATAAAACAGCCTGTTGCCGGGTACTTCTCGTTACAGCGTGTTTTGTGGGCTGGCTTACAAAGCTGCGAATCGCTCTCTGTGCTATGCGCACTTTCACAGAAGCTTGATTTATACTACGCGCCTCAACTTAGTGGCAGCACAGGTTTATATCATGACTCAGGATGAACTGAAAAAGGCCGTAGGCTGGGCCGCGCTGGAATATGTCCAGCCCGGCACGATTGTTGGCGTGGGCACCGGCAGCACCGCCGCGCATTTTATTGATGCGCTGGGCACGATAAAACACCAGATTGACGGTGCGGTATCCAGTTCGGAAGCTTCGACGTTAAAACTGAAGGCGTTGGGCATTCCCGTTTTTGACCTGAACGAGGTCGATTCGCTGGCGATATATGTCGATGGCGCAGATGAAATCAATCCGCAAATGGAAATGATCAAAGGCGGTGGCGCGGCATTAACGCGCGAAAAGATCATTGCCGCCGTGGCGACCAGGTTTATCTGCATCGCCGATGCGTCAAAAGAAGTCGACGTGCTGGGGCACTTTCCGTTGCCGGTTGAGGTGATCCCGATGGCGCGCAGTTTTGTTGCCCGCGAGCTGGTTAAGCTGGGTGGTCTGCCGGAATATCGCCAGCATGTGATTACCGATAACGGCAATATCATTCTGGATGTGCACAACTTGCGTATCATGGAGCCGATTGCGCTTGAGCAGGCCATTAACGCGCTGCCTGGCGTGGTGACGGTAGGGCTGTTTGCTGCCCGCGGAGCCGACGTGGCATTGATTGGCGGTCCAAATGGCGTGCGAACCATTGAGAAATGATCTGCAGCGCTGAGTTTTTTCCGCTAAAACGTAACTTTTGTTAACCCGCAATATTTAGTGACTTATGTCACAAACAGCACGCTGACATTGCTAACATTCTGGGGCTAAATTCCTTAGCCAGATTTTGTGCCATGTCGCAGCAACAGGCGCTCTGCCTGTGCTGCATGTCAGGCAATCGTTTGTATTGCTCCATACGTAAATTTTGTTATTTTGGCAGAAGGCTGGCTTATATCTGGTTAGCTGACGCAGGCAGAAGAGAATTGTCCGGTTGGTCACCGTGCTGAATCGTGACGGACAGGAGAAACGCTCTTTTGCATGGGTACAGCTACCGATCATCAGCTCCATCTGAAGTCTGCATAATAAGGTCGGGAAATGGCAAAGGTATCACTGGAGAAAGACAAGATTAAGTTCCTGCTGGTGGAAGGCGTGCACCAAAGCGCGCTGGAAAATCTGCGTGCTGCGGGTTACACCAACATCGAATTTCATAAAGGTGCGCTGGATACAGAAGCACTGAAAGCGTCAATTCGCGATGCGCATTTCATCGGCATCCGTTCGCGCTCGCAGCTGACAGAAGAAGTTTTCGCGGCGGCAGAAAAACTGGTGGCGGTTGGCTGCTTCTGCATCGGCACTAACCAGGTTGATCTCAATGCTGCGGCGCAGCGCGGTATTCCGGTGTTTAATGCACCTTTCTCTAATACCCGATCTGTTGCAGAACTGGTGATCGGCGAGCTGCTGCTGCTGCTGCGCGGTATTCCGGAAGCGAATGCCAAGGCGCACCGTGGTATCTGGAACAAGCTGGCGGTTGGCTCCTATGAAGCGCGCGGCAAAAAGCTCGGCATCATTGGCTATGGCCACATCGGTATGCAGCTTGGCGTGCTGGCGGAAAGCCTGGGCATGCACGTCTATTTTTACGATATCGAGAATAAACTGCCGCTGGGCAATGCCACTCAGGTTAACCAGCTCAGCGAACTGCTGGGAATGAGCGATATCGTCACGCTGCACGTGCCGGAAACTGCCTCAACGCAGGATATGATCGGTGAGAAAGAGCTGGCCTGGATGAAGCCAGGCGCGCTGCTGATCAACGCCTCGCGCGGTACAGTAGTAGATATTCCTGCGTTGTGCGATGCGCTGAAGCGTAAACACCTTGCTGGCGCCGCAATTGACGTTTTCCCTACCGAGCCGGCAACTAATAGCGATCCTTTCACGTCGCCGCTGTGTGAGTTCGACAATGTGATTCTGACGCCGCACATTGGTGGTTCCACCGAAGAAGCGCAGGAAAATATCGGCATTGAAGTGGCCGGTAAGCTGGCGAAGTACTCCGATAACGGTTCAACGCTCTCTGCGGTTAACTTCCCGGAAGTCTCTCTGCCAGTTCATGGCGAGCATGTCAGCCGACTGCTGCATATCCACGAGAACCGTCCTGGCGTGCTGACTGCGCTCAACCAGATCTTTGCTGAGCAAGGCATCAACATCGCCGCCCAGTTCCTGCAAACCACGCCGTATATGGGCTACGTGGTGATCGACATCGATGCCGATCAAACGGTAGCGGATAAAGCGCTACAGCTGATGAAGGCCATTCCAGGCACCATGCGCGCGCGCCTGCTCTACTGATTTAACGACGCTCACTGCTGATGTCCCGGCCCGCATGCCTGTTTCAGGCGGCGGGCTATTTTGTTTCCCCCTATGCTCTGTAAGCGCATCCGTTCTCTCCTCATGTTAGATCCCATTGCCACAGTTTTGCTGGCGTAATCACTGCGCTCAGCGGTACATCCCATTCTGCGACCGGTAAGGCATCCACATGCTGACAATCGTGCGCCAGGCCGATCGTGGCCAGGCGATGCTGCTGCCAGTGCTGTAACGTGCGATCGTAAAATCCACCGCCCATGCCCAGCCGCTGGCCGTAACTGTCAAAAGCAACCAGCGGCATCATGATGATATCCAGCTGAGACAGCGGAATAATATGACGCACGTCCAGTGGCGGTTCCGGAATGCGCAGACGATTAAGGCGCAGGTCGCTTTCTGGCGTATAGCGCAAAAACAGCAGCTGACCGCGTGAAAAAGGATGCAGGACAGGCAAAAAGACGTTTTTATGCTGCTGCCAGAGACGCGCTATCAACGGCCGGGTATTCAGCTCGCCGTCGAAGGAGAGAAACAGAGCGATGTTCTGCGCTTGTGAGACCGGGGCGAAGTTGATGGCGTGTTCAGCAACCCGATCGGCTGCCGTCTGCTGTTGCGCAGCAGAGAGCGAGCGGCGCAGATGCCGAATATGGCTGCGGATATCCTGTCTGTCACGTAATGAGAGCGACGGCATTGAGTTACCTGCTAACGCGGAAAGTGAATAAAATCACTATAACAGGATGATTAACGAGAAGAAGTGCAGGATGAAAAAAGCGTTGCTCACAGCAAGAGTTAAGACAAAAGAAGATGCTTTTTTTTAGAAGTGGGTTTTTTCACGTGTAACGCGCTGGTACTTAAAGGGTGATAGAAGAGGGGAGATCTCCGAGATGCCGCCGCAGGCTGTAACCCTTGAACCCTTGGTTCAAGGTGAGTATGCCGTCGCAACCATTAGGCTTCTCGGACGGACCGAGCATGCACACAGGTAGCAGAGCGTCACACTCTGTTGGTATGAAATATCGGCTCAGGGGACTGGCCCGCTTGCAAACATCTCAGAGAAAATTTGCTTCACCGTTACTCTATCACAGTAACCATGAAGTACTATTCGAACTTAGCACCCTGGCGTTCAGTAATGCGACCTTGCTCAAGTAATGCCTGCTCAATGGTCTGCTGCAGCATTCGGATGCGTTGTTCCATGTTAGCAGCATAGTCGCGGGTCTTGCTTTTTTCCTGCGCCAGCTCATGGCAAATATTCAACGCAGCGATGAACACCAGCTGCTCTGTATTTGTGACTCTAGTGCGAACTTTTAAATCTTGCAACCGCTGATTGAGATCTTCCGCCGCCAAATTTAAAGCATCTTGCTGTTCTGGCGGACAATTTACTCGTAAAGAACGGCCAAAAATATGTATATCTACCGGTTGTGCCGACATTGAACCTTCCCGACTGATTACTGCGCCCGCTTCACCCTTACCGTTCAATGGCTTGGGAGGGGCGCCACTATATAGACCCGCTAAATAAGTTACAACCCCTTTTCTGGAATCGTTGCGGCACCTGGTGGTAGCATACCATGAACTTATTCCGCCAACGACGATGAATACTTATGTCTTTACAGAACTCTGCGCCAGACTACGACACCCTGGCAGCCGTACTTACCCAGCAGGGCGTCGGCATGACGCCCGCCGAAATCCACGGATTACTGAGTGGCATTATCTGCGGCGGCAATCTTGACCACAGCTGGAAACCGCTGGTTAACGATTTGATTAATGAAGGTTTGGCTTTTCCACAGGCGGTTTCCCAGCCGCTGCTGCTGCTGCACGGCAGCGTGCTGGATGCGCTGGAAGATGATGGCTTTATGTTCCAGCTCTATCTGCCAGAAGGCGACGATATTACTGTCTTCGATCGTGCAGATGCATTGGCCGGGTGGGTTAACCACTTCCTGCTGGGTTTAGGCGTGACGCAAACGAAACTGGATAAGGTCACCGGCGAGACGGGCGAGGCGATTGATGACCTGCGCACCATTGCCCAGCTTGGCTATGATGAGGATGAAGATCAAGAAGAGCTGGAGCAGTCGCTGGAAGAGGTGATCGAATATGTACGCGTTGCCGCCGTGCTTTGCTTCAGTTCTTTTACCCATCAGTCACCCACCGCGCCTGAAGTGCAAAAAAAACCGACGCTACACTAACTTAGCCGCGCGTGGCGCAGTGACCGCCGGGGTATAAACGTCCATTTAACAGGGAGTGCAGATAATGATTACGCTGAACACTTTTCAGCAACGTCGTCAGGCGTTGCTGTCTCGTATGGCCCCAGCCAGCGCCGCGCTGATTTTCGCCGCACCGGAAGCGCCGCGCAGCAACGACACCGAATATCCTTATCGCCAGAACAGCGATTTTTGGTACTTCACCGGTTTTAATGAGCCGGAAGCGCTGCTGCTGCTGATTAAAAGCGACGAAACGCATAACCACAGCGTGCTGTTTAACCGGGTTCGCGATCTGACGGCGGAGACCTGGTTTGGCCGCCGTCTCGGGCAGGATGCCGCGCCTGAGAAACTGGGTGTTGATCGCGCACTTCCCTGGAGCGACCTGCCGGAGCAGCTGCATCTGCTGTTAAATGGTCTGGATGTGGTGTACCACGCGCAGGGCGAATACGCTGACGCCGATCGCCAGCTGTTCGACGCCCTGGAAACACTGCGCCGCGGCTTTCGTCAAAACCTCTCGGCGCCGGCAACCGTAACTGACTGGCGTCCCTGGGTACACGAAATGCGTCTGTTCAAAAGTGCTGAGGAACTGGCCGTGCTGCGCCGTGCCGGTGAGATCAGTGCGCTGGCTCACACGCGCGCCATGCAAGCCTGTCGGCCCGGTATGTATGAATATCAGCTGCAGGGCGAAATTGAGCATGAATTTATTCGTCACGGTGCTCGCTTCCCGGCCTATAACACCATTGTCGGCGGCGGCGTAAACGGCTGTATCCTGCATTACACCGAAAACGAGAGTGAGCTGCGCGACGGTGATTTGGTGTTGGTTGACGCCGGTTGCGAGTTACACGGCTACGCTGGCGATATCACGCGCACCTACCCGGTTAACGGTAAATTTACCGCCCCGCAGCGTGCCATTTATGACATCGTCCTTGATTGCCTGAATCAGTCGCTGGCGCTGTTTCGCCCCGGTATCAGCATTCGTGACGTCAATGATGTTGTTGTACGCACTATGGTCACCGGCCTGGTGAAGCTGGGCGTTATGCAGGGCGATGTTGATGAGCTGATTGCAGCTTCTGCACATCGTCAGTTTTACATGCATGGCCTCGGCCACTGGATGGGGCTGGATGTGCATGACGTCGGCAACTATGGCACCGCGGATCGCACCCGCACGCTGGCACCGGGTATGGTGCTCACCATTGAGCCTGGACTCTATATTGCGCCAGATGCTGACGTGCCTGCTGAATATCGCGGTATCGCTATACGCATTGAAGATGACATCGTGATTACCGAAACAGGTAATGAGAATCTCACCGCCAGCGTGGTTAAAGAGGCGGCTAAGATTGAGGCATTAATGGCGGCGGCAAAATGAGCATCATCATTGCGGGCGGTGGCATGACCGGCGCCACGCTGGCGCTGGCCATTTCCGCGCTGACCCAGGGCACGTTACCGGTTACCTTAATCGAAGCGCGCCAGCCGGGCAGCAATGGGCATCCTGGCTACGATGGTCGTGCAATTGCGCTGGCTGAGGGTACCTGCCAACAGCTGGCGGCCATTGGTTTATGGCCTGCGCTGCAAAGCCTGGCCACGCCGATTACCCATGTGCACGTAAGCGACCGCGGCCACGCGGGTTTTGTCTCTCTCAATGCACAGGATTATGGGTTGCGGGCGCTGGGGCAGGTGGTCGAGCTGCACGACGTCGGCCAGCGCCTGTTCACGCTGTTGCAGCAGGCACCGGGCATTAGCCTGCGCTGCCCGGCATCGGTAAAAACGGTTTCCCGGCAGCAGGATAACGTCGAGGTTACGCTGGCTGACGGCGAAACGTTGACGGCACAACTTCTGGTCGCTGCCGATGGTACGCGTTCGCCGCTGGCCGCCTCCTGCGGCATTCACTGGCAGCAGGAGGCGTATCAACAGGTGGCATTGATCGCTAACGTCTCCACGCAGATCGCGCATCAGGGCCGCGCTTTTGAGCGCTTTACCGAACACGGGCCGCTGGCGCTGTTGCCGATGTCAGGCGGGCGCAGTTCACTGGTTTGGTGTCATCCGCAGGAAAAGCGTCACGCGGTTGAAAACTGGAGCGATACGCAGTTTCTCGCCGAGCTACAGCGCGCCTTTGGCTGGCGGCTGGGACGTTTCACGCAAGTCGGCACGCGCAGCTGTTATCCGCTGGCGCTGCAGCAGGCCAATCAGCAGATCAGCCACCGTTTGGCGTTGGTGGGCAATGCGGCGCAAACGCTGCATCCGATCGCTGGCCAGGGATTCAACCTGGGCATGCGCGATGTGATGTCGCTGGCGGAAACGCTGGCCGCGGCGCATCACCAACAGAGGGATATCGGCAGCTTTAACGTTCTCCAGCAGTATCAACAGCGTCGGCAGCCCGATCGACAGGCAACCATTGGTGTCACCGACAGCCTGGTGCGCCTGTTTGCCAATCGCTACTCTCCGTTAGTTGTGGGCCGTAATCTGGGGCTGATGACCATGGACAATTTACCGTTACTGCGCAACCAGCTGGCGTCACGTACGCTGGGCTGGGTTAAGCGTTAACATGAGGCTTTGAATGCAAACTTATGATGTGATAATCGCCGGTGGCGGAATGGTTGGGCTCGCCGTGGCCTGTGGTTTGCAGGGCAGTGGATTGCGCGTGGCGGTGCTGGAAAAGGCGCAGCCGCAGCCCTTCCAGCCTGATGACGCGCCGGGATTGCGCGTATCGGCGATTAATGCAGGCAGCGAGACATTGCTGCAGCATCTGGGCGTCTGGTCTTCCATTCTTGAATTACGCGCCAGCTGCTATCACGGTATGGAAGTGTGGGATCGGGACAGCTTTGGCACCATTAGCTTTGATGATGAACAACAGGGGCTGTCGCATCTTGGCCACATCGTTGAGAATCAGGTGATTCATCAGGCGCTCTGGCAGCGTGCATCTTCGCTCAGTGAAGTGACGCTGATTGCTCCGGCGCAGCTGCAGCAGGTGGCGTTTGGCGATAACGAAGCGTTTGTGACGCTGCAGGATGGCACCATGATGAGCGCTCGCTTGCTGATTGCCGCCGATGGCGCCAACTCCTGGCTGCGTAACAAAGCGGATATTCCGCTCACCTTTTGGGATTATGAACATCATGCGCTGGTCGCTAATGTGCGCACGGATCTACCGCACGATGGCGTGGCACGTCAGGTGTTTCATGGCGAAGGCATTCTGGCGTTTCTGCCCTTAAGCGATCCGCATCTTAGCTCGATCGTCTGGTCGATTTCACCGCAGGAGGCTTCACGCCTGCAATCGATGCCCGCTGCGCTGTTTAATCAGCAGCTCTCGGTAGCGTTCGATATGCGTCTTGGTCTGTGTCAGGTTGAGAGCGAGCGACACACCTTCCCTCTGGTGGCGCGCTATGCGCGTAATTTTGCCGCGCACCGGCTGGCGCTGGTCGGCGATGCCGCCCATACGATTCATCCGTTGGCCGGGCAGGGTGTCAATCTTGGCTTTATGGATGCCGCCGAGTTGATTGGTGAAATTAAGCGGTTGCATACACAGGGCAAAGATATCGGTCAGCATCTTTATCTGCGTCGTTATGAACGCAGCCGCAAACACAGTGCCGCTATGATGCTGGCAGGCATGCAGGGTTTTCGTGAGCTGTTTGCCGGTACGCATCCCGCTAAAAAACTCTTTCGCGATGTGGGCCTGAAGCTGGCAAATAACCTGCCGGGCGTTAAGCCGCTGATGCTCAGGCAGGCGATGGGTCTGAATGACCTGCCGGAATGGCTACGCCAGCCGCGCTAATCCAACAGATAACTGGCCAGCTTGCTGGCCTTTTTTATACTTCTGGTTTGCTCAACCCTCGCTGTTTTGCCGCCTTTGCACTCTGCTGGTGCGCGCCTGCCCCGAAACGATCCTTCATTTGAATAATTCTAATTTTGCTGCGTAATCGGATTAGATTTTCTCATTCGAAAGACGAGGTGATGGTGAATAAAAAAATCAACAAACGCGAGCCTGCGCACAATTTTACTGGTTGCAGCCTTTAGATGCGGTTCAATCCTCTGCTTTCATAAAAATAATTGGTTATATTCGCTGTTAGCGCTTGCGAGTAGAAAGCGCAGCGCAACGGTTTCGACCCTGTTTTGCTTATGGTTAATCCCGATTGAAGGTGATAACGTCAGAATAAAGATAACGTTTGCGTCGGCCATTACGGCCGGTAAAAACGCCAGAAAATAACGACTTGCTTATGCACAGGATAGTTATGACTCAACAGACTCCATTGTATGAACAGCATCAGGCCTGCGGTGCACGTATGGTCGATTTCCATGGTTGGATGATGCCGCTGCATTATGGCTCGCAGATGGACGAGCACCATGCGGTGCGCAACGATGCCGGCATGTTTGATGTCTCGCACATGACCATCGTTGATCTGCACGGCAGCCGCACCCGTGATTTTCTGCGTTACCTGCTGGCCAATGACGTCGCCAAACTGACGCAGCCGGGCAAGGCGCTTTATACCGGCATGCTTAACGCCTCCGGCGGCGTTATTGACGATCTGATCGTCTATTTCATGGCGGAGGATTTCTTCCGTCTGGTAGTGAATTCCGCCACGCGTGAAAAAGATCTGCAATGGATCCGCGAACACGCCGCGCCTTTTGCCGTGGAGTTGACCGAACGTGACGATCTGGCGTTGATTGCCGTGCAGGGTCCGCAGGCGCAGGCAAAAGCGCACTCTTTACTCAGCGACACGCAACGGCAGGCCGTGGCCGGCATGAAGCCATTCTTTGGCGTGCAGGCTGACGATCTTTTTATCGCCACCACCGGTTACACCGGCGAAGCAGGCTATGAGATTGCCCTGCCTGCCGCGCAGGCCGCTGACTTTTGGCAGCAGCTGATCGCTGCTGGGGTGAAACCGGCAGGGCTGGGCGCGCGTGACACGCTGCGGCTGGAAGCGGGCATGAACCTGTATGGTCAGGAGATGGACGAAGGCGTCTCGCCGCTGGCCGCCAACATGGCATGGACGGTGAGCTGGGAACCGGCCGATCGTCAGTTTATTGGTCGTGAGGCACTGGAAGCGCAACGCGCCAATGGCAGCGAGAAGCTGGTGGGACTGATCCTGCGTGAAAAAGGCGTGCTGCGTAATGCGCTGCCGGTGCATTTCACCGATGAACTCGGTCAGCAACAGCAGGGCATTATTACCAGCGGCAGCTTCTCACCGACGCTGGGCTACAGCATCGCCTTAGCACGTGTACCGGCCGGAATTGGCCAGCGTGCCATCGTGCAGATTCGCAACCGCGAAATGCCGGTTGACGTCACTAAACCCGTTTTTGTTCGTGCCGGTAAGCCGGTCCAGTAATTTACGTCAGGAGAGAATGGCGATGAGCAATGTACCTAATGAATTGAAATATCGCGACAGCCACGAATGGGTGCGCAAAGAGACCGACGGCACTTACACCGTTGGCATCACCGAGCATGCACAGGAGCTGCTGGGCGATATGGTGTTTGTCGATCTGCCTGATGTTGGCGCGATTTATAACGCTGGCGATGACTGTGCCGTAGCCGAATCAGTTAAAGCCGCATCCGATATTTATGCACCGTTAAGCGGCGAAGTCGTGGCGGTGAATGATGCGCTGACGGACTCACCAGAGCTGGTTAACAGTGGCTCTTATACCGATGGCTGGCTGTTTAAAATCAAGGCCAGCGATGCATCAGAACTGGACGACCTGTTAGATGCTGACGCTTACAAGGCGTCTATCGAAGAGTAAACCCGCGTTGGCCCTTTTTGTCCGCGAGAAAGGGCCTGGGCGAGGCCAGCCTCGCCTGCACCCTTTGCTTATCGAAGGGATTTTTATTCACCATGCCCGATGCAGGATTTACCGCTAATGACCCAGACTCTCAGTCAGCTTGAACATACCGGTGCATTTATTGAGCGCCATATCGGCCCGTCACTACAGCAGCAGCACGACATGTTGCAGGCGATCGGCGCAGATTCTCTCGATGCGTTGATCGCTTCCATTGTACCCGCGGATATTCAGCTGCCGGGGCCTCCGGCGGTCGGCGAAGCGATGACGGAACATCAGGCGCTGGCCGAGCTAAAAGCGATTGCCAGTCAGAATCAGCGTTACAAATCTTACATCGGCATGGGATATACCCCGGTGCTGACGCCGCCGGTTATCCTGCGCAATATGCTGGAAAACCCCGGTTGGTATACCGCTTACACCCCTTATCAGCCAGAAGTGTCGCAGGGTCGTCTCGAAGCGCTGCTGAACTTCCAGCAGCTGACGCTGGATTTAACCGGGCTGGATATCGCCTCTGCCTCGCTGCTGGACGAAGCCACCGCCGCCGCCGAAGCGATGGCGATGGCGAAGCGCGTCAGCAAGCTAAAAAACGCCAATAAGTTTTTTGTCGCTGACGACATTCACCCGCAGACGCTGGACGTGGTACGCACGCGTGCTGAAACCTTCGGCTTTGAGGTACTGGTCGATCGCGCAGAGAAAGCGATTGAGCATGACTCGCTGTTTGGCGTGCTGTTACAGCAGGTGGGCACCGGTGGCGAAGTGCATGATTATCGTCAGCTGATTGCCGAACTCACCGCACGTAAAGTGGTGGTCAGCGTAGCGGCAGACTTTATGTCACTGTTGCTGCTCGAGGCGCCAGGCAAGCAGGGCGCCGATATCGTATTTGGATCGGCGCAGCGTTTTGGTGTGCCGATGGGCTACGGCGGGCCACATGCGGCGTTTTTCGCTGCCCGCGACGAGCACAAACGTTCGATGCCGGGACGCATCATTGGCGTATCGCGCGATGCTGCGGGCAATACCGCGCTGCGCATGGCGATGCAAACGCGTGAGCAGCATATTCGTCGTGAAAAAGCCAACTCCAACATCTGTACTTCACAAGTGCTATTAGCCAATATCGCCAGCCTGTATGCAGTATTTCATGGCCCGGTTGGCCTGCAGCGCATTGCCAGCCGCATCCATCGCCTGACCGATATTCTGGCTGCCGGCCTGCAGCAGGGCGGCCTGAAATGCCGCTATACCAGCTGGTTCGACACCTTAACCATTGAGGTCGCCGACAAGGCAGCAGTGCTGAATCGCGCGCTGAGCTTTGGCGTCAACCTGCGCAGCGATATTCTCAACGCCGTCGGTATTACGCTGGATGAAACCACCAGCCGTGAAGATGTCGCTACGCTGTTCGCTATCCTGCTTGGCGACGATCACGGTCAGGATATTGAGGCGCTCGATCGCGCGGCGAGCAACAGTAGCTCTATTCCAGCAGCACTGCAGCGTCAGGATGCCATTTTGACGCATCCGGTATTTAACCGTCATCACAGCGAAACCGAGATGATGCGTTACATGCATAGCCTGGAGAAAAAGGATCTGGCGCTGAATCAGGCGATGATTCCACTCGGCTCCTGCACCATGAAACTGAACGCGGCGGCGGAAATGATTCCGATTACCTGGCCGGAATTTGCCGAGCTGCATCCTTTCTGCCCGGCAGAACAGGCGGGCGGCTATTTGCAGATGATCGGCCAGCTGTCGCAGTGGCTGGTGCAGCTGACCGGCTATGACGCACTCTGCATGCAGCCAAACTCTGGCGCTCAGGGCGAGTATGCTGGCCTGCTGGCTATCCGCCGCTACCATGAAAGCCGCAATGAAGGTGAGCGTGAAATCTGTTTGATTCCGAGTTCGGCGCACGGCACTAATCCAGCATCGGCGCAGATGGCGGGTATGTCGGTGGTGGTGGTCGCCTGTGACAAACAGGGCAACATTGACCTGCACGATCTGCGCATCAAGGCCGAACAGGCGGGCAGCAAACTCTCCTGCATTATGGTGACTTATCCGTCAACGCACGGCGTGTACGAAGAAACGATCCGTGAAGTGTGCCAAATCGTGCATCAGTTTGGTGGCCAGGTTTATCTGGACGGCGCCAACATGAATGCGCAGGTGGGCATCACCACGCCAGGTTACATCGGCGCGGATGTTTCGCACCTGAACCTGCACAAAACCTTCTGCATTCCACATGGCGGTGGCGGTCCAGGTATGGGCCCTATCGGCGTTAAAGCGCATCTGGCGCCGTTCGTGCCAGGTCACAGCGTGGTGCAAATCGACGACTTGTTGACGCAGCAGGGCGCGGTGTCCGCTGCCCCGTTCGGCAGCGCATCGATTCTGCCGATCAGCTGGATGTATATCCGCATGATGGGCGCGGAAGGGCTAAAACAG
The DNA here is from genome assembly GCF_051851875.1 of Duffyella sp. Ts4. NCBI lineage: Bacteria > Pseudomonadati > Pseudomonadota > Gammaproteobacteria > Enterobacterales > Erwiniaceae > Duffyella > Duffyella sp. Ts4. The sequence goes on along the minus strand of NZ_JBLYPN010000016.1, from coordinate 22,277 downwards.
GCCAGCTCAGTGGCGATCTTAAACGCTAACTACATCGCCAGCCGTCTGAAATCAGCCTACCCAATTCTCTATACTGGTCGTGATGGTCATGTGGCGCACGAATGTATTCTGGATATTCGACCGCTGAAAGAGCAAACCGGCATTAGCGAGCTGGATATCGCCAAGCGCTTAATCGATTACGGTTTTCATGCGCCGACCATGTCATTCCCGGTAGCCGGCACGCTGATGGTGGAGCCGACGGAATCGGAAAGCAAAATCGAGTTAGATCGATTTATCGATGCCATGCTGGCGATTCGTATGGAGATCGATCGCGTTGCCGCAGGCGAATGGTCTGCTGAAGACAACCCGCTGGTGAATGCTCCGCATACGCAGAAAGAGATCGTCGGTGAATGGACGCATCCTTACAGCCGTGAGCTGGCGGTGTTTCCTGGCGGCAGCGAAAACAAATACTGGCCAACGGTGAAACGCCTTGATGACGTCTTTGGCGACCGCAATCTGTTCTGTTCCTGCGTGCCGATCGGCGACTACCAGTAATTTTGCTCATAAAAAAAGCCGGGCAATGCCCGGCTTTTTATTGTGTGTTATCAGATAAACAGCGCGGTGTGTTACAGCTGCTCACCGTTGCTGGCAATCACCTGCTGATACCAGCTGAAGCTCTTTTTCTTCGCGCGGGAAAAATCGCCGCTGCCGTCGTCATGTTTGTTGACGTAGATAAAACCGTAGCGCTTATCATATTGTCCGGTGGTGAAAGAGACGCAGTCGATGCAGCCCCACGGCGTATAACCCATCAGCTCCACGCCATCGTCAAACACCGCTTTTTTCATCTCTTCGATATGCGCACGCAGGTAATCGATACGGTAATCATCTTCAATGATGCCGCTGTCGCCGATTTTGTCGTAGGCACCAAAACCGTTTTCCACGATGAACAGTGGTTTTTGATAGCGCTCATACAGTGCCGACAGCGCATAACGCAGGCCAACCGGATCGATCTGCCAGCCCCAGTCGGTGGCTTTCACATGCGGGTTCGGTACGCTGCCTTTGAAGTCAGCCACGCCGGAGGCATCACCCTCGGCATCGGCCTTGACCGCATTGCTCATGTAATAGCTCAGGCCGATGTAATCCGCGCAGCCATCGCGCAGCGTCTGTGCATCTTCTGGCGCCATGTCGATCTGATAGCCTTTTTTCGCCCACTCCAGCTGTGCATAGGTAGGCCATGCGCCGCGCATCTGTACATCACTGAAGACATAGCGATGACGCATCGCTTCCTGGGCATACATCACATCATCAGGATGACAGGAGAAGGGATAGATCGGCACCATGGCGATCATGCAGCCAATGTGTAAATCAGGGTTGATCGCATGGCCCAGTTTCACCACTTTCGCGCTGGCTACAAACTGATGGTGCATTACCTGGTACATCGCCTGTTCAGGCTTTTCATGATCGGTAAACACCACACCAGAACAACAGTAGCCAAACAGCGGATATTTCCAGTCGCGCTGGTTGTTAATCTCATTGAAGGTCATCCAGTACTTCACTTTGTGCTGGTAACGCGCAATCACCACTTCGCTGAAGCGTACGAAGAAATCAACCACCTCACGGTTTAGCCAGCCGCCATAATGCTTAACCAGGTGGTAAGGCATCTCAAAGTGAGAAAGGGTGATCACCGGTTCAATGCCGTGCTTCAGCAGTTCATCAAACAGATCGTCATAAAATTGTAGGCCAGCTTCGTTGGGTTCCTGCTCATCGCCATTGGGGAAAATGCGCGTCCAGGCGATGGAGGTGCGAAAACATTTAAAGCCCATTTCCGCCAGCAGCGCCACATCCTCTTTATAGCGGGAATAAAATTCCACGCCCTGATGATTGGGATAGCTGTAACCGGGCTGTACGCCATCGGTCATTACGCGATCGACACCGTGTGAACCGCCGGACAGCACGTCAGCGATGCTGACGCCTTTGCCGCCCTGATCCCAACCGCCTTCAACCTGATGTGCGGCAACCGCGCCGCCCCAGAGGAAATCTTTTGGTAACTGCTGAAACTGGCTCATCAAACCCCTCATTTATTTTGCTGGACTGATAACATTTTTCTGTTAATGCGGCGAGTTTAGCAAAGCGGAATTGAATGTCACGATATAACGCCGGAGACAATTTGTAATTTGTCACACTGAAAAAACAGGCTGTTTTATTTCGGCAGATATTGCGCCAGCTGACGGCCAATGGTTTCCAGAATATAGAGCACCGGCACCTGAGTCGTAATATCAAAGCCGCCGTTTACGCGAATAAGGGGCATGTGATAAGAGAGATTGAAATCGGCGATTTTGGCCAGCGAGGAGTTTTCGCTGTTGGTCAAACTAATGATTTTGCAGCGATGTAGGCTGAACTGGCTGGCAAGGCGCAATATTTCCGGCGTTTCACCCGACACGGATAAAATAATTGCCACCGCATCTTTATACATATCGCTATTAACCGGAAAATAAGGGTCATCAATGTGACTGCTAAATTTACCGATATTAGAGAAGAAGCGTGCGCCATATTTACCCAGTGTGCCTGATGTGCCGGCGCCAACAAATATAACCCGCCGTGCGTCAATAATATGCGCAACCGCCTGTGCTATTAAATGCTCAAACTCATCGTTATTAATGCTTTTAAAAAAGCTGACGATTTCATTCACGCCATAATGAATAGGCGGCTGCTGTTCCTGCTCAAGATAGAGCTTCAGGCGCACACGAAATTCAGCATAACCCTCGCACTGCATTTTGCGGCAGAAGCGCAGCACGGTGGTGGTGGATACGCCTGCCGCATCGGCCAGTTCGCGAATCGTCATGTACATTACATTCGATTGCTTAATAACCACCTGATAAACCTGCATTTCAAGATCGTTAAGCGAAGCCAGTGCGGTATGAGTGAACATAACAAAAGCGTTTCCTGAAGCAATGAAGCGCGAGTTTATCAGACTTTAGGGCAGGGCTGATATCGTCTGTGGCGCACGGCGCGCTTTCCGTTACCGTGCTACACAAAATATTACGGCGTACACGTGTACACTGAAATAATTCTCAGATAGGCTATTCGTGCTGCATCCTGCGGCGCGATAACAGCATTTGAGGAACCTATGGCGAAAACCCCATTACCCGCGCAGGGATATTCTGTGGCGGAGGAGATCGCCAACAGCATCAGCCACGGCATTGGCTGTCTGTTTGGCATTATCGGCCTGGTGCTACTGTTGAATCAGGCCTGGGCGGCGCAGGCTGACGCAGTGGCTATCGTCAGTTACAGCCTCTACGGCGGCAGCATGATTCTGCTTTTTCTGGCTTCTACGCTCTATCATTCCATTCCGCATCCTGCTGCGCGGTACTGGCTGAAAAAGTTCGATCACTGCGCCATCTATCTGCTGATTGCCGGGACCTACACGCCTTTCCTGCTGGTAGGATTAAAATCTCCGCTGGCGCACGGCCTGATGGTGGTGATCTGGGGTCTGGCGCTGGCGGGCATTATTTTCAAATCCACCATAGCGCACCGTTTTGAAAAACTTTCCGTAATAACCTATCTGCTGATGGGCTGGCTTTCGCTGGTGGTGATTTATCAGCTGGCGCTGATCCTACCGGCGGCAGGTATCTGGCTGTTGGCAGCAGGTGGCGTGATCTATTCGCTGGGAGTCATCTTCTACGTCTCGGAACGTATCCCTTATAACCACGCCATCTGGCACGGTTTTGTGCTCGGTGGCAGCCTGTGCCATTTCCTCGCCATCTATTTATACGTGATGTAAAAAAGGGGCCGTATGGCCCCTGAATCCGTTATTCAATCACATAAGGCAACGGTTTGATCGCCAGTGCGCCGCCTTCATCGCCCTGCAGGCGAAACGGGGTAGCGGGTTCCAGGTCGTTGTTCATGACCGCCTGCACCCATACTTCACCGGTATCGAGCTGCACGGCGCTGAGAATGGTGCCGGTGCGGCGCCAGTTTTCACCCAGCTTCATCTCCAGCGCATCGCCTGCTACCGGCACATGACCGGCGCTGCCAGCCAGCCAGTAAAGGGCGCGCTTGTTGGCACCACGAAACTTGGCGCGTGCCACCATCTCCTGGCCGGTGTAGCAGCCTTTTTTAAAGCTGATCGCGTCCAGCGACTGAAGATTGGTCGCCTGAGGAATAAACTGCACGCTGTTTTTATCTTCGATAATCGGCAGTCCCGCTTCGATATCCAGCGCCAGCCATTGCGCGCTGTCGCTGAGCTGCGCTTCACCGGCCAGTTTGTTTTGCAGCGCCTGCGCCTGCTCCAGCGAGGTAACAATCATGAAGCGCTCGGCTGGCTGTTCAAACCACAGCAGCGTGCTTTCACCCTGTTGCACCACCGGCGACGCGGCATCAGGCAAGGTATCAAACAGCCCGGTCAGCGCGGCACGCGCCTGAAAACCGGCAACGCCAACCAGCACCGCATCTTCATCGGCGGCAATGGTCACTTTGGCAAAAATGGCATATTTCTTTAGTTCAGCAATCTGCGTTTCATGCAGGTTGCGACGCTCAACATACGCATAACCCTCACCGCGATGAAACAACCGCAGGTTGCTCCACATTTTGCCTTTGGCATCACAGTGGGCGGCGAGTTTATGCGCACTGGCATCCAGTGCGGCGACATCCAGCGTCAGCTGGCCCTGCAGATAAGAGGTGCTGTCTGCGCCTTGCACGGTGACCAGCGCCCACTCTTCCAGAGAAATCAACGTTAAAGGCAGGCGAGCCGAGGCGGCGGGCTGACGTGGCGGTAAGCTAAAGCGTGGCATAAAAGTATCCTGGCAATGTACGACAATGGTATTCATGTTAAAAGAGCATCGCGTCTTTGCAACCTGTTTCCGGAAAAGGGCGCACAAAAGGCGTGATACGTCATGAGCCGCACTGATGCCAGCTGCGAGGGGTGCCGCAAAGCGCTAATTTGGCTTCGGCAGCGTGCTAAAAAACCGCTACACTGAGCGCCATTATTTTCGTTGCGGATGACTGAGCTTATGGATATTCACGAAAAATCACGCATTCACTGGGCCTGCCGTCGCGGCATGCTTGAACTGGATATTTCCATCATGCCGTTCTTTGAATATGAATATGATTCACTGAATGATGAGGATAAACAGTTATTTATTCGCCTGTTAAAAAGTGACGATCCCGATCTGTTTAACTGGATGATGAATCACGGCGAACCCGCTGATGAAGAGTTAAAACGCATGGTGCGCCTGATTCAGCAGCGGAACCAGCAACGTGGTCCGGTGGCGCGCTGATTTACAGGCCTCCGTGCTGGCACAGCGCTGGGGCCATGGGCTGTTTTTGACAGCGGCGCTGCTGGTGACGCTATTGCCGCCGTGGCAGCTGAGCTATGGGTTACTGAACCTGCTGCTGTTGGCCGCGGTGATGTATGAGTGGCGACGCCATCATCACGTGCTACAGCGACGCTGCGGCGCGCTGGTATGGAAAGAGAATGATGACTGGCGCTGGCAGCAGCGCCACTGGCGGCTCTGCCCGGCAACCTGCTGCCTGAACGCGGCGATCCTGCTGCGTTTACGCGGTGAGGCGGGGCAGCAGCAGTTTTGGCTGATGCGTGACAGCATGAGCGAGGCGGAATGGCGCGCGCTGCGCTATCAGATTCTGACGGCTGGTCCGCCTGATTCGCCTGTTTAGTCTTGCATATTGAGCAGGCAAGCTGAGCAGATAACGACCGCTACAGCAGCTCAGCCGTTTCGGTCAGGATCTGTTCGCACCACTGTTGAATGCGTTCATCGCTGAGCTCAAACTGGTTAACATCGTCGAGCGCCAGGCCGACAAACTGTGTGCCGTCAGCGGTTAACGGCCGCGCGCTGGTGAACTCATAGCCTGCCAGCGGCCAGTAGCCCACAACGCGCACGCCCATTGGCGTCAGCAAATCGTGCAGCATGCCCAGCGCATCAAGAAACCATTCGCCGTAACCAAACTGATCGCCCATGCCGTACATCGCAACGATTTTCCCCTGCAAATTCACTGCGGGAATTTCCTGCCAGATCGCCTCCCAGTCCTCCTGTAGCTCGCCAAAATCCCAGGTGGGAATGCCAAGAATCAGCAGATCGTACTGCGCCATCAGCGCCGGAGAATCGTCTTTCACATTGTGTAAGGTCACCAGCTCAGCACCGATAAAATCACGGATCTTTTCCGCAACCATTTCGGTGTAACAGGTGCTGGAGCCATAGAAGAGGCCAATTTTCATGCGGGTAGAGCTCATATTGACGTACCGTTGGCGCAAGTGTACCAGACAGGGGCGGAATTCAGGCATAATGAGCACAAATTCACACCCTTCACGCGTGGTTTTACTGTGCAAGATACTGAACTGCTTGAGCAATTTCTGGATGCGCTCTGGATCGAGCGTAATCTGGCGCAAAATACGCTTGCCTCTTATCGGCAGGATTTGCAGACGCTGACCGGCTGGCTGGCGCATCAACAGCTCACGTTGTTGCAGGCTGGCGCGGCTGATCTGCAGGCGTTCCTCGCTGAGCGTATCGACGGCGGCTATAAAGCTACCAGTTCGGCGCGGCTGCTCAGCGCCATGCGTCGGCTGTTTCAGTATCTCTATCGTGAAAAGCTGCGCGATGACGATCCCAGCGCGCTGCTGGCGGCGCCCAAATTGGCGCAGCGTTTGCCGAAAGATCTCAGTGAAGCGCAGGTGGGGCGCCTGTTACAGGCGCCGGTAACCGATCAGCCGATTGAGCTACGGGATAAAGCGATGCTTGAGCTGCTCTACGCCACCGGGCTGCGCGTCACCGAGCTGGTGAGCCTGACGCTCAGCGACGTCAGTTTGCGCCAGGGCGTGGTGCGCGTGATTGGTAAAGGCAATAAAGAACGGCTGGTGCCGCTGGGCGAAGAGGCAGTGCACTGGCTGGAGCAGTATTTGGAACACGGTCGCCCCTGGTTGACCAATGGTCGCACGCTGGATGTCCTGTTTCCCAGCAATCGCGCGCAACAAATGACCCGGCAAACCTTCTGGCATCGCATCAAACATTATGCCACGCTGGCGGGTATCGATAGCGAAAAGCTCTCGCCTCACGTATTACGGCACGCTTTTGCCACTCATCTGCTGAACCATGGCGCCGACCTGCGTGTCGTACAGATGTTGTTAGGCCACAGCGACCTGTCGACCACCCAAATTTATACGCACGTTGCCACCGAGCGACTGCGTCAACTTCATCAACAGCATCATCCACGCGCATAGCCAGAACACAAGGAATCAGGATGTATAAGCGTATTGCAGTTCTCTCTTTACTGGCGGCTTCGCTGACGAATGTCGCCCACGCAGACGATGCGGCCATCCAACAATCACTAAAAAAACTGGGCCTGCAGCAGACCGAAATTCAGCCGTCGCCGCTGCCCGGCATAAAAACGGTGCTGAGCGAAAGCGGCGTGCTTTATGTCACTGAAGATGGCAAACACTTCATTCAGGGTCCGCTGTATAACGTCAGCGGCGCGCAGCCGGTCAACGTCACCAACCAGTTGCTGCAAAAAAAGGTCGATGCGCTGAGCAAAGAGATGATCGTGTATAAAGCGGCGAAGCAGCAGCATGTGATCACCGTGTTCACCGACATCACCTGCGGCTACTGCCACAAACTGCATGAGCAGATGGCCGATTACAACGCGCTGGGCATCACCGTGCGCTATCTCGCGTTTCCGCGTGAAGGTCTGAACGGCCAGGTGGAAAAACAGATGAAGTCGATCTGGTGTGCGGCGGATCGTAACAAAGCCTTTGATGAAGCGATGAAAGGCAATGCCGTCTCGCCAATCGCCTGCGATATCAAACTGGATGAGCAGTACAAGCTGGGCATTCTGTACGGTATTCAGGGCACGCCAGCCATGCTGCTGGAAAATGGCATGATGATTCCGGGCTATCAGGGACCGAAAGAGCTGAAACAGGTGCTGGATAGCCAAAAAAGTGGTGGTTAAGTCTGCGTGAAAGGGTCTTCTGAATTACGGCGGCGCGAAGCCGTTGACAACACGCTGCCCGTTGAGCTGCATCCATTGCTGCGTCGCCTTTACGGGCTGCGCGGCGTGCGTCAGCCTGAAGAGCTGGAGCGCGGTGCGAAAAATCTGCTGCCCTGGCAGCAGCTCAGCGGCATCGACAGCGCCGTCAGGCTGCTGCATCAGGCGCTGCAAAGCCAGCAGCGCATTATGGTGGTGGGCGATTTCGATGCCGATGGCGCCACCAGCACCGCGCTAAGCGTGCTGGCGTTGCGCAGCATGGGTGGCGCTAACGTGCAGTATCTGGTGCCGAACCGCTTTGATGACGGCTATGGACTGAGCCCGGAAGTAGTGGAGCAGGCGGCGGCGCGCGGCGCTGAGCTAATTCTGACCGTGGATAACGGCATCTCTTCCCACAGCGGCGTGGAGCTGGCGCATCAGAAAGGGATTCCGGTACTGATCACCGATCACCATCTGCCGGGCGACACCTTGCCGGCCGCTGAGGCGATCGTTAACCCTAATCTGGCTGACTGCAATTTTCCTTCGCGCGCGCTGGCGGGCGTTGGCGTGGCGTTTTATCTGATGCTGGCTCTGCGTGCGCACCTGCGTGAACAGGGCTGGTTCAGTGATGCGCGACCGATGCCGAACCTTGCGGAATGGCTCGACCTGGTCGCGCTTGGCACGGTAGCCGACGTGGTGCCGCTGGATGCCAACAACCGCATTCTGGTCTGGCAGGGCTTGAGCCGTATTCGCGCCGGTAAATGTCGGCCAGGCATTCGCGCGCTGCTGGAGGTCGCCAATCGTGAAGCGCATCAGCTGGCGGCCAGCGATCTCGGCTTTGCGCTCGGGCCGCGGCTGAATGCAGCAGGGCGGCTGGACGATATGTCAGTGGGCGTTGCGTTGTTGTTGACCAACGATGTGGCGCAGGCGCGCATGCTGGCCAGCGAACTTGATGCGCTGAACCAGACGCGCAAAGAGATTGAGCGCGGTATGCAGGCAGAAGCGCTGGCGCTGTGCGACAAGCTGGAAAATACGCACGAAACGCTGCCGTTGGGCCTGGCGTTTTACCATCCGGAGTGGCATCAGGGCGTGGTGGGTATTTTGGCATCGCGGCTGAAAGATCGCTTTCATCGGCCGGTGATCGCCTTTGCGCCAGCGGGCGACGGCACGCTAAAAGGGTCGGGCCGATCGATTGCCGGGCTGCATCTGCGCGATGCGCTGGAGCGACTGGACACGCTCTGTCCGGGCCTGATCATTAAGTTTGGCGGTCACGCTATGGCGGCTGGCTTGTCGCTGAATAGCGAACGCTTTGAGGAATTCAGCGAGCGTTTCAGCGCGCTGGTGGGCGAATGGCTTGATGGCGAAGCGCTGCAGGGCATTATCTGGTCCGATGGCGAACTGCAGCCCCAGGAGTTTTCGCTGGCTACCGCCGAGCTGCTGCGTGATGGCGGCCCGTGGGGCCAGGCGTTCCCGGAGCCGCTGTTTGACGGCAAGTTCAAGCTGCTGCAGCAAAAACTGGTTGGCGAACGTCATCTGAAAGTGATGGTGGAGCCACTGGGCGGCGGGCCGCTGCTGGATGGCATCGCCTTTAATATCGATCCGCTGATCTGGCCCGACAACAGCGTGCGCCAGGTTGAACTCGCCTATCGTCTCGACATTAACGAGTTCCGCGGTAACCGCAGCGTGCAGCTGATTATCGAACACCTGCGTCCACTGTAACCTTCCGCTCAGCCCATGTCGGCATTCTGCTGTTTTTTAACGGCAGAATGCCGTGAGAAGGGCAAAGCAGCGCTACAAACTACCCACCATTTCAGGTAAACTTCGCCGTTACATTATCGACTTTCTGCGAAAAAGATCCGAAATCATGTTTGAAATTAATCCGGTCAAAAATCGTATTCAGGACCTTAGCGAGCGCAGCAACGTGCTCAGGGGGTATCTTTGACTACGATGCCAAGAAAGAACGCCTCGAAGAAGTAAACGCCGAGCTGGAACAGCCGGACGTCTGGAACGAACCTGAACGCGCTCAGGCGCTGGGCAAAGAGCGCTCCTCGCTGGAAGCGATCGTGGATACGCTGGATCAGCTGCGTCAGGGGCTGGAAGATGTCAGCGGCCTGCTCGAGCTGGCGGTAGAAGCCGACGACGAAGAGACCTTCAATGAAGCGGTTGCCGAGCTGGAAACGCTCGACAAAAAACTCGCTGATCTTGAGTTCCGTCGCATGTTCTCCGGCGAATATGACAGCGCCGATTGCTACATGGATATTCAGGCAGGTTCCGGCGGCACCGAAGCGCAGGACTGGGCCAGCATGCTGCTGCGTATGTATCTGCGTTGGGCGGAAGCGCGCGGTTTCAAAACCGAAATCATCGAAGAGTCCGACGGCGAAGTGGCGGGCACCAAATCAGCCACCATCAAAGTGATTGGCGACTATGCCTTTGGCTGGCTGCGCACCGAAACCGGCGTCCATCGCCTGGTACGTAAAAGCCCGTTCGATTCCGGCGGCCGTCGTCACACCTCATTCAGTTCGGTGTTTATCTATCCGGAAGTGGATGACAACATCGATATCGAAATCAACCCAGCCGACCTGCGCATCGACGTTTACCGCGCATCCGGTGCCGGTGGCCAGCACGTGAACAAAACCGAGTCAGCGGTGCGTATTACGCACTTACCGACCAACATTGTGGTGCAGTGCCAGAACGATCGCTCTCAGCATAAGAACAAAGATCAGGCTTTCAAACAGCTGCGCGCCAAGCTGTATGAATATGAAATGCAAAAGAAAAATGCTGACAAACAGACCGCTGAAGATAATAAATCTGATATCGGCTGGGGCAGCCAGATCCGTTCTTACGTACTGGATGATTCGCGCATCAAAGATCTGCGCACCGGCGTAGAAACGCGTAACACGCAGGCGGTGCTGGATGGCGATCTGGACCGTTTTATTGAAGCAAGTTTGAAAGCAGGGCTATAAGGAACCGACATGTCTGAACAACAACCGCAGAATGCTGACGCCGCCGTTGAGCTAAATAACGAATTAAAGGCGCGTCGCGAGAAACTCAGCGCGCTGCGTGAGAAGGGTGTGGCGTTTCCCAATGATTTCCGTCGTGACAGCCTGTCCGATGCGCTGCACGCCAGCCATGATGGCAAAGAGAACGAGGAACTGGAATCGCTGGGCATTGAGGTCAGCGTAGCGGGCCGCATGATGACGCGCCGTATTATGGGCAAAGCGTCGTTCGTCACCCTGCAGGATGTCGGCGGCACCATTCAGCTGTACGTTTCCCGTGACGATCTGCCGGAAGGTTATTACAACGAGCAGTTCAAGAAATGGGATCTCGGCGATATCCTCGGCGCACGCGGCAAGCTGTTCAAAACCAAAACCGGCGAGCTGTCGATTCACTGTAGCGAGCTGCGCCTGCTGACCAAAGCGCTGCGTCCGCTGCCGGATAAATTCCACGGCCTGGCCGATCAGGAAACGCGCTATCGCCAGCGCTATCTCGATCTGATCGCCAATGCCGAGTCGCGTAACACTTTTAAAATTCGTTCGCAGATCATGGCGGGCATCCGTCAGTTCATGGTGTCGCGCGACTTTATGGAAGTGGAAACGCCGATGATGCAGGTGATTCCTGGCGGTGCCTCAGCGCGGCCTTTTATTACCCATCACAACGCGCTCGATATCGATATGTATCTGCGTATCGCGCCGGAACTCTACCTGAAGCGTCTGGTGGTTGGCGGCTTTGATCGCGTGTTTGAGATCAACCGTAACTTCCGTAACGAAGGCATTTCGCCGCGCCATAACCCAGAGTTCACCATGATGGAACTCTATATGGCGTATGCGGATTACCGCGACCTGATCGAACTGACCGAAAGCCTGTTCCGCACGCTGGCGCAGGATGTGCTGGGCAGCACCGTGGTGCCTTACGGCGACCAGGAATTTGATTTCGGTAAGCCGTTTGAGAAGCTGACCATGAAGCAGGCGATCCAGAAATACCGTCCGGAAACCGACCTTGCCGATCTGGATGATATGGAAAAAGCGTCGGCGATTGCTGCTTCGCTGGGCATTAAGATCGAGAAGAGCTGGGGCCTTGGCCGCGTCGTGACCGAAATCTTTGAAGAAACCGCGGAAGCGCACCTGATTCAGCCAACCTTCATTACGGAATATCCGGCCGAGGTTTCTCCGCTGGCGCGTCGTAATGATGAGAACCCTGAAATCACCGATCGCTTTGAGTTCTTCATTGGCGGCCGCGAAATCGGCAACGGCTTCTCGGAACTTAACGACGCGGAAGATCAGGCAGAGCGTTTCCTGCAGCAGGTGAATGCCAAAGATGCAGGCGATGACGAAGCGATGTTCTATGACGAAGATTACGTGACCGCACTGGAGCACGGCCTGCCGCCAACGGCTGGCCTGGGCATCGGTATCGATCGCATGGTTATGCTGTTTACCAACAGCCATACTATTCGCGATGTGATCCTGTTCCCGGCGCTGCGTCCAACCAGCAAGTAACGGTATCGGTAACGCGTAAAGTATTGAGCCAGCCTGCGGGCTGGCTTTTTTATGTTCGGGCCACCAACCCTCAGGAGTGATGATGTCAGCGAACAGACCGGATTGCATTCGCCACTGGCATGAACTGGAAGGCGACGATCACATGCACTATCCCGACAGCAACGAGCGGATGTCGATTGGCGCACCCTTGGGCAGGGCGCTGGGCCTGACGCGGCTCGGCATTCATCATGAGCGTCTGCTGCCGGGGCGTCGGCTCTCTTACCCGCATGCGGAAAGCGCCGAAGAGGAGTTTGTCTATGTTTTGCAGGGATCGCCACACGCCTGGATCAACGGTGAACTTTATGCGCTCCAGCCCGGCGATGCGGTGGCTTTTCCCGCGGGCACCGGCGTTTGTCACACCTTTATCAACAACGGCAAAGAGGAAGCGCACTTGCTGGTGGTAGGCGAAGCCAACAAGCCGGAGAATCGCATTTTCTATCCGCTGAACCCGGCTTATGCCGCCACGCGAGAAGATCGCTGGCTCAATCCACCGGCGCAGATCATGGGCGGGCATTCCGGCCTGCCAGATAAACCGCAGGACGACTAGCTTTTTAACACCGTGTCCAGCCAGCCTTTGAACTGCAGGTAAGGCACGTAGAGCGCGACATCTTTGTAGAGCGTTTTGCCGCTGGCGTTGTCGTCGATATGGCTGCTGTAGCCAACGATCACGCCAGCCAGCGTATCGTCATCGGCGTTGTAAACCGCGCCGCCGGACATGCCTTTAACCACGCCCGCGTTGGCCGCCACCACCACGCAGCTGAGCTTGTTCCAGCTGTTTTCCAGGCCAGTGTTAATCAGGTTGGTGCCGCTGGAGCTGACCGGCATAGCTGAGATAAAGCTGTAGCCGTAGAAGTTGACCCGTTCGCCGATATGGCTGTTACGAAAACGCGGCGGCAGATCCTTTTCGCTGTTTTTGTGGTAGACCACGGCGATATCGCATTCCGGATGCCACGCTTTAACCTTATAGAGCGAAAACTTGGCCACGTGCGCCGCGGTGAGGCTGTAATCCGCCGTCAGGGGAATGGTGGTGCCCAGTGTGCCCAGGCCCAGCACGGTAGGAATACCGGTGACCGTCATATCGACCCGTTTCTGCGCTTCTTTGCTGTACTCATAATGCCCGACCGAGCAGCCGCTCAGACAGACCGCCATAATGGCCACGCGCAGATACATGCATTCTCCCGTTTATCAATTGCTGCTGTTAACCACAGGATATCGGCACGGCCTGCGCCGATCTTTAAGGCAAATCACGACCCATAAAGCGCAACAGCACCAGCCTGAACCAGAGCTTAACCCTTTGAATCGGCATGCACATGGGGCCTGCTCCAGTTAAGCGCGGCGCGCATCATCACGTTCAACTGCTGCATTGTTGCGCGATAAGCAACATTGCCTTGCCGTTATCCGGGTATATGCGCAACGATGGCTATGCTTTAATGTCGCGCGTGATCAAGATCAACTATTTATACCGTCATTTATGCTGCACAGGAACCTCTGCTGCGGTCGGGGTGGCCTGTTTTTATCTTTTTGGGAGAGTGTGTTATGCCTGTTTCACTACTGGCTCTGGCGCTGAGTGCATTTGCTATCGGCACCACGGAGTTTGTCATCATGGGATTGCTGCCGGAGGTCGCCCGCGATCTGCAAGTATCGATTCCGTCAGCAGGCTGGCTGATCAGCGGTTATGCGCTGGGTGTGGCGATTGGCGCGCCGATTATGGCGCTGCTGACCGCCTCGCTGCCGCGTAAGCGCACGCTGATTCTGCTAATGGTGATCTTCATCGTCGGCAATATCTTTTGCGCGCTGGCGTACACCTATAACCTGCTGATGCTCGCCCGGGTGATTACCGCGCTCTGCCACGGCGCCTTCTTTGGCATCGGTGCGGTGGTTGCCGCCAGCCTGGTCGCGCCCAACAAACAGGCTTCTGCGGTAGCGCTGATGTTTACCGGCCTGACGCTGGCGAACGTGCTCGGCGTGCCGCTCGGCACCTGGTTTGGGCAGCTGTTTGGCTGGCGCGCCACTTTCTGGGCGGTCTCGGTGATCGGCGTGCTGGCCTTTATTGCGCTGATTATCAGCCTGCCGGTGAATAAAGAGGAGAAACCGGTGCATCTGGGCAGCGAAGTCAGTGCGCTGGCTAACGGCAAACTCTGGCTGTCGCTGTTGATGACCGCCTGCTTTGCCGCCGCAATGTTTGCCCTGTTTAGCTACATTGCGCCCTTGCTGCTGGAAGTGACCGGCATCAGCGATCGCGGCGTCAGCTGGACGCTGTTCCTGATCGGCGCGGGCCTGACGGTGGGCAATATCCTCGGCGGCAAAATGGCAGACCGCAAGGTTTCTACCAGCCTGATCCTCAGCTTTTCGCTGATCGCGGTGTTCTCGCTGCTGTTTAGCTGGACCAGCCACGCGCTGTGGCTGGCAGAAATCACGCTGTTTCTGTGGGCGATGGCCACGTTCGCCACCGTACCGGGGCTGCAAATCAACGTCGTGCGCCACGGCAAAGAGGCACCTAACCTGGTCTCGACGCTGAACATTTCCGCTTTTAACGTCGGCAATGCGGTGGGTGCCTGGTTGGGCGGCGCGGTCATTGGCGGCGGCTACGGCCTGACCGCGGTGCCGGTTGCGGCGGCGGCGATGGCGCTGCTCGGCCTGCTGGTCTGCTTAATCACCTTCCGCCGTTCACGCGGTCCGGGCGAGACCGCGCACGCTTAAAAGCGTAGCGCCGGTTCCTGCTCTCGCAGCTGGCTGCACTGTTGCTGTAGCCAGCTGATAAATGTATCGACCAGCGCCGAGGCGGGCCGATGCAGAGGCCGAATCAGACTGACGGTAAACGGCACCGCCACGCTGAAGGGCTTGATGATCACCCCGCTGTCGGCGTAATCCAGCGCCGTCAGCGGATTCACCACCGATACGCCCACGCCCGCTTTCACCATCGCGCACACCGATGCCGCACTGTGCGTCTCCATCACCATTCGCCGTTCCACCCGATGCTCAAGAAAGAGCGTATCCAACAGCTGACGATAGCTGTCGGTGCGCGACAGGCTGATGTAATGTTCGTCGGCAAAGTCAGCGGGCGACAACCGTTCCGCCTGCGCCAGCCGATGGCCGGTCGGCAGCACGCACACTTCGTTGCAGGTCAGCAGCGGCAGGCGTTCGGTTCCGGCGGGCGTGCTGTGCGTCTCCGTCAGGCCAATATCGTAACGCTGCGCCGAGAGCCACTCTTCCAGCAGCGGCGACTCCTGCGGAATAATGTTCATGCTGACATCGGGGTAGCGCTGTAAAAATGGCTGGCAAACGCGCGGCAGCAGCGACTGGGAAAACACCGGCAGGCAGGCGATCGACAGCTCGCCCTGGCGAAAATGGCGCAGACCCGCGGCGGCATCAATAATGCGATCCAGCCCGTACCACGAGCGTTGCACCTCTTCAAACAGCCGCAGCCCCTGAAGCGTAGGTTGCAAACGTCCACGCACCCGCTCAAACAACTGCAGGCCGATCTGCTGTTCAAAACGCGCCAGTTCGCGGCTCACCGTGGGCTGTGAAGTGTGCAGCATCTCCGCCGCCTGCGTCAGGTTGCCGCTGGTCATCACAGCGTGGAAAATCTCGATTTGTCGCCAGTTGTTTTTATTGGTCATTGCGCATCCGTGGAGCAGAAGGTTACTACCCTAAGCCTGCAAGTTGTCTCGATCTAACCATATCCTGAATGAATAGATCCTGGATAAACAGATATTTTTCAGCATGCTTTTTTTATGGCGTAATAACCGAATACTGACAGGAGAAAGCCATGCCGCGCCCGCTGAATAATACTGACACCGCCCTTAACCGTGACAACCTGCTGCCGCTGGCGCAGCGCTACAATGCGCCTTTCTGGGCCTATGACGCCGACATTATTCGGCAGCGTATCAGCCAGTTACAGCAGTTTGATACCGTGCGTTTTGCCCAGAAAGCCTGCTCGAATATTCATATTCTGCGTCTGATGCGTGAAGCGGGCGTCAAGGTCGATTCCGTTTCGCTGGGTGAAGTTGAACGGGCGCTGGTTGCCGGTTTTCAGCCGGGCGGCGATGAGATCGTTTTTACCGCTGACCTGCTGGATCACGCCACGCTGGCGCGCATTGTTGAACTGAAGGTGCCGGTGAATGCCGGATCGATCGACATGCTGCATCAGCTGGGTACAGCTTCGGCGGGTCATGCGGTCTGGCTGCGGGTAAATCCTGGTTTTGGTCACGGCCACAGCCAGAAAACCAACACCGGCGGCGAAAACAGCAAGCACGGCATCTGGCACAGCGATCTGCCGGAAGCTCTGGCGGCGGTGCAGCGCTACGGCCTGCATCTGGCAGGGATTCATATGCATATCGGCTCCGGCGTGGATTACGCCCATCTTGAGCAGGTGTGCGATGCGATGGTGGATATGATTATCACCAGCGGGGCCGATCCCAAAGCGATCTCCGCGGGTGGCGGGCTCTCCATTCCTTACCATTATGGCGAAGAGGCGATTGATACTGAACACTATTATGGCCTGTGGAACACCGCGCGCGATCGCGTGGCGGCACATCTCGGCCATGCGGTGCAGCTGGAAATCGAACCGGGTCGTTTTCTGGTCGCCGAGTCGGGCGTACTGGTCTCGCAGGTGCGGGCGGTGAAAGCGATGGGCAGCCGTCACTTTGTGCTGGTGGATGCCGGTTTTAACGATCTGATGCGGCCTTCGCTCTACGGCAGCTATCACCATATTTCTCTGCTGCCTGCCGATGGTCGCAGCCTGGATGAGAACGCCACCATCGACAGCGTGGTAGCCGGTCCGCTGTGCGAATCTGGCGACGTCTTTACCCAGCTGGAAGGCGGCATGGTTGCGCCGCGTGCTTTGCCATCGGCGAAGGTGGATGATTATTTGGTGTTCCACGATACCGGTGCCTATGGCGCATCCATGTCTTCAAACTACAACAGCCGTCCGCTGATTGCGGAAGTGCTGTTCGACGGCGGCAAAGTGCGAGAAATCCGCCGCGCGCAGACCATTCAACAGCTGCTGGCGCTGGAGCTGTAAGCCAGACCGCCTTCTCAGCAAGGCGGCTGCGCTAGCTCTTTTCGCAATAACACCAGCTCTTCTGCCAGATCGCGGCAGAGCAGGGCGTTCATCAGATGATCCTGGGCATGAACCAGGATCAGCGTCACCGGCACCTTGCCTTCGCCTTCATCCGCGCCAATCAGCGCCGTCTGCACCTTGTGCGCCTCTTTCGCCGCCGCCGTTGAAGCCAGCAGCGCGTCGTCCGCTTCCTGCCAGGCGCGTCGCCGCGCAAACTGAATTGCCATCATCGCCTGCGATCGCGCTTCACCCGCACTGATCAGCAGTTCCATCATCACCTGTTCATAATCCATACGCCATTCTCGCTATTGGTATGCCAATATTGGAATATTCATCGTACCGGAATACCAAAAATCGGTTCCGGGAGCTTTGTCACAGAAAAAAACGCTGCGCAGGTTATTTTTGGTATGCCACGCGAAAGGAATCCGTAGAAGGCACATAACGGGATGCCAACTCTCTTACCTGAGGTATGAATGATGTCTCTACAGGATCGACTTATTGACTCGCTGGGCAGCTTCGCTACCCGCTTCAACAGTTATCGCTACATCATGGCGATCAAAGCGTCGTTTATCACCCTGATGCCGGTGATCATCGTCGGTGCTTTTTCCGTGCTGATCTCCAACATGGTGCTGGATCCGAAAAATGGTCTCGCCAGCTTCGCGTCACTGAGCTTTCTGGCTGACCTGAAGCCGATCACCAGCAGCATTAACTACGCCACGCTGAGCTTTCTCAATATTGGCGCGGTGTTTTTAATCGGTATCGAACTGGGCCGCATCAACGGTATTAAAACGCTGTTTCCCGGCCTGCTGGCGATCATCTGCTTTATTTCCGTTACGCCGACCACGTTGCAGATGATGGTCAACGGTGAAATGCAGCTGGTGACCGACGTGCTGGCAAAACAGTTTTCCGATACCAAGAGCCTGTTTCTCGGCATGTTCATCGCTATTCTGTCGGTGGAGATCTACTGTCGGCTGGAGAACATCGATCGCTTAAAGATCAAAATGCCTGACACCGTGCCGCCCAACGTTGCCGCCTCGTTTTCCGCGCTGATTCCGTCGCTAATCACTGTCTCTGCCGTCGCCGTTTTTGGTTTTATCTTCCACCGCGTCACCGGCATGTATCTCTATGATGCGGTGTACAAAGTGGTGCAGCAGCCGCTGGAATCGGTGGTGCAGAGTCTGTGGGGCATTCTGCTGCTGATGTTCGTTGCCCAGCTGTTTTGGGTGATCGGTATTCACGGCAATCAAATGGTCAAACCGATTCGCGAGCCGCTGCTGCTCGGCGCCATTCTGGTCAATATGAACGCCTTCGAGCAGGGCATTGAGGCGCCGAACATCATCACTATGCCATTCTGGGATGTTTATATGAGCATTGGCGGTTCCGGCCTGACCATTGGCCTGCTCAGCGCGGTTCTGCTGGCCACCAAACGCAAAGAGATGCGGGAAATTGCCAAACTTTCCATCGGACCGGGTCTGTTCAACATCAATGAGCCGGTGATTTTTGGTATGCCGATCATGCTGAATCCGATCCTCGCGATCCCGTTCATTATCACGCCGCTGATCACCGGATCGATCGGCTACTTCGCTACCGCGATGGGTTTTGCCGGTAAAGCGGTGGTGATGGTGCCCTGGACCACGCCGCCAATCATTAACGCCTGGCTCTCTACTGCTGGATCGATGGGCGCGGTTTTAACTCAAATTGTCTGCATTGTGGTGTCGGTGCTGATTTACCTGCCGTTTGTCAAAGTTGCCGCGCGCCGTGCAGAAGCCGCCGAGGCGAAGCTGGCGCAGCCTGATGCCGTGCAAAACTAAGGAGATATCATGAGCAAGCAGCAGATAGCTATTCCCGATGACTTCATTCTCGGTGCGGCGGCCTCCGCCTGGCAAACCGAAGGCTGGAGCGGCAAAAAACCGGGTCAGGATTCCTATCTCGACGCCTGGTACAAGCAGGACCGCCACGTCTGGCACAACGGCTACGGCCCGGCGGTGGCGACCGATTTCATTAACCGCTTCGAGGAAGATGTGGCATTGATGAAGGCCGCCGGGCTGACGCACTACCGCACTTCGATCAACTGGTCGCGTTTTCTCACCGACTACGAACAGGGCACGGTAGATGAAGAGTATGCGGCTTATTACGATCGGCTGATCGATGCGCTGGAGGCACAGGGCATTGAGCTGATGCTCTGTCTGGAGCATTACGAACTGCCGGCGGTACTGCTGGAACAGTACGGCGGCTGGGCATCCAAACATGTGGTTGAGCTGTTTACCCGTTACGCCGACCAGGTTTTTGCCCGCTATGCCGGTCGCGTTTCGCGCTGGTTTGTGTTTAACGAGCCGATTGTAGTGCAGACGCGGGTCTATCTCGATGCGCTGCGCTGGCCTTATCAGCAGAACACCCACACCTGGATGCAATGGAACCACCATAAAAATCTCGCCACGGCGAAGGTGGTGAAGCTGTTTCGTGAACAGGGCTACAGCGGCAGCGTCGGTACGATTCTCAATCCCGAAGTGACCTATCCGCGTTCTGCGGCCGCCCACGATCAGCAGGCGGCGGAGATCTACGATCTGTTCTACAACCGCGTATTTCTCGATCCGGCGATCAAAGGCGCTTATCCCGCCGAGCTGATGGCGCTGCTGCAAAAACATGATATTCAATGGGATTATACTGCCGAAGAGCTGGCGCTGATCGCCGAACATCGCGTCGATGAGGTTGGGCTGAATCTCTATTATCCGCATCGGGTAAAAGCGCCGTCGCGCGCCTGGCATGCGGAAACGCCTTTTCATCCTGCCTTTTATTACGAGCACTTTGAGCTGCCGGGACGACGGATGAACCCATCACGCGGCTGGGAAATTCAGCCACGCATCGTCTGGGATATGGCGCAGCGCATGAAGCAGGAATATGGCAATTTTCCGTGGTTTATCGCCGAAAACGGTATGGGCATCGAAAATGAGGCGCGTTTTCGTCAGGAGGATGGCGAAATTCAGGACGATTACCGCATCAATTTTATCGCTGAGCATCTTTACCAGGCACTGCTGGCCCGCGAAGCGGGCTGTAACTGTCTGGGTTATATGCTGTGGGCGTTTACGGACAACGTCTCACCGATGAACGCCTTTAAAAATCGCTACGGCCTGATTGAGATCGATCTTGAGCATCAACGTCAGCGCCGGATGAAAAAATCCGCGCACTGGTTCCGCACGCTGCGCGACAGCCGACAGTTAACCCTCACGCTGGATGATGAGGATAAATAAGGAGTTACCCATGAAACGTATCGTACTCGCCTGCGCTGCAGGCATGTCTACCTCGATGGTGATGACGCGGATGGAAAAAGAGGCGGCCGCCCGTGGCCTGAGCTATCACATTTATGCCATTCCGGAGCAGAACCTGCGCGAAGAGCTGGAAAATAATCCCGGCGAGGTGGCGGTGGTGCTGCTTGGTCCGCAGGTACGCTTCAAGCTGGAGGAGAACCGCAAACTCACCGACAGCCATCAAATTCCCATCGCGGTGATCGATTCCGTCGCCTATGGCACGCTCAATGGTGCAAAAGTACTCGATCAGGCGCTGGCTTTGGTAAACTAGCGCTTCATCGTCATAATGCGCTGCCGCAGCCAGGCGGCGCATAACGTATCATCATATGCGCTGACGATTTTATCTGTTCGTTAAGGGTTAAGGTGATCACGTGGAGAAGGGTGCAGTGCCGCAAGAAAAGAAGCAGTATCAGGAGATTGGCCAGCACCTGCGCCAGCAAATTATCGATGGCATGTATGCGGTGGGCTCGCGCTTGCCGACCGAACGCGCCATTGCCGAAACCTGGGGCGTCAGCCGCACTATCGTGCGCGAAGCGTTATTGATGCTGGAGCTGGAGGGCACCGTTGATATCCGGCAAAGCTCCGGCGTGTATGTGATGCGCATTCCTTCCGCCACCAGTGACGAAGAAGAGGCCTTTTTTCGCAGTGACGTTGGCCCGTTTGAGATGCTACAGGCGCGTCAGCTGTTGGAGAGTAACATCGCCGCCTTTGCTGCCCGCATGGCGACCAAAGCGGATATTGAGAATCTGCGCCGCACGCTGGAGCAGGAACAGCGTGCCATCGCCATGAACGACAGCAGTCAGGACAACGATAAGCTGTTTCATCTGCTGCTGGCGGGCGCCACGCAAAATCAGATGTTGCTGGATACCGTGACCAGCGTCTGGCGCCATCATGAAAACAATCCCTTATGGCAACAGCTGCGTGCGCACATTGAAACCCGCAGCTATCGCCTTAAGTGGCTGAGCGAGCACCAGACTATTCTCGCCGCGCTGCGACGCCGCGACGTGATGGGTTCCTGGCAGGCGATGTGGCAGCACCTGGAAAATGTAAAAAACACGCTGCTTGAGATCTCGGATGCTAACGCGCCGGATTTCGATGGTTATCTGTTTGAATCGGTGCCGATTTTTCAGGGCAAGCTGATGTAGGAGGGGGGGCTGGGCCAGAAAGGCCAGCGGGTTTGCCCGAAAGCGGGCGGCTTTGCGTTGTGCCTGGCAGGCGGCTTGTTAAGTTCAATGTCTTAAGGTCAATGTCTTAAGGTCAATGTCTTAAGGTCAAAAGCTATTTCGTACTGCCTGAAGGCAGCCCGGGCAGGGCCAGGTCAAGGGCCATTTCGTCCAGGCTAAAGCCTGCCCGAGCAGGGCCAGGTCAAGGGGCATTTCGTTCTGCCTGAAGGCAGCCCGGGCAGGGCCAGGTCAAGGGCCATTTCGT
>NZ_JBLYPN010000015.1:0-91859 GCF_051851875.1 Duffyella sp. Ts4 | reverse complement strand
AAAGCTCAAAGCTCAAAGCTCAAAGCTCAAAGCTCAAAGCTCAAAGCTCAAAGCTCAAAGCTCAAAGCTCAAAGCTCAAAGCTCAAAGCTCAAAGCTCAAAGCTCAAAGCTAAAAGCTCAAAGCTAAAAGCTAAAAGCTAAAAGCTAAAAGCTAAAAATGTGGTCTTAAAGAACCTTAAATGGTGGGCAAGATGTCAGGCTTCAACATCGACGCAGAGGGCGTCGTAGCGCCAGTATTCGTGGTCGCAGTCGATGATGCGGTTGTGCTGGTCGCGGTTGATGCGGGTGATGAACAAGCCGGGGCTGCCGGCGGCGACTTTCAGGGCGGGGGCGGCGAAGGCGGGAAGTGGGCCCGGCAGGATGGTGAAGCGCACACCGCCGTATTGGATGCCGTAACGCTGTGAATAGAGTTCGGTGAGTGAGCGGGTCAAATCGGCGGTTAACAGACCGGGAAACCAGACAGGATTCAGATAATGTTCAACGTAAAGCACCGCGCGGCCGTCGATGCGTCGCAGACGGCTGATGCGCCAGGCTTCTTCGCCGGGGTGCATTGCCAGCGTTTGCGCTAATGCATGATCCAGCGTCACCGGCCGTGCGTCGAGCACTTCGGTCTCGGCGACGCGGCCCTGACGCTCGACCATGGCGTGAAAATGGCTGCGATGCAGCGGGTTGTAAATCAATCGCGGCGGGGCGACAAACCAGCCACGGCGTAACTCGCGGTAAATCTTACCCTGCTGTTCAAGCTGGCCCAGCGCCTCGCGTAGCGTGATCCGCGTGGTGCGATAATGCTCGCTGAGTTCACGTTCCGCAGGCAGGCGATCGCCCTGATGAAACTCGCCCGCCGCAATCCTTGCAACCAGCGCCCGACCGATCGCGTCGGCAGTGGTCAGCAGCAATTTTCCCATCGTCTTAGCCTCATTTAAGGGCGTGCTGCACCGTAATAGCGCTGGCACGGCATAATTACACCACATCATCGCGCTGTCGCCGCGCTGAAATAAAAGCGTCACACCGCCAGGCTAGATTGGCTCGGATTTTGCTGGACTAGACCAGCACGCCATCCAACTTATCACCTGGAGCAACAGCTATGAAACCTTTGTTCGTCTCTCTGTTAGCCAGTTCGATTCTCTGTGCATTTTCGGCGGCGAACGCTGCGGATAACGCGGCGCTGGAAAAAGCAGCCAAAAGTGAAGGCCAGGTCAACAGCGTTGGTATGCCAGATACCTGGGCCAACTGGAAAGGGACCTGGAGCGATCTCAGCAGCAAGTACGGTTTACAACATAGCGACACCGACATGTCTTCTGCCCAGGAGATTGCCAAGTTTGCCGCCGAGAAAAGCAACGCCAGCGCGGACATCGGTGATGTTGGCGCGGCATTCGGTCCGGTCGCGGTGGCCAAAGGCGTTACGCAACCCTATAAGCCGAGCCACTGGGATCAGGTCCCGGACTGGGCAAAAGACACAGAGGGACATTGGGCGCTGGCCTATACCGGCACCATCGCCTTTCTGGTGGATAAGCAGCAGATCAAAGATATTCCTCACAGCTGGGCCGATCTGAAAAAGGGCAAATATACCGTCACCATTGGCGATGTCGGCGTGGCAGCGCAGGCGGCCAACGGTGTGCTGGCGGCTAACTATGCGTTAGGCGGTGACGAAAAAGATCTCAAACCGGCGCTGGCCTTTTTTGGCGAGCTGGCGAAGCAGGGGCGGCTCGGCGTTACCGATCCGGTGATTGCTAACATCGAAAAAGGCGAAGTGCAGATGGCGGTGGTCTGGGATTTCAACGGCCTCAACTATCGTGATCAGATCGATAAAAATCGCTATGAAGTGGTTATCCCATCCGATGGCTCCGTGACCTCGGGCTACACCACCATTATCAACAAATATGCGAAGCATCCCAACGCCGCCAAACTGGCGCGCGAATACATCTTTTCTGATGCCGGCCAGATCAATCTGGCGCGCGGTTATGCCCGTCCAATTCGCGCAGAGCATCTGACGCTGCCCGCTGATGTGCAGGCGAAACTGCTGCCGCAGTCCGAATACAAGAGTGCCCGTCCGATCAAAGATCAGGCCGCGTGGGATAAAACCTCGAAGCTGCTGCCGCGCCTGTGGCAGGAAAACGTTGTGATCAATATGCAGCAGTAAGGAGTCGGCATGAAAGCGATCTTAGTGGTGCTGGATGGCCTGAGCAATCAGGTAGCGCAACATGCAATGGGCTATCTGCATGCCGAATGCGCGCAGGGAACCGGTGCGTATTACAGCCTGCGCTGTGAGCTGCCATCGCTGTCGCGTCCGCTTTATGAGTGCATTCTCACCGGCATCACGCCGGTGGCCAGCGGCATTGTGCATAACGGCATTAGCCGCCTGAGCAAAGCGCGCAGCCTGTTCCACTGTGCGCGTGATGCCGGATTAACCACCGCGGCGGCGGCGTACCACTGGGTCAGCGAACTCTATAATCGTACGCCATTCGTGGCCGCCCGCGATCGGCATACGCTGGCGCCTGAATTACCCATTCAGTACGGGCACTTTTATCACGATGATGGTTATCCCGATTCGCACCTGTTCGAAGATGCCGAAAGCCTGCGCCTTCGCTATCAACCTGATTTCCTGCTGATTCATCCCATGAACATCGACGATGCCGGTCATCGCCACGGCTTGCTGTCGGCGCAGTACCGCAATCGGGCGCGCATGGCCGACAGCTATCTGTCGCTCTGGCTGCCCGGCTGGCTGGCCGCAGGTTATCAGGTAATGATCACCGCCGATCACGGTATGAACGATGATCGCAGCCACGGCGGCACGCTGCCGGAGGAGACCGAGGTGCCGCTGTTTGTTTTCGGCGAGGCGTTCTCTCTGCAACCGGCGCTGCAACCGCGTCAAACCGAGCTGTGCGGCACGCTGTGCAACGTGCTTGGCGTGCCGCACGATAAGCCGGTCTGTCGCGGCTTGCTGGCGGAGTGCAGCCTGTGAAGGGCAAAGGCATCGCGCTGCTCTGCCTGCTGCCGTTCGCGTTGTTCTTCATCGCGTTCCAGATCGCCCCGCTGATCTGGATGGCAATCAACGCGTTCTGGAGCGATGTGGATCAACGCTGGGGCATTGATAACTATCGCGAGATTTTCGGCTCGCCGTTTTATCAACAGGCGTTTCGCTTCTCGCTGGATATTGCCCTGTGGTCGAGCCTGTATGGCTTGCTGATTGCGCTGGTGGCGGGTTACTCGCTCAGCCAGCTGGGCGAAGGGCGACTGCACCGCTTTATGCTCTCTTTCACCAATATGACCAGTAACTTCGCCGGTGTGCCGTTGGCCTTTGCGTTTGTGATTTTGCTGGGCCTCAACGGCTGCCTGACGCTGCTGCTGCGCAACCTGGGCATGGCGGCAAGCTTTCGGCTCTACTCGCGCGACGGCATGATTCTGGTTTACACCTGGTTTCAGATCCCGCTTGCGCTGCTGCTGCTCTATCCGGCGTTTATCGGGCTGCGCAAAGAGTGGCAGGAGTCGGCTTCGCTGCTTGGCGCCAGCCGCGCGCGTTACTGGTGGCACATCGGCCTGCCGATTCTTTCACCGGCGCTGCTGGGCACTTTTGTTATTTTGCTGGCGAATGCGCTGGGCGCATACGCCACTATCTACGCGCTAACTACCGGCAACTTCAACGTCGTGCCGGTGCGCATTGCGGCACTGGTCTCGGGCGACATTTCACTCGATCCCAACATGGGCAGCGCGCTGGCGATGCTGCTGGTGGCGATCATGACGGTGATCACTCTGATTCATCAATGGCTGCTGCGCCGCAGCTGGCTACAGGCTAAATAGGCGGGAGAGGGCGATGACGCGAGGAGAACGACTATGGCATCAGCTGATGGTCGCGGCACTGCTGCTGATTCTGGCGCTGCCACTGCTGGCCACGCTGCTTTATGCAATTTCCAACAGCTGGAACGGCACCCTTTTGCCGCGCGGCTACACGCTGCGCTGGCTCTATGCGCTCTGGAGCGATACGCGCTTCCTGACCGCGCTGTGGCATTCGCTGCTGATATGCGCGAGCGCCTTGCTGTTTTCGCTGCTGCTGGTGTTGCCCGCGATGTTCGCCATCGCCTGGTGGCTGCCGAAGCTGGATGCGCTGATGAACGTGCTGATTTTGCTGCCGTTTGCCGTGCCGCCTGTGGTCTCCTCGGTGGGATTGCTGCAGCTCTACTCCGGCGAGCCGCTGATGATCGCCGGTACGCCGTGGATATTGATCGGCTGCTATTTCACCATCGCACTGCCGTTTATCTATCGCGCCATCGCCAACAACATGCAGGCGATCAACCTGCGTGAGCTGATGGATGCGGCCAGCCTGCTCGGTGCCAGCACCTGGCGTGCGGCGCTGCTGGTGGTACTGCCTAATCTGCGTAAAGGCGCGACCATCGCCGTGCTGCTGTCGTTCTCTTTTTTGATCGGTGAATTTGTCTTCGCCAACATGCTGGTCGGTTCACGCTACGAAACGCTGCAGGTCTATCTCTACAACATGCGTAACGGCAGCGGCCATTTTACCAGCGCGCTGGTGATCTCCTATTTCTTCGTGGTGCTGCTGGTGACCTGGCTGGCAAACCGGCTTAATCGTGAGCGGAGCTAACAATGACCTATCTGGCCGTCAAACAGCTGAACAAGCGCTACGGCGCGACGCACATTTTTGAACAGATCGACTTCAGCGCCCGCGAAGGCGAGCTGGTAACGCTGCTCGGTCCCAGCGGCTGCGGTAAATCAACGCTGCTGCGTTGCCTGGCCGGACTGACCGAGGTCGACAGCGGAGAGATCCTGCTGCAGGGCAGCAATATTGTGCCGCTGCCGCCGCAGAAACGCACCATCGGCATGGTATTTCAGAGCTACGCGCTGTTTCCCAATATGACAGTGGAGAAAAATGTCGCCTTCGGCCTGAAGATGCAGAAGCTGTCGACGGAGACTATCCGCCAGCGGGTCGGCGAGGCGCTGGAGATGGTGGAGCTGAACGAGTTTGCCCGCCGCTATCCGCATCAGCTTTCGGGGGGCCAGTCGCAGCGCGTGGCGCTGGCGCGATCGCTGGTGACGCGTCCACGGCTGCTGCTGCTTGATGAGCCGCTGTCGGCGCTGGATGCGCGTATTCGCCGCCACCTGCGCGAGCAGATTCGCCGCATTCAGCAGGAGCTTAAGCTGACCACGCTGTTTGTCACCCACGATCAGGAAGAGGCGCTGAGCATGTCTGACCGTATCGTGCTGATGAACCGCGGCAAAATCGTGCAGAACGGCGATGCCGAAACGCTCTACACCCAGCCGGTCAACCTGTTTGCCGCCGGGTTTATTGGCAATTACAACCTGCTGAGCGCCGCCGAGGCGACGCAGTTGACCGGCCAGCCGTGGTATGGACAGATTGCTATTCGGCCAGAGTCGATCCAGCTTTGCGCGCCCGACAAAGGCATTGCGGCGGATATCCTCAGCCACAGCCTGCTGGGCAACATTATTCGCTACCGTGTGCGCGCGCAGGGCGTTGAATTATCAGTTGATGTCCTCAACCGCTCGCCCGACGATCTTCATGCCATCGGCAGAAAAATTGGTCTACAGTTAGAGCTATCAACGGTGCGCCAGGTGGTTTAACCCATGCGAAAAAGTCCATGGCGCAGCAAGATAACGTGTGAGCCGCTCTTCACGTCAGGCTGGGAGGTGAGTGTAACGAGTCAAGCCTGACGTCAAAGGAGTGCGTATCGGTGTTAACCCTGCTTAATTTACTCTCTGCCGTGGCGCTGCTGGTGTGGGGAACCCACATTGTACGCAGCGGCATCATGCGTGTTTTCGGCGCCGACCTGCGGCGCGTGCTCAGCCGCAGCATCGACAAAAAGCCGATGGCCTTTCTGGCCGGCATCGGCGTCACCGCGCTGGTGCAAAGCAGCAATGCCACCACCTTGCTGGTGACTTCGTTTGTCGCGCAGGGGCTGATGGGGCTGACGCCCGCGCTGGTCACCATTCTCGGCGCCGATGTGGGCACCGCGCTGATGGCACGTATCCTGACCTTCGATCTCAGCTGGCTTTCGCCGCTGTTTATCCTCTTCGGCGTGATCTTTTTCCTTGGGCGCAAGCAGTCGCGTGCCGGTCAGCTTGGCCGTGCCAGCATTGGTCTTGGGCTGATTCTGCTGGCATTACAGCTGATCGTCGAGGCGGCGAGGCCGATTACCCAGGCGTCAGGCGTACAGGTCATTTTCTCCTCGCTGACCGGCGATATCCTGCTGGATGCGCTGATCGGTGCGGTGTTTGCCATTATCAGTTACTCCAGCCTGGCTGCGGTGCTGATCACCGCGACGCTCACCGCCACCAACGTGATTAGCTTTCAGGTCGCGCTCTGTCTGGTGGTGGGCGCTAACCTGGGCAGCGGCCTGTTGGCGATGATCAACAACAGCGGCTCCAACGCGGCGGGCAAACGCGTGGCACTGGGCAGCCTGCTGTTTAAGTTTATCGGCTGCATTATTGTGCTGCCCTTTATCCACGTGCTGGCGCCGCAGCTCGATCGGCTGCCGGTCAACGATGAAGAGTTGGTGATCTTCTTCCACGTCTTCTACAACCTCATTCGCTGTCTGGTGATGGTGCCGTTTGCCGGCCCGATGGCCAGCCTGTGTCAGCGTCTGATTGCCGACGATACCGAGAGCGATGCGCGCATCAAGCCGAAGCATCTCGATCGTAGCTCACTGGATACGCCTGCGCTGGCGCTGGTTAACGCCGCGCGCGAAACCCTGCGCATGGGCGACGTACTGGAGCAGATGCTGAACACCTTCAATAACGTGATGCACGGCCAGCCGCGGGAAGATCGGGTGATACGGCGGCTGGATGACGATGTCGACGTGCTCTATACCGCCATCAAGCTCTATCTGGCACGCATGCCAAAAGAGGATCTGCCAGAGGCCGAGGCGAAGCGCTGGGCGGAGATTATTGAAATGGCGCTCAATCTTGAGCAGGCGGGCGATGTGCTGGAGCGTATGAGCGGCGACGTGGCGGACAAATCGCTGGCAACGCAGCGCGCGTTCTCGCCGGAAGGCTTGCAGGAGCTGGAAGTGATGCAGGAGAAGCTCAGGGCGAACCTGCAGCTCAGCCTGTCGGTGTTTCTGTCGCAGGATATCAACAGCGCGAAGAAACTGCGCCGCGCCAAGCATCGCTTTCGCATGCTCAACCGGCGCTATTCTCATGCGCACGTCAATCGTTTGCACCAGCAGAATGTGCAGAGCATCGAAACCAGTTCGCTGCACCTGGGCCTGTTAGGCGACATGAACCGCCTGAACTCGCTGTTTTGCGCCGTGGCTTACAGCGTGCTGGAGCAGCCGCCGGAAGAGCGCGAAGAGGAATAAAAAAGGGCGGCTCAGGCCGCTCTTTTTACGTCATGCCGATTACTTTTTCTTAATCGGTTTGCCGGACCAGTAGCCCGCCAGCAAGGAGCCGGAGAGGTTGTGCCAAACTGAGAACAGCGCGCCTGGCAGCGCCGCCAGCGGCGAAAAGTAGAGCTTGCCCAGCGTCGCCGCCAGACCGGAGTTCTGCATGCCCACTTCCAGCGCCAGCGTGCGGCAGGTCGACTCATCAAAGCCAAACAGCTTTCCGCCCCAGTAACCGCCAAGCAGGCCAATGGCGTTATGCAGCATCACCGCGGCGATCACCACCAGACCGACCGAACCGATAAAGCCCTGACTGCCCGCCACTACCGCGCTGATGATCAGCAGGATGCAGACCATTGAGAACGCAGGCAGATAGGGCTCGACGCGTCGCACCACGCCATTCAGCGTGTGATGGATAATCAGGCCCAGCGTGATCGGTATCAGCACAATTTTTATGATACTGAGCAGCATGCCCACCACATCGACCTGAATATGGGTATCGACGTAAAAACGGGTCAGCAGTGGCGTAGCGAAAACCCCGACCAGCGCGGAAACCGACGAGATGGTCACCGACAGCGCAACATCGCCTTTTGCCAGATAGATCATCACGTTGGAGGCAGTTCCGCTGGCGACGCTGCCGACCAGAATCATGCCGGCAGAGAGGTCGGGCGGCATATGAAACAGCTTCGCCAGCCCCCATGCGGCCAGCGGCATCACCAGATAGTGCAGAAAAGTGCCGGCAATCACCGGTGCCGGGCGCGTCAGCACGCGTTTGAAATCGCCAATATTCAGGGTGACACCCATACCAAACATGATCAGCATCAGTAGATAACTGACCCACGGGCCGATTGCCAGAAAGGTACCGGGAGAGTAATAAGCAGCAACGGAGAGCAGCACTGCCCACAGCGGGAACAGGCGGGTAACGGTGGCGAGCATAACCTTAGGTCCTTATTAGAATCAGAATAACGATGTGCCATAGCAAAAACCGGTGCGGCGACGCGCATCGGAACGAAATCATAACATCTCACTCTGGCTGAAAAACGCGGCGGGCCGGGCGGGGAGGAAAATGCGGATCGACTGCTGTCGATCCGCGAACGGGCAGACTTAATCCTCTGCTTTTTGCAGTAAATTCCGATAGATCACACCACCAAGTACCGCACCAACGATCGGCATCAGCCAGAACATCCACAGCTGGGACAGCGCCCAGGTGCCCTGAAACAGTGCCACGCCGGTGCTGCGCGCCGGGTTAACCGAGGTGTTGGTTACCGGAATGCTCACCAGGTGAATCAGCGTCAGCGCCAGACCGATAGCGATCGGGGCAAAGCCTGCTGGTGCACCTTTGTCGGTCGCGCCCATGATCACAATCAGGAACACGGCGGTCAGCACCACTTCGATAACCATACCGGCCAACAGGCTGTAACCGCCCGGCGAATGCTCGGCGAAACCGTTGCTGGCGAAGCCGCTGGCAGTAACGTCAAAGCCCGGCTGACCAGAAGCGACCAGATAAAGTACCGCCGCCGCCGCCGTCGCACCCGCCAGCTGAGCGATGATATAAGGCAGCGCCTGTGACAGAGGAAAACGTCCGCCAGCAATCAGGCCCAGCGTCACCGCCGGATTAAAATGGCCACCGGAAATATGGCCTACCGCGTACGCCATGATCAGCACGGTCAGGCCAAATGCCAGCGCCACGCCAGCGAAGCCGATGCCCAGCTGCGGGAACGCCGCGGCCAGTACGGCGCTGCCGCAGCCGCCCAATA
Source organism: Duffyella sp. Ts4 (assembly GCF_051851875.1). NCBI lineage: Bacteria > Pseudomonadati > Pseudomonadota > Gammaproteobacteria > Enterobacterales > Erwiniaceae > Duffyella > Duffyella sp. Ts4. The sequence goes on along the minus strand of NZ_JBLYPN010000015.1, from coordinate 82,753 downwards.
CCAGCACGAAGGTGCCGAGTAATTCAGCCATGAATTTTTGCATGTTGTTCTTCCATTGAATGCGCATAATTGCGGAGCGCGATTATCGGGTTAATCGCGGCGATGGCAATCGCCAGAAAGAAAAGTTGCTTAAAAACCAGGCGGTTTACGGATATTCGAGACGCGTCTCAGTACCAGTGGCGAACAATGGCTATAAAAAAGCCGGACGGCGTCCGGCTTAATCAGCAACAAAAAGCGGACTTATTCAAAGAGATTCTGATGCAGCGTCCGCACGACCTGCTCGGCATCGCCGCCAGGCACCAGAAAGCAGAGGTTATAGCTGCTGGCACCGTAGCAGATCAGGCGCAGGTTAAACGGCTCAAGCACGCCGAACACCTCTTTGCCAACGCCGCACGCTTGCGACAGCTTGTTGCCGATGATCGCCACCAGCGCCAGGTTCTCTTCCACTTCCACACGGCACAGCGATGACAGCTCGGTCAGCAGCGCCTGCGTCAACAGACTGCCGCCGGTTGAGGTGGAACCGGTGGTATCCAGCGTCAGGGCAATGCTCACTTCAGAGGTGGTGATCAGATCCACCGAAATGTCATGGCGCGCCAGAATGGTAAACACTTCCACCAGAAAGCCGCGTGCATGCAGCATGTTCAGGCTGTGCAGGGTGAGCAGCGTCTGCTTGCGGCGTAACGCCAGCGCACGGAACAGCGGCGGGTTTTCACTCTGGTTACAGACGATAGTGCCGCCCGCAGCGGGGTCTTTACTGGAGCCGACAAACACCGGAATATCGCTGCGTACCGCCGGCAGCAACGTCGCCGGATGCAGCACCTTGGCGCCAAAGGTCGCCATTTCAGCGGCTTCTTCAAAGGTGATCTCATCGATACGCTTGGCTGACGGCACCACGCGCGGATCGGTGGTGTAAATTCCCGGCACGTCGGTCCAGATATCAATACGCTGTGCCTGTAACGCTTCGCCGAGCAGGGCGGCGGAGTAGTCACTGCCGCCACGGCCGAGCGTGGTGGTGCGGCCCTTGCTTTCGCTGCCAATGAAGCCCTGGGTGATCACCAGCGCATCGCGCAGACGCGGTTTAAGCTGCTGGTCGACCAGCGAGGTCAGCGCCGCCCTATCCGGTTCGGCACGGCCAAAGCGATCGTTGGTGCGGATCACTTTGCGCACGTCAAACCATTCAGACGCGACGTGACGCTCACGCAGCACTTCCACAAACAGCAGCGTCGACATCAGTTCGCCGTGGCTGACCAGTTCGTCGGTGAGCGCGGTTGAAGTGGCCAGCGCGGCGCCTTCCGACAGCATGGCGACATTGTCGAGCATGCGGTCGATCTCTTCGCGAATGATATCGCCGTGCTGCAGGCGATCGATGATGGCGTACTGAATGTGACGGATCTCATCCAGCATCGCGGCACGCTGTTCCGGTTGCTGGCCTTCAGCCAGCGAGACCAGCAGGTTGGTAATGCCCGCCGAGGCGGAAAGCACCACCAGACGCACGTTGCTGTCGGCCAGCACCACATCGGCGCTGCGGTTCATAGCGTCAAAGTTTGCGACGCTGGTGCCGCCAAATTTGGCCACGATAAGGGTAGATTGAGACATGTAAACAACACCTCGTGTCAGGTTGCACCCATGATATTTCAAGCGGTTTAGTGCACATTTCGTGGGCCATGGCGCAGGGCGCTGGCGTCACGATAATGGCCATAGTCGCGCCACTCAAACGTGTTGGGTAAGTATTTTATCAGCCTTGGCACAAGGGGGGCACAGAAAAGGGAGAAGACGTAGATCGGCGGTCACTACGAGGTCACCCAGAAGCGCCCCACCTTGCGAAACGCCCGACTGCCGCACGTTTCTGGTGACAACCCAGAGGATTCAGCCCCTGTGGTCGACAGAACAACACGCCGCGTGTTGTTCCGCCTCGGCGTCGCTCCCCATTATGTGTTTTCAGCGGAAACGGCTCCTCTAACACACTACCTGGGCGACGCGCCTCTTCTGGCTTGCGCACGGGTGCGCAAGTAGGCGCATACAAATATCGGACTATGGCGCTGCTGTCAACGGTTCGCGGCCCGAAAGCGGCTCATTTTGCACCATGGCAATCAGCGTACAGGGCAGCGGTGGCGGGCTTTCACCGTCGAAAGCGTAGAGCGTGCCATCCTCTTTCTGGATAAACAGCGGCACCACGCTGCGGTTTTTCTCCAGATATTCCAGCCAGCCGAAGTTCTCATTCAGCCGCGTCGCTTTGATCACTGCGCCTTTGGCCAGTTGGCCGCTGAGCTGCGCATAGGTTTGCTCATGACCAAACAGCCGCTCATGACGACGGAAGCGCGGGTTTTCCCCTTTGCCGCGGCCACGCAGCTCGGCGCCGGAACGCACCGCGGCCACCTTCTTCTCGCCAAAAATATGGCTGAAGTGATAAACCGCCAGCGCGTTCTGATGGCGATTAGGCGACAGCGCCAGCACCTGCGCGGTTTCGCTGAGATCGAGATAGTTTTCCGCATGCTCCGACCAGGCGTTGCCGTAATAGGCCGGAATGCCGTCCATGCGCGCCTGACGATAATATTCCCAGCTGCTGTCGGTCAGCAGCACCGGAATATCAAGCTTTTGCAGCGCGGCAGCCAGCGCCCGCGCCACGCTGTTGGCACCGATGATCAGCACGCCGCGCGGCTGTTGCTGCTGTACGCGCAGCCAGCGTGCCATGGCGGCGCTGGTCAGACTCTGAACCACCACGGTGCCGATAATAATGGCAAACACCACCGTCACCAGCCGATCGGCGCCGGGATAACCGCTGCGCGCCAGCGTTAGGGCAAACAGCGCGCTGACCGCGGCAGCAACAATGCCGCGCGGCGCGATCCAGCTCAGCAGCACACGATCGCGCCAGTGCAGGCTGGATCCGGCGGTTGAGAGCGCAATACAGAGCGGCCGGGCGATAAACTGCACCACCAGCAGCACGCCAACCAGCGGCCAGCCCATCGCCAGCAGTGCGTTAATGTCGAGACGTGCGGCGAGGATGATAAACAGCGCCGAGATCAGCAGCGCTGACAACTCCTCTTTGAACGCGATAATCTCGGTGAGATCGACCTCGCGCATGTTTGCCAGCCAGATGCCCATCACCGTGACCGTCAGCAGGCCCGACTCATCGGCAATAGCGTTAGAGAGGCCAAACGCGGTCAGCATAATCGCCAGGACGGCAAAGTTTTGCAGGTAGCCCGGCAGCCAGACGCGGCGCAGCGCCAGTCCTACCAGCCAGCCAAACAGCGCGCCAGCGATCAGACCCACCGCCGCGGTCAGCCCCAGCGTCCAGAAAAGATGCGTTAACGATTCAGCCTGCTGACGTAGCACAATGAATTCAAACACCAGCAGAGTGAAAATAGCGCCAACCGGATCGATGACGATGCCTTCCCAGCGCAACACCTGATTAATCGCCGCATTGGGACGCACCACGCGCATCAGCGGCGCAATCACCGTGGGGCCGGTGACCACCGTCACCGAACCGACCAGCGCGGCCAGTTCAGGTGGAAAGCCGAGCAGGCCCCAGCAGGCGAGGCTGATCACCAGAAAGGTCACCAGCATGCCGATGGTCACCAGATTGCGCACCACGCCGCCGAGGCCGCGGATCTCCTCAACACGCAGCGTCAGTGCGCCTTCAAACAGGATGATCGCCACCGATAGCGAGACCAGCGGAAACAGCAGATCGCCAAACAGCGCATCAGGTTGCAAAACGTGCGTTACGGGGCCAAGGATTATGCCGAAAATCAACAGCGGTAAAATGGCAGGCAGGCGCAGTAACCAGGCGAGCCACTGGGCGGCAAGCGAGCTAAGCCCAATGATAACCAACAACAAAGGCGAGGAGAGCGCCATAAAATTTTTTCCTTTAAACGGCAAGAGTAGTCATACTGAAACGCATTGCGGACATCATCGTCGCAGCCTGAATTATAATTAGCCCCGGGCGAAACGCAGGATATTTGCTGCGTAATCATCGTCGTAGCCTGTTGCAGCAAAAGAAGAGCCATTTATCAGCAGCAGGTACCATAGCGCCCGGTCAGAATGACGGTTCTTAAATAAAAAAGAGTATTGCCATGAAAAATATCAATCCGACACAAACCGCTGCCTGGCAGGCCCTGCAGCAGCATTTTGAACAGATGAAAGATGTTACAATCGCCGATCTCTTTGCGCAGGATGGCGACCGTTTTGCAAAATTCTCCGCCACCTTTGACGATCAGATGCTGGTGGATTACTCCAAAAACCGCATCACCGCTGAAACGCTGGAAAAACTGCAGGCGCTGGCCAAAGAGACCGAGCTGGCCGAGGCGATTAAATCGATGTTTTCCGGTGAGAAGATCAACCGCACCGAAGATCGCGCCGTGCTGCATGTTGCATTGCGTAACCGCAGCAACACGCCGATCCTGGTCGACGGCAAAGATGTGATGCCGGAAGTCAACGCGGTGCTGGAGAAGATGAAGGCGTTCTCCGAGCGTATTATCAACGGCGAATGGAAAGGCTATACCGACAAGCCGATTACCGATGTGGTTAACATCGGCATTGGCGGCTCCGACCTCGGTCCGTTTATGGTTACCGAAGCGCTGCGCCCGTATAAAAACCACCTCAACATGCACTTTGTCTCCAACGTTGATGGCACGCACATCGCAGAAACGCTGAAAAAAGTGAACCCGGAAACCACGCTGTTCCTGGTCGCCTCAAAAACCTTCACTACTCAGGAAACCATGACCAACGCCCACAGCGCGCGCGACTGGTTCCTGAAAAGCGCCGGTGACAGCAGTCACGTGGCCAAGCACTTCGCCGCGCTCTCCACCAATGCTAAAGCGGTGGGTGAGTTCGGCATCGATACCAACAACATGTTTGAGTTTTGGGACTGGGTTGGCGGCCGTTATTCTCTGTGGTCAGCCATCGGTCTGTCGATCGTGCTGTCCGTGGGCTACGACAACTTTGTTGAGCTGCTCAGCGGCGCACACGCCATGGATCAGCATTTTGCTGCCACGCCATTTGAACAGAACCTGCCGGTGCTGCTGGCGCTGATCGGCATCTGGTACAACAACTTCTTCGGTGCTGAAACCGAAGCCATTCTGCCGTATGACCAGTACATGCACCGTTTCCCGGCGTACTTCCAGCAGGGCAACATGGAGTCAAACGGCAAGTATGTCGACCGCAACGGCAATCCGGTGGATTACCAGACTGGCCCAATCATCTGGGGCGAGCCGGGCACCAATGGTCAGCATGCGTTTTATCAGCTGATTCATCAGGGCACCAAGCTGGTGCCGTGCGACTTTATCGCACCGGCGGCCACGCATAACGCGCTGGCGGATCATCATGAAAAGCTGCTCTCTAACTTCTTTGCACAGACCGAAGCGCTGGCCTTTGGTAAAAGCCGCGATACGGTGGAAAAAGAGTTTACCGACGCCGGTAAATCAGCGGCTGACGTTGAGCACGTGGTGCCGTTCAAGGTGTTCGAAGGCAACCGTCCAACCAACTCCATCCTGCTGCGTGACATTACGCCGTTCAGCCTGGGAGCGTTGATTGCGCTGTATGAGCATAAGATCTTTACTCAGGGCGCCATTCTCAACATCTTCACCTTCGATCAGTGGGGCGTTGAGCTGGGCAAACAGCTGGCAAATCGTATCCTGCCTGAACTGGGCGGCGACGAGCAGATCAGCAGCCATGACAGCTCCACCAATGGCCTGATTAACCTGTATAAGTCCTGGCGCTAAGCGTTAAAGACGAAAAAAAAGCGGCTATGCAGCCGCTTTTTTTATGGGTAAAAATCAGGGACGTCTGAACAGGGCGATACTGCGACCTTCCAGTTCAAAATCCTTCTCTTTGGTGATCACCAAACCGCGATTCGCCGTATCAGAGGTGGTGAGTTCCAGCACCCAGCCGCCTTCACCAAACTGCGGAATGCGGAACGGCACGTTGCCTTCAAACGGGTTGAACAGCATCAGCACGTCATGCCAGAGGCCTTCCTGCTCCACCAGATCGGCACGGCCAATGTAGACGCCGATGGTTGAGCCTTCATCCCACTGCTCAGACTGCTGGAAACCGCCGCCAGCGTTGAACCACTTGATGTCCATGCCGTCGCGCCAGCTTTCGCGACGCAGCAGCGGCTGCTCAGCGCGCAGCCTGATGACTTCGCGGGTGAATTCGCGCAGCGCTTCAGCACTGGCGGGCAGGTTATCCCAATGCACCCAGGAAATTTCACTGTCCTGGCAATAGCCGTTGTTGTTACCCAACTGGCTGCGGCCAAACTCATCACCGGCCAGCAGCATTGGCGTGCCGTGCGAAAAGAGAATGGTGGCAAGGAAGTTGCGCTTCTGACGCTCACGCACCGCGTTGATGCCTTCGTCGTCGGTTGGGCCTTCGGCGCCGTAGTTGTAGGAACGGTTGTCGTTGTGGCCGTCGTTGTTATCTTCGCCGTTGTCGGTGTTGTGCTTCTCGTCGTAAGAGACCAGATCGTTAAGCGTAAAGCCATCGTGCGCGGTGATAAAGTTAACGCTTGCCCACGGACGACGGCCGCGCTGATCGTACAGGTCGCCGGAACCGAGCAGACGGGCGGCAAAGTCGGTCGCCACGTTGTTGCCTTTCCAGTATTCGCGCACCGTGTCGCGGTATTTATCGTTCCATTCTGCCCAGCCCGGCGGGAAGCCGCCAACCTGATAACCGCCAGGACCGATATCCCACGGCTCGCCGATCAGCTTCAGTTTTGACAGTACCGGATCCTGCATAATGGCGTCAAAGAAGCCGCTGCGCTCATCAAACCCTTCCGGCTCGCGGCCAAGAATGGTGCCGAGATCGAAGCGAAAACCGTCGATATGCATCGATTCTGCCCAGTAACGCAGGGAATCGAGGATCATCTGCAGCACGCGCGGATGCGAGGTGTTTACCGTGTTACCGGTGCCGGTGTCGTTGATGTAATACCGGTGCTGATCGGGCATGGTGCGATAATAGGAGAAGTTATCGATGCCTTTAAACGACAGCGTGGGACCGAGTTCGTTACCTTCGGCGGTGTGGTTATAGACCACGTCGAGAATCACCTCGATCCCGGCGTCATGATAGGCGCGCACCATATCGCGGAAGCCCTGAATGCCGTTCGGTCCGAAGTAGCGGGAAACCGGCGCAAAGAAGCCCAGCGTGTTATAGCCCCAGAAGTTTTTCAGCCCTTTGTCGAGCAGATGCTGATCGTCCGGGAACCAGTGCACCGGCAGCAGTTCTACCGAGGTGACGCCGAGGTTCTTGATGTAATCCACCACCGATTTGTGGCCCATGCCTTCATAGGTGCCACGCAGTTCTGGCGGCACCGCGCTGTTCAGCTGGGTAAAACCTTTGACATGGGTTTCGTAAATCAGCGTTTTTGGCCACGGAATCGACGGGCGATTCTCATCCTGCCAGTCAAATTCATTGGGATCGATAACGCGCGCTTTCGGCGTATACGGGCCGCTGTCGCGCGTATCAAAAGTCAGATCTTTATCTTCATGCAGCAGGTCGTAGGCAAAGTGCGCCTCGTTCCACTCAATATCACCGGCGATTTCGCGGGCGTAGGGATCGAGCAGCAGCTTGTTTGGGTTAAAGCGATGGCCGTTTTCAGGATCGTACGGACCGTGCACGCGGTAGCCGTAGAGCGCGCCGGGCTGCAGGCCGGGCACGTAGCCGTGCCACACTTCATGAGTATATTCCGGCAGGTCGAGCCTGCCGATTTCGTGCTGTCCGCTCTCATCATACAAGCAGAGTTCCACGCGCTCAGCGTTAGCCGAAAACAGGGCGAAGTTAACGCCCTGACCATCAAAATTAGCCCCGAGTTGCTGACTGTTTCCCGCAGTGATTTCAAAATGCTGATCGTTTGACATGTATGCCTCTTTTTCGCATCGCTATTTTTTTACGCCCCGCCGCGGCTAACCGCAAAGCAGGGCAATATCATCATTCACTGACGAGTATGAGTGGCGAACAACAATCCACGGATTCAAGGTCAATCCGATCCGCTAAGTGCATCTCTTCTCCGCTGAGCAGATCGCGGTAGCGGCGATCGGTCAGGTGCTCAGGCAGCACGATATCGGTATCGAGCCAGCGTTCAATATGCGGTCTGGCCAGGGTGCCGTGCAGCATGTCAAACACCCGATGTGGCGCGATAACAATCAGGGTCTTATCGCCTTCGGTGCGGACGTAAGCCAGGATCTTGTCGGCATATTTGCCCACCGCAGAGAGCGGCAGGTAATCGCCTTTACGGAACAGGTTGGGCTGCTGCTGACGGAAGCATAAAACCGTGGCGATCGTGTGCTGCTTCAGCTGGCCATTCATCCACACCGCTTCACTGTTGAAGTCGACATCCTGCGCATCGAGCATCTTTTCCAGTTCGTCATAGTCTGGCTCGCGGCGGTTATCGGGATCGACCAGGCTGAAGTTCAGCGCTTCGCTGCCCTGATAGATATCCGGTACGCCAGGCGCGGTCAGCTTGATCACGGTTTGCGTCAGGCTGTTTACCAGACCGGCGCGGATAAACGGTTGCAGCGACTGGGCAAAGTCGCGCAGAAACTCCTGATTGTCGGCGGACAGCAGGTGGCGTGCGTAATCCAGCACCGCGGTTTCATAAGCGTCATTGCTGTCGCCCCAGTCGGTGCGATCTTTCGCTTCGCGCAGCGCCTTTTCCACGTAGTCGTGGAAGCGGGTTTCCAGCGCCTGCAGGCCTTCGGCATCGTCCGGCTGCAAATCTGGCGGCCAGACACCGGCCAGCGCCTGAAACAGCATCCATTCGGTGGCCGGTTTGGGCGCAGGGCCATCTTCCAGCATCACCACTTTGGGCTGGTTCAACTGGCCCCAGCGCTCAACGCATTTTGCCCACTGCTGCGGCGCTTCGGTCAACGTATAGAGTCGCGCACGGGCATCTTCGCCGCGTTTGGTGTCGTGGGTTGAGGTGCCTGACAGCGCATCCGGCTGACGTTCAAGGCGCGTTTTCATTTCGGCGTGGAACAGATCCTGCGGGAACGCGCGCGGTACCGGTTCGGCACCCACTTCGTTCAACGCCAGCGCCATGTTCTGACGGAAAAACAGCGTATCTTCCACCGATTTGGCCATCAACGGTCCGGTCAACTGCTGGAAGCGAGTGCGGAAGTTGGTGGCATCGCTGGCTGACTCAGCGCTCACATCACCGGTAAGAATGGTGACAATGAAATCAAGCGCGTCGCTATCGGGCGCGTTATTGCTGCGTTTCACCTTGCGAACAATTTTTTGCAGCAGTTCAAGGTCGGCAGGCGGCATGCCTTCGGCGGTGCCGTAAGTGCGATAGACTGGGAAAGCCACCAGCAACGAGCGCAGCGCCGCACGGATCTCTTTCTCATCCGTTGCGTCGCCCTGTTTTTCACCGATGCCCAGCGCAAGGGTTAACAGCGTATTGAATTCCCCGGCAAAGTTGCGGCCCGCCATCAACAGCTTGGCCGAGCTTAACTCCGCGGTGATATCCAGCGTTCTGCCGCGTGACTCTTCATAGGCTTTGCGCAGCGCAGTGAGCTTCTCATCATCCACCAGCGCATTGGCCAGTGAGGCGATAAACTCATAGCCGGTGGTGCCGGAGATCGGCCAGTCTTCAGGCAGATGCTCGCCTTCACCGAGGATTTTCTCAACGGTGATATAGCAGTCGTCACCCGCTTCCTGGCGTAAGCGCTCAAGGTAACCTTTGGGATCGGCCAGGCCATCCACGTGATCGACGCGCAAACCGTCAACTGCCCCGCTGTGCACCAGCTCAAGGATCAGGCGATGTGAATCATCAAATACCGCCGGGTCTTCGACGCGCACGCCGACCAGACCGGTGATTTCAAAGAAACGGCGGTAGGAGAGATCGGTTGGCGCATCGCGCCACGACATCAGACGCCATGACTGGCGTTCGTGCAGCTCGGCAATCGCCGCTTTGTCGGTGAGCGCCAGAATCTCCTGTTCGCGGCCTTGCCAGGTTTCCGGGTTCAGCGGATAGCAGGTTTCGTAATAGGCGAAGGCGGGCTTGCCGGTCTCGGGATCGGCTTTGACGGTGATGTCGCCATTTTCCAGCGCCACTTCAAAGGTATCGCCGAGGAACGGCAGCGTCAGCGGACGTGACCAGTTGATATCGAAATGGTGGGCATAACGGCTTTTTTCGCCGTGCTCTACCACGTCGCGCCACCAGGCATTCTCCAGCGAAGCGGCCATGTGGTTCGGTACGATATCCAGAATCAGGCCTAAACCCGCCTCTTTCAGCGTTTTCGCCATGCGGTCAAAGCCTTCGCGACCGCCGATAGCGGGCTCAATTTCGTTGGCATCGGTTACGTCATAGCCGTGCGTCGATTCGCGAGTGGCGGTAAAAATGGGTGAAGCATACAGATGACTGATGCCCAGCCGTTTCATATAGGGCACCAGCGCCGCGGCACGGTCAAAGGTCATGCCGTTGCGGAACTGAATTCGGTACGTTGCGGTAGGAATGGTCATTGTGCATTTCTCGCGGCAAGACGAACGATAAGGGAGTGTTGCGGCAACGTATCGCTGGCGGCAGGCAAGGCAAAAATCGTCTCGCCCGGCATGTCCGGCAGCGGCTGCGCCGTTTCACCAATATTGAGCGCCATCGATAGCGTACCGGCCGGGAAAGTCCAGCTTACGGCAACAACGCCATCGCCGGTTTTGATCACCTTGCCGCTGTTGCCACCGGCGGTGGCGAGCAACGGAACGATATGCTGCTGACGCAGCGCCAGCAGCTCGCGGGTCATCGCCAGCCAGGCTTTGCCTTCGTTGCTGTCGAGTTTGTTCCAGTCGAGTTTCGACATCATGAACGTCGATTCGTCATTAGGATCGGGCACCGTTTCGCCTTCGTGTCCGGCATGGCCTTCAAATTCGCGGGCACGGCCTTCGCGCACCGCTTTGGCCAGATCGCCGTGGAAATCGGTGAAGAACAGGAAAGGCTGCGTTTCGCCATACTCTTCGCCCATAAACATCAGCGGGATGTGCGGAGAAAGCAGCAGCGTGGCGAGCAGCACTTTGGTGCGATCGGCGCCCGCCAGTGAAATCAGACGTTCGCCCTGCGCACGGTTGCCCACCTGATCATGGTTCTGAATAAAATCGACGAAGGCGACCGGCGGCTGGCCGGTGCTGTCAACGCCGCGTTTTTCACCTGACTGCGGCGATATCTCGCCCTGATAGGCAAAGCCTTCCGCCAGCACGCGGGCGACGCGTTTTTCCGGTTCGCCAGCAAAATCCTGGTAGTAAGCGTGCGATTCGCCGGTAGCAAACACGTGTACCGCATTGTGAAAATCGTCGTTCCACTCGCCGGTGAACAGCGGCACTGAACCGTCGGCTTCGCGCGGATGCAGGAAGGTCACGTTGCGGCTGTCTTCGGTAGTGAGATGAATCGGGCGATCGGTGATCTCAGCGCGGATACGCTCGGCGATATCAACCAGCACATGCTTGCTGGAATTATCTTCAATCTGATCGATGGCATCAAAACGCAGGCCATCGAGGTGATATTCCTGCAGCCAGAACAGCGGCGCCTCAACGATATAGCGACGCGCTTCTTCCACGTCGTAAGCGATACCGGCGCCCCATGGCGTCTCGCGCTCTTTATGGAAGAAATCGGGCGCCAGCAGCGGCAGATAGTTGCCTTCCGGGCCGAAGTGATTGAGCACGATATCCAGCACCACCGACAGGCCGTGATCGTGCGCGGCATCGACAAAGGCTTTGAAATCGTCAGGCGAACCGTAGGCAGCATGCGGTGCATAGAGCAGCACGCCATCGTAGCCCCAGCCGCGTGTGCCGCCAAACTGCGACAGCGGCAACACCTCCAGCATGGTGACGCCCAGTTCGGCCAGATAGGGCAGTTTTTCAATTGCCGCGCGGAAAGTGCCTTCCGGCGTAAAGGTGCCGAAATGCATCTCATACACCACCGCTTCTTCCCACGGACGACCGCGCCATTCGCTGTTGCGCCAGGCGTAAGCGGTGGGATCGATTACCAGCGATGGGCCGTTAACTTCATCTTTTTGCGCGCGGGAAGCGGGATCGGGCACCGCCATGCCGTCGGCGAGGACAAAATTGTACTCTGCGCCGGGCGCCACATTATCAACCTGCAGTTCGAACCAGCCGTTATCGGCGGGTGTCATCGGGGTCTCTTTACCGGCAAGCCTGAGCGTTACCTTTTCCTGGCCTGTTGCCCAAAGACGAAAGCGAACACGGTCTTCAGACACGTATTCAGCGCCCCAACTTTTCAGAAATGATTTGGACTTCATTCAATGGCCTCGTTTAACCCAAAAGTGAGCAATGCAAGGCACCAGCCGGACGGTCTCCGGTGATGCAAGTTCAATACCCTGACGGGCTAACCTGATGTGAATGCCGCACAGGATCGACGCGCCTGTCACAACCCGGAAAGGGTTGCCGCAGGAAGAGTGTGTTGGAACGGTTTGCGAGAGTCCTGGACACAGGCAGCATACGAAGAATAATCATAGACTAAGATGCGCAAAGTAAGGGTGCATCAGACAATGGCGCGGGTTGCCCGCACGTTACCGGTCGGGCCATGCTGCCGTCGGGGTAATTCAGGCCAGTGGGTAAACAGAGAGGCGGGCGAAGTATTCTGAAAAGAGGGTTTGCGTAGAACAGCAGATCGGGATAATCCTCGTGCCCGATTGCGCTATGTATCGCTATCCAGCGCACTGAGCGGAGCAAAATAGCGGGTATTAATAAGCAAAATATAGCAGGCATGGGCTTTTTGAGGTTTTAAGGGAAATATTGATGGAAGAAAAATCCTAAAAAGCTTCATTAATATATGGCCCTAATCTGTGAATAAAACATTTATAACATATTGAAATAAATAAGATTTATGGCAGCTATTTTCTGAGAAAATTCTTATTGCGAATAATTAAAAGTAAATTTAGGTAAAAAAGTGATTTGTCTCATTAAGACGCAAATTTACACATTAATATATCGTTTTAGCGGCTATTCAGCCGAAGCCCACCGCAGTAAATTCCCTTTCGTGCCGATTAACCGCTGGGTTGACCTCAGCACATGGACAGGTGTCCCACTAATTTCTTTATTTCGCTTGCCTTATACTGAGCGCGCCCGCACTCGCGGGCACCTTCTCCATTCATCCATATGAAGGGAAATACGTTATGAAAAAAGTGATATATCCGATCGCCATGTTGTGCGCGCTGGGCCTTTCTGCTCATGCGTTTGCCGCACCGGTTGAAGCGGGCGCTGCCGCTGGCGCGCAGGCGAATACGATCTCAACAGGAACGACCACGGCCGTGGGTATCGGCGCGCTTGGCGCGTTGGTGGGTGTCGGCATTGCGGCCTCTGGCGGCGGTGACGGGGCAAATACCGGTACAACAACCACGACCACGACAAGTACGACACGTTAATTAAATAACAATTAATCCATAACCACACCGCGGTGTGGTTATTTTTAGCTGGCAAGCTTATTTCAGGAACACACAGTGCGTCATATTCCATTGCTGGTTTTATGCCTGCTTTTGCAGGCCTGTACCCAGACGCAAAAAGGTCTGGAAGATACCGTTGAGTATGCCGTTAGCGGCCCGGGTGATGTCACCGTTACCGATCGTCAGGTTGCTGACCTGCCTTACGCCAGTATGTATTTGCGCGTGAACGACGGGCAGCGCATTTTTGTGGTGCTGGGCTACAACGAGCAGGGCCAGCAAAAGTGGGTCACGCAGGATAAAGCGATGCTGGTCACCGAACACGGTCGGCTGGTTAAAACGTTGGGCCTGAGTGACAACCTGCTGGATATCAACAATCTGCAAAACGATCCGCTGCGCGATCCGCTGCACCTGTCCGAACAGAGCAGCTGGACGCGCACGCTGAGCTGGACCGAGAACGGTCAACTGCGTGCCGCCACGGCGGTGTCTCACTTTTCACGCGGCACCGATGAGGTGCTGACGCTGGCAGGTGAAGCGGTGCCATGCCGCGTCTGGCTGGAAGAGGTCAGCGTCGATGCGCTGGGTAAACGCTGGCAGAACCGTTTCTGGATCGATAATTCCAGTGGTCAGGTGCTGCAAGCGGAACAGTCTCTTGGTGCAGATTATCTGCCTGTTGCCACCACCATTCTGAAGCCGGCGCAATCATGAAAAAAATCTCTTTAATACTGGCAGCGCTGCCGCTCTGCCTGACCGCCGCCGCGTGGGCGGATGCGCGGGTTAACGTGCATTTTGCCGGCAGTGATGCGGTGCAACAGCTCGATAAAATCAACAATGTGGCAGAGCTGGCAACGGCGCCTGCGCTGAACGGCCGTGGCTGGTGGCAGGGCGCACTGATTGCCGACAGCACCAGCAGCGCGGTTGCCCGCCAGCATTACCAAACGGTGATGGCGTCCCTGCGGGCGCTGGCCGCCGACAGTAGCGGCGAGGATGCGGCGGCGATCAACAGTTTGATTCAGCAGCTGAGCACGCTGAAGGTTGCCGGACGTCTGCCGGTTAATCTGGATGCTGACTGGGTGCGTCTGCGTCCGGAAGCCAACCGTACCTTACTGGGTGAATACGATCTTTGGCTGCCGACCAAACCTCATCAGGTGCTGCTGTTTGGCCTGATGCAGCAGCCAGGGCGTGTTGCCTGGCAGGCGGGCCAGGATGTGCGCGACTATCTGCAGGGACACGAGCGTCTGGCGGGCGGTGAACGCAGCGTGGTTACGGTGATTGCCCCTAACGGCGACACGCAGAGTGTGCCGATCGCCTACTGGAACCATCGCCACGTTGAAGTCATGCCGGGAAGTATCATCTGGCGCGGCTTTTCCAGCTGGGCACTGCCTGGCGCCTATGACGATCTCAACCAACAGATCGTGACCCTTCTCTCGCAGCGGATCCCTGACTGATGAAAACACGTTATTTACTCAGCCTGGCGGCGGTCTCTGTTGCAGCGGCCTGTCAGGTGCAGGCGGCGAGCTGGGAAGCACCCGTTGGCCCATCGCAATCTGACTTTGGCGGCGTCGGCCTGCTGCAGGTTCCTACCGCGCGAATGGCGAAAGAGGGCGAGTTCAGCCTGAACTTCCGCGATAACGATCAGTATCGTTACTACTCGGCATCACTGCAGCTGTTCCCGTGGCTGGAAACCACCGTGCGTTACACCGATGTGCGCACGCGCCGCTACAGCGCCGTCGACAGCTTCAGTGGCACACAGAGCTACAAAGATAAGGCGTTCGATCTCAAACTGCGCCTGTGGCAGGAAGGGTACTGGCTGCCAGAAGTGGCGCTGGGCACGCGCGATCTCGGCGGCACCGGCCTGTTTGACAGCGAATATCTGGTTGCCAGCAAAGCCTGGGGACCCTTTGATTTCACCTTTGGCCTCGGCTGGGGCTATATCGGCAACAGCGGCAACGTTAAAAACCCGTTCTGTGAATACAGCGACAGCTTCTGTAATCGCGGGGGTGATAACACCGCCGGGTCGATCAACGGCTCGCAAATGTTCCACGGTCCGGCGGCGCTGTTTGGCGGCGTTGAATACCAGACGCCGTGGCAGCCGCTGCGCCTGAAAATGGAATATGAAGGCAACGATTACCAGAATGACTTTGCCGGTCAGCTGGAGCAGCGCAGCAAGGTCAACGTTGGCGCGATTTATCGTGTTACCGACTGGGCCGATGTCAACGCCAGCTATGAGCGTGGCAACACCTTCATGTTCGGCGTCACTATTCGCACCAACTTTAACGAGCTGCGTCAAAGCCACATCGACAGCAGCAAGCCCGCTTACGATCCGCATCCTCAGCCGCTGCTGTTGCAGTCAACCGTGGTGGCGGATCAGCTCACCGATCTGAAATATAATGCCGGTCTCGACGCGCCGAAGGTTCAGGTTAAAGGCAACACGCTGTACGTCAGCGGCGAGCAGTATAAATATCGCGATACCGTTGAAGGCGTGGATCGCGCCAATCGCATCGTGATGAATAACCTGCCGGAAAATATCGACACCATTCGCGTGACGCAGACCCGCTTCAATCTGCCGCAGGTGACCACCGAGACTAACGTCGCCAGCCTGCGTCAGTCGCTGACCGGTTATCCGCTGGGCCATGAGCAGAAGCTGGCGCAGAAACGCGTCGATCCGGTTGATCCGGGCGCGACCGAACAGGGGCTGTTTATCGCGCCAGAGCGCCTGAACTTCAACCTGTCGCCGGTGCTGAATCAGTCGGTTGGCGGCCCGGAGAGTTTCTATCTCTATCAGGTCGGCGTGATGGCGAACCTCGATTACTGGTTTACCGATCACCTGCTGGTGGGCGGCAGCCTGTTCGGTAACCTCGCTAACAACTACGACAAGTTCAACTACAACGGCGCGCCATCTGACTCCTCGCTGCCGCGCGTGCGCACGCATATTCGTGATTACGTTGATAACAATGTCTACGTCAACGATTTGCAGGCGAACTACATGGGCCAGCTCGGCAACGGCTTCTATGGCCAGCTCTACGGCGGCTATCTGGAAACCATGTATGGCGGCGTCGGCGGCGAAGTGCTTTATCGCCCGCTCGACTCACGCTGGGCGGTGGGCGTAGACGCCAACTATGTTCGCCAGCGCGACTGGGACAACATGATGAAGTTCAACGATTACAAGGTACCAACCGGCCATATCACCGGCTACTGGCAGCCTGAATTCGTGGATAACGTGCTGTTGAAAATGAGCGTGGGGCAATATCTGGCGAAGGATAAAGGCGTTACCGTCGATCTGTCGAAGCGCTTTGACAGCGGCGTGCTGGTGGGGGTTTACGCGACCAAAACCAACGTCTCGGCAGATGAGTATGGCGAAGGCGACTTCACCAAAGGCTTCTATATTTCGATTCCGCTGGATCTCTTCACCGTCACGCCAAACCGTGGCCGTGCGCAGGTCAACTGGACGCCGCTGACGCGCGACGGCGGTCAGATGCTCGGCAGGAAATATCAGCTCTACAATCTCACCAGCGATCGCGATATTCGCTGGCAGTAAGGCAGACAGGGCGGGGATTCCCGCCCTTTTTTCATCCCATCCCCGCTTTTTCCACTTTCTCGTTCTGTGTCATATTGTGATCCAGCTCACAACCCATCATGATAGCGCTAATTTTCAATGATCTAAGGGCATGACATGACAGGCAAACATATTGCCACCGGCCTGCAGTGGGTGCTGAATACCGGCCTGCTGATTCTCGCTATTATCCTGATTATCTTTCTCGGCAAAGAGACCATTCATCTCGCCAATGTGCTGCTTAATATGGGCGAGCAGGAATCCTCATTTCTGCTGATCGAAGGCATTGTGATCTATTTTCTCTACTTCGAGTTTATTGCGCTGATCATTAAGTACTTTCAGTCGGGCTACCATTTTCCGATGCGCTATTTTATCTACATCGGCATTACCGCCATTATTCGGCTGATCATTGTCGATCATAAAAACCCGTTTGATACGCTCTGTTACTCCGCGGCGATTCTGATTCTGGTAATGACGCTGTGGCTGGCGAACAGCAACCGCCTGCGCCGGGAATAAAAAAAGGCGGCCATCAAGGCCGCCTAGACACAGAGAACAGCTAATAACTAACAGTGGCAACAGCAAAAATAACAAGGACAACAGGAATTTAGCCTTTAACGCCGCCAGCGGTCAGACCGCTCACCAGCCAGCGCTGTGCCAGCAGGAACACCAGCGTAATCGGCAGGGCAGAGAGCACCGCGGCAGCGGCAAAATCACCCCATAAATAGTTTTGCGGATTGAGATACTGCTGCATCCCGACCGCCAGCGTATAGCTGTTAACGTCACGCAGCAGCAGCGACGCCACCGGCACCTCGGTCACCGCCGCAATAAACGACAGAATAAACACCACCGCCAGAATCGGCACCGACAACGGCAGCAGAATCAGGCGGAAAGCCTGCCACGGCGTGGCACCATCCAGCGCCGCCGCCTCTTCCAGCGAACCATCAATGGTTTCAAAGTAGCCTTTGATCGTCCAGACGTGCAGGGCGATGCCACCAAGATAAGCAAATACCAGCCCGGCATGGGTATTCAGCCCAAGAAACGGGATGTACTGGCCGATGCGATCAAACAGGGCATACAGCGCCACCAGTGACAGCACCGCCGGGAACATCTGGAAAATCAGCATGCCTTTTAGCAGGCTCGCCTTGCCGCGAAAGCGCAGACGGGCAAAGGCGTAGGCGCAGGTCGTGGAAAGCGCCACGATGCCCACCGCGGTCAGGGTCGCGACTTTGATCGAGTTCCACAGCCAGAGCAGCACCGGGAACGGCGGTGGCGTGACGCTGCCGTTCTCATGCGTCACCGTAAAGCCCAGCGCCAGCTTCCAGTGATCCCAGGAGATCTGATCCGGCAGCAGGCTGCCGATCGCGTAGTTTCCCGGGCGTACTGAGATCGCCACCACCATCAGCAGCGGATACATGATCAGCGCGATAAAACCGAGCAGCAGCAGATGCGTCAGCGCCAGCCGTACTTTTTGCGTGCGGGGTTGCACAATCGCCATGAATCGAACTCCTTAATCAAATTTCATGCGGGTGGCTTTCAGGTTGAGCAGCGCCAGGCCACCGACCAGAAGGAAGATCAGCGTGGCAATCGCCGCCGCCAGGCCGAAATCTTGTCCGCCGCCGCCTTCAAACGCGATGCGCCAGGTGTAGCTCACCAGCAGATCGGTATAGCCTGCCGGCGTGGTGGTGCCGATGCGATCCGGGCCGCCGTTGGTCAACAGCTGAATCAGCACGAAGTTATTAAAGTTAAACGCGAAGCTGGCAATCATCAGCGGCGTGAGCGGCTTCAACAGCAGCGGTAGCGTAATACGAAAGAAGTTCTGCGTGGGCGTCGCGCCATCCAGCGCCGAGGCTTCGTAAAGGTCGTCAGGAATCGCCTTCAGCAGGCCCATACAGAGGATCATCATGTAGGGATAACCGAGCCAGCTATTGACGATGATTAGCATCAGCCGCGCCAGCGTGGGATCGCTGAACCAGCCCGGTTTAATACCAAACAGGCTCTCCAGAATCAGGTTAATCTCGCCGAAGCTCTGATTAAACAAGCCCTTGAAAATCAGAATGGAGATAAACGCTGGCACCGCATAAGGCAGAATCAGCAGTAAACGGTAAGTAGCGCGGCCACGCAGCGCTTCCCACTGCATCAGACAGGCCAGCACCATGCCGACGGCAACGGTTAACAGCACGCTGATGGCGGAGAAGAATACCGTCCAGAGAAAGATAGCGAAGAACGGCTTCTGGATACCCTGATCGGTAAAGACGCGCAGGAAGTTTTTCCAGCCAACGGTGACGGTAAAGCCGGGACTGAGCTTGTCGCTGTTCCACTGGTCGGCACTGTTTTTGGTCTGGTAGAAGCCGGTATCGTGATTCGGCCACCACACCTGATGGGTTTCGCGATCGGTTAACTGCTGACGATCGCCCACCTGATAACGCGGCTGGGTAGCGGCAAACTGACGCAGCGAACTCATGCGCAGCTGGCTACCGTCGGGCAGACGGGCGGTGATCTGGCTAAGCGCCTGGCGATTTTGCGTAATGGCACGCAGCTTTGCTGAGGCGGCCGCGGGCAGGGCGGTGGCAGGTTGCAGCGTCAGCGTCTGTTCACCCGCGCCAAACGCGAAGGGGGCGGAAAGAAAGCGCTGGCCGTCGCCGCTCTCAAGCAGCAGCTGCCACTTCTCTTCCGCCGGATAGAGACTGAAGTTATAGCGCAGATCGGACTGGAACTGGCGATCGAGCAGCACCTGCTGCGCCCGTTCAAACGAGAGTTGGTTGCTGCTGCTGTAGTTGGTAAAAGCGATGCCGATAGTACAGGCGAGCGGAAAAAGCACAAACAGGCCCATGCCAGCGAGCCCCGGCCAGACATAACGCCAGGCGGAGGCGCGACGCTGGGCAAAAATCGCCAGGCCGGAACCGAGCAGCAGCAGCGTTAAAATAGCGAACAGGTATTCACCCTGCACATACATCAAAACGATCAAATACGCAGCCAGCAGGGCGCTGGCAGCAAGGGCCAACCACTTCAGGGCATCATGCGGCGACCAGGCAGTTTTGGTCATGAAAAGTTCCTTGAGCGGCACGTAGCCGAAATAGTGTGTTAGCGGGCGCCGGTTTTTGCCCGAAGCCCGCCCTGTCCGTTACTTCGTCAGGCGTTTTTGCGCATCGTCCAGCGCGGCTTTTACGCTCTGGCGATGGTTAATGGCGTTCAACACCGCGTTACGCTCGGCATACCAGAAAGCGGCCATTTGCGGCACGTTCGGCATCACTTCGCCTTTCTGCGAGTTTTCCATGGTGGCGGCAATTTTCTCATCCTTCGCCAGCTTCTCCTGGTAGGATTTCAGCGCAACTGCGCCTAACGGCTTGTCAGAGTTGACTTTTTCCAGGCCCGCTTCGGTGATCAGATAGTTTTCAATGAACTCTTTCGCCAGCTCTTTGTTCGGGCTGGCGGCGTTGATGCCCGCGCTCAGCACGCCAACAAACGGCTTCGACGGCTTGCCTTTAAAGGTTGGCAGCAGCGTCACGCCATAATTCACTTTGGCGCTGTCGATGTTGCTCCACGCCCACGGCCCATTAATGGTCATCGCCGTTTCGCCTTTATTGAAGGCGGCTTCAGCAATGGCGTAATCGGTATCCGCGTTCAGGTGCTTGTTTTTGATCAGGTCGACCAGGAATTGCAGGCCCGCCTGAGAACCCGCATTGGCGACGCCAACATCTTTGAGGTTATAGCTGCCGTCAGCCTGTTTTTTGAAGGCGTAGCCGCCATCGGCTGCGGTAATCGGCCAGGTGAAGTAGGGTTCCTGCAGGTTAAACATAATGGCGCTCTTGCCTTTGGCGCGCATCTGTTTGTCCAGTGCTGGGATCTCTTCCCAGGTTTTTGGCGGGTTTGGCAGCAGATCTTTGTTGTAAATCAGCGACAGCGCCTCGGCGGCGATCGGGTAACCAATCAGCTTGCCGTTGAAGCGTACCGCGTCCCACGTGAAGGGATAGAGTTTGTCCTGAAACGCTTTGTCCGGCGTCACTTCTGCCAGCAAGCCCGACTGCGCATAGCCGCCAAAGCGGTCATGTGCCCAGAGAATGATGTCCGGGCCGTCGCCGGTTGCCGCTACCTGAGGATATTTCTCTTCCAGCTTATCAGGATGCTCCACGGTGACTTTGATGCCGGTGTCCTTCTCAAACTGCTTACCGACTTCGGCCAGGCCGTTATAGCCTTTATCGCCGTTGATCCAGATGACCAGCTTGCCTTCTTCGATTTTCGCCAGCGCAGCAGCGGGCATCAGCGCGGCGGAAACCGCAACGGCGATAACAGCATGGCAAGCAAATTTGAACTTTGACATATCCCTTTCCTCTAAGTGTGAGCGGTTGTCGTAACGCAGGCAGTCTGCACAGAACGCCATGCGGGCTCATCATCCCCACCTCTACGCCCTGCCCGGCAGAAGTGTGATCGCCACAACTAATCCCCCTGTTTTTGCCTGCCAGCGCACACAAAACTCCCCCTTTTTTTGCCTTGTCGATCACGAAATTCTGCCGGTGGCCCCGTGCGTCACCCTTTTTCTGCGCGGCTCATCCTCCCGTCTCCTCCCCCGTAAAAAAAAGCAGGGCGGAGGAGTTGGAAGCTGCCGCTTTGCCACAGACTGCCTGCCATTGAATAAGCGCTGAACAAGAGGAAGCGGGATGGCAAGCGTGGTGCTGAAGGATGTCACCAAAGCCTGGGGCGATGTTGTGGTCTCTCGGGATATCAATCTGACCATCGCTGAGGGCGAATTCGTGGTGTTTGTCGGGCCATCAGGCTGCGGCAAGTCAACGCTGTTACGCATGATTGCCGGGCTGGAGGAGATTACCTCAGGCGAGTTACTGATCGGCGATCGACGGATGAACGAGGTGCCTCCGGCTGGCCGTGGCGTCGGCATGGTGTTTCAGTCCTATGCGCTTTATCCCCATCTGAACGTGGCCGAAAACATGTCGTTTGGCCTCAAGCTTGCCGGTAAGGCTAAGGGCGATATTGAGCAGCGTGTGAGCCAGGTTGCCGACGTGCTGCAGCTCGGCCATCTGCTTGATCGTTTGCCGAAGGCGCTCTCCGGTGGCCAGCGTCAGCGCGTGGCGATTGGCCGTACGCTGGTGGCGGAGCCGGGGGTTTTCTTGCTCGATGAGCCGTTATCTAACCTCGATGCTTCGCTGCGTGTCCAGATGCGTATTGAGATTTCCCGTCTGCATAAGCGCCTGCAGCGCACGATGATTTACGTCACCCACGATCAGGTCGAAGCGATGACGCTGGCGGACAAAATTGTGGTGCTGGAAGGCGGTCATATTGCGCAGGTCGGCAAGCCGCTGGAACTGTATCACTATCCGGCGAACCGCTTTGTGGCCGGGTTTATCGGCTCACCCAAAATGAATTTCCTGCCGGTAAAAGTGACGGCAACCGCCATCGATCAGGTGCAGGTGGAATTACCGAATCATCAACAGGTGTGGCTGCCGGTCGATAGCACCGATGTGCTGCCGGGTAGCAATATGTCACTCGGCATTCGCCCCGAACATCTGCAACCGAGCGACGTCGCTGACGTCACGCTCTCCGGCACCGTTCAGGTGGTGGAACAGCTCGGCCACGAAACACAAATCCATATCCAAATTCCTGCGCTGCGTCAGAACCTGGTATACCGCCAGAACGATGTGGTGCTGGTAGAAGAAGGTGCCCATTACGCCATCGGCCTGCCGCCGCAACGCTGCCATCTGTTTCGTGAAGATGGGCGCGCCTGCCGCCGGTTACATCAAGAGCCGGGTGTGGATGCAAGCACATCATTACATATAACAGGAGAACATCGATGATTATGCTGCGCAAATACCCTCTGGCCGTGGCAGTGGCCGCAGCGGTCATGGCTTCCCAGGCGGGAGCTGTGGATTTCAAAGGTTACGCTCGTTCCGGCATTGGCTGGACCGGCAGCGGCGGTGAGCAACAGTGTTTCCAGGCGACCGGCGCCAACAGTAAATACCGTCTGGGTAACGAATGCGATACCTATGCGGAAATCCAGCTCGGACAGGAAGTGTGGAAAGAGGGCGAGAAGAGCTTTTACGTCGACACCATGATCGGTTACGGCGTCTCGCAGCAGAACGACTATGAAGAAGATTCTCCGGCGGTACGTCAGATGAACGTGGTCGGTAAAAACCTGTTTGATGCCTTGCCAGGCGCCAATATCTGGGCAGGTAAGCGCTACTACAAACGTCACGACGTGCACATGATCGACTTCTACTACTGGGACGTTTCAGGTCCTGGTGGCGGCCTGGAAGATATCGATCTTGGTTTCGGTAAGCTCTCTTTTGCCGTAACGCGTAACACCGAAGCGGGTGGTTCATCCTCCTTTATGGCAGGCAATACCCGTGGCGAATCCAAAGATCGCGCCAACGATATTTTTGATGTGCGTCTCGGCGGCATGCAAACCAACCCAGGCGGCTCGCTGGAACTCGGCTTCGACTACGGCAAAGCCAACGACACCGACGGCTTCCGCCAAACTGATCCGGACGCTTCGGACGACGGCTGGATGGCCACCCTTGAGCACACGCAGACCTTCGGCGCGGATACCAGCCTGAACAAATTTGTGGTGCAGTACGCCACCGATGCGATGACAGAAAACCGTAATGGTCGCCCAAATACTGCGCAGAATAACAATGGATCGATGATTCGCGTGATTGACCACGGTGCCATCGACTTCAATGATACCTGGAGCCTGATGTACGTTGGTATGTATCAGGATGTCGACCGCGACAACAACAACGGCACCACCTGGTATACCATCGGTGCTCGTCCGATGTACAAATGGACGCCAATCATGAGCACGCTGTTAGAAGCAGGCTACGACAACGTGAAGAGCCAGCGCACCGGCGATCGCAACAACCAGTACAAGGTCACGCTGGCACAGCAGTGGCAGGCTGGCGACAGCATCTGGTCACGTCCGGCTATCCGCCTGTTTGCAACCTATGCGAAATGGGATGAGAAATGGGGTTACTCCTCTTCTACCGCAGGCAATGACAACTTTGTTGCCGGCTCGCCGAATGCTACCGCCTTCAGCGACACCAGCGCGCGTACCTTCAGCCGCGGCGACAACGATGAAGTCTCCTTTGGTATTCAGATGGAAGCCTGGTGGTAAGCAAAGCGCTTTACCCCTGAGTTAGCGATCTCTTTTGGCCCACCTCCTATTGCCCGCGGAGGTGGGCCCAGATCTGAGGATAATATAATGAAAAAGCAACTACTTGCGCTCTGCCTGTTTCCGGTCCTGAGTTACGGCCTGCTGCCTGCCAGCATTGCCGCTACCACCACCATCAACCCGCTTAACGTCGCGACGGCACCTGCCATCCCGGCCGCATCTTTACAACGTCTCTCATGGTTGCCGATCTCCCTGCCTGCCTCGCAGGAGATTGTGCTGAACACCTCTTCGCTGAGCCTGAATCAGGGGGATATCAGCGGACCCGTGGCGGCGATTGAACTGCCTGCCGATCAGGGCTCGTTAGAGGTAAACCTCTCCAGCCTGATGAAGAATCGCGAGGTTTACGCGCCAAACGTGCTGGTGCTGGATAATCATATGCAGCCCGCGGCCTTCTTCCCGAGCAGCTATTTCAGCTACCAGAAGCCGGGATTATCCTCCGGTAACCGCCTGGAAGGCACCATGAAGCTGACGCCGGTGCCGGGACAGCAGAAAATCTACCTGCTGATCTACACCACTACGCGTGATCTGGCGCAGACTTCAACCATGATCAACCCGGCCAAGCTGTACGCCGAAGGGGCCAATAACGCCATTCCGGATGTGCCGGACATTACCGTGCGTCACACCTCAACCGGCACGCTGAACCTCAAGGTGAAAAGTGAGCAGAACAGCGGCAACATTATGATTGGCCGTCTGTTTGGCAATAACGATCCTAAGCCGGTTAGCGTAGGCCAGCAGCCCGCCGCCCAGCCGATGACGCCAGCACCGGCCCCGGCCGCCAAAGCGGAGCCGATGCTGAACGACACCGAAAGCTATTTTAACAACGGCATCCGTCAGGCAGTCAAAGCGGGTGATATCGATAAGGCGCTGAAGCTGATGAACGAGGCTGAGCGTCTTGGTTCCTCCTCAGCGCGCGCAACCTTTGTCAGCAGCGTGAAAGGCAAGGGATAACATCCCCGCGTTGCTGAGTTGGCAACAGTTGGTGCGCTTCTGGCGCACCTTTTTTACCCCTCCGGCAGCAATTTTTCTCTGGTGGCGTGTTCTGTCACATCCTCTGCGCTACACTGTGTCTCCTCTTTTTTACGGAGATGCCGTATGTCGGATCACGCGCTCCAACGTTTACGTGCGCTAACCTGGTTACCCCCTTCCTCGCCCGAGCTGAGTGCGCCTTTGCTTGACTGGCTGATGGAAGAAGACTCCATGACCCGTCGTTTTGAACGCCATTGCCAGCAGGTCACCGTGCAACCGGTACGCGAAGGGTTTATCACCGCCGCCGAAGCCGGGGAAGAGGCGGCGATGCTGCCTGCGGATGCACGCTTCTGGTTACGCGAAATTATCCTCTATGGCGACAATCAGCCGTGGCTGGCTGGCCGCACGCTGGTGCCGGAAAGCACATTGAGCGGCCCGGAAATGTTGCTGCAAACGCTGGGCTCGCGCCCACTTGGACGTTATCTTTTCTCCTCGTCGACTTTAACCCGTGATTTTATTGAGCCTGGCCAGGTCGACGGACTGTGGGGAAGGCGTTCACGTCTGCGTTTATCCGGTAAGCCGCTGCTGTTAACCGAGCTGTTTTTGCCCGCGTCGCCGCTTTATGGCGATCATCAACAGGGAAATGATTAGGTTGGAAAAGACGTTGCCAAAGATGAGTAAAATGCAGGCGTACTGCCGTCTGATGCGTATTGATAAACCCATTGGCGCACTGCTGCTGCTCTGGCCAACGCTATGGGCGCTGTGGCTGGCGCAGGTTACCGTACCGCCGGCCCAGGTGCTGATTGTGTTTGTGCTGGGTGTGTTCTTTATGCGTGCGGCGGGCTGTGTGATCAACGATTATGCCGATCGCAAAATCGACGGCCATGTGAAGCGTACGCAGTCGCGTCCATTGGCCAGCGGTGCGGTCAGCGAAAAAGAGGCTAAATGGCTGTTTGTCATCCTCGGCCTGATCTCGTTTGCGCTGGTGTTAACCATGAACCTGATGACCATTCTGTTGTCACTTGGTGGACTGGCGCTGGCGTGGGTCTATCCGTTTATGAAGCGCTATACCCATCTGCCTCAGGTGGTGCTGGGGGCAGCCTTTGGCTGGTCGATTCCGATGGCATGGGCGGCGGTGAGCGAATCGGTTCCGCTGGTGTGTTGGCTGCTATTTTTTGCCAATCTGGCGTGGACGGTGGCTTACGATACGCAATATGCCATGGTCGATCGTGACGATGACCTGAAGATCGGCGTTAAATCGACGGCAATCCTCTTTGGCCGTTTCGACAAGCTGATCATCGGCCTGCTTCAGCTGTTGACGCTGGGACTGCTGGTGGTGGTTGGACTGATGCTGCAACTCAACGCGTGGTTTTACTGGTCGTTGCTGGCTGCTGCTGCGCTATTTGTTTATCAACAGCGGCTGATTGCCTTTCGCGAGCGCGACGCCTGCTTCCGTGGCTTCCTGAATAATAACTATGTAGGCCTGGTGATTTTTCTCGGCATCGCGCTTAACGCGCCGCCGTTTATCGATCTGTTCTAACGCTGTTCAGCGACAAAAAAAGAGCGGGCCACAAACGGCCCGCTTTTTTTGTCATGCTGATTGACGGCTGGGTGCTGATCACCGCAAGCAATTATGGCAACGCGTAACAACAAAAGGTCACAGGTCGCCGCATGGTCTAGTTGTGGGCTACGGCATTCTCAATGGTCATCCGCACATCGTTGGTCACCAGATCGGCCAGAATCATGTAGGTCTGATGCGTCTGTTCAATCTGCGCATCGCCGCTGTCGCTGATATAGCCCTCATCACGCAGCGTCAGCACCAGCGTTGAAAACACCGCTTTATCAAAGAACTCCGGCGCGTTGATGCCATGCAGCACCGACAGGCGCTGTGCCAGCGTGCGGCTCTCTTTCTCCAGCGAACCGCGGTTAATGGCCGGGTTAGCGCTGAGAATTGAGAACGTAATGGCATAACGCTGCAAGGTTTCACGCACGCCCGCTGCCAGCAGCTGTAAGGTACGGAAACGGCCCGCGCTGAGGCGAATGGCATCCTCTTCCAGAATAATCAGCCCCTGCCGTGCCATTTCAGCGCAGAGATCCTGCACCACCGGCGCCAGCTCATCCTGTTCCCAGCGCAGGAAAAGTTCGGTTTTCAACATCGGGTAGATCAGCTGGATCTGGCGCAGCAGTTCCTGGCGCGTCAGATGCTGATGCTGCTGAATAATCGCGGCAATCAGCGCAGGCATGACCAGCATGTGATGCACATTGTTGCGGTAATAGGTCATCAACACCGCCTGCTCACGCGGCAGAATGATGATGTCGCCAATGTTATCCTGCTCGATCTCAAACTTATTCATGCTCAGCGCATGAGCCAGCAGCTCGTCAGGCGTCATCGGCGGCACGGTTGAGTCAGTTGAGTAAGGCACGTTACGCAACAGCTGGGTATAGCAGTCGAGCTGTTCAAGCAGCTGTTCGCGGGTCAGTGAGCGCTGACGCGACGCCAGCAGCGCGGTAACGCACAGGTTCATCGCATTCGCGGCACCGGCGTTGTTGATGCGCACCATGACCTTCTGGGCAATATCGTTCACGGTTGGCGTCAGCCAGCTTGGACGTTGCGCTTCGATCGGATCGATAGAATCGCGCCATTCCGGTACCTGATTGTTGAGATAGGTGATCAATGGCAGCGGTTCACCAAAGTTCACGTAGCCCTGGCCGAGATTGCGCAGCTTGCGCAGGCCCTGCAGCATCTGCATAAAGCCTTCTTTCTCTTTTGCCGCACCGCGCAGTTCTTTGGCGTAGGTGCCCACTTCGATAACGTGCTCATAGCCGATATAGATAGGCACCAGCGTGATAGGGCGGTTGCCGCCGCGCAGCATCGCCTGAATGGTCATCGCCAGCGTGCCGGTTTTGGGATCGAGCAATCGGCCGGTGCGTGAGCGTCCGCCCTCGACAAAATATTCCACCGAGTAGCCGCGGGTAAACAGCTCGCCCAGATATTCACGGAATACCGTGGCGTAGAGCTTATTGCCCTTAAAGGTACGACGAATAAAGAAAGCGCCCAGGCGACGGAAAATCGGCCCGGCTGGCCAGAAGTTAAGATTGATGCCTGCGGCGATATGCGGCGGCACCAGTCCCTGATGATAAAGCACATAGGAGAGCAGCAGATAATCCATGTGACTGCGATGGCAAGGCACATATACGATTTCATGGCCATCCTGCGCCAGCTGGCGCACGCGTTCGCCGCCGTTAACGTTGATGCCCTGATAAAGTTTGCTCCACGTCCAGCCCATGACGCGGTCGGTTACCCGAATCGCTTCATAGGAGAAGTTAGCAGCAATCTCTTCCATCAGCTCAATGGCATTTTGCTGCGCTTTTTCATGAGAGACTTTTTTGCTGCGCGCTTCATCTTCAACCGCTTTGGCTATCGCTTTCGACTGCAGCAGCTTGTTGAAGAGGTCCTGACGAGCGGGCAGGCTTGGACCCACCGCCGCATGACGCTGGCGAGCAAAGTGAATGCGTGCCAGTCGCGCCAGTTTTTGCGCAATGCGCTTGTCGGTGCCGTGCTCGGTTGCCATGCGGCGTAACGAGACCATCGGCGAGAAACGCACGAAGCTGTCGCGGCCCAGCCAGGAGACGGCAAAGAATTTCTGTACGCCGTTGAGATCGCGCAGATGGGGACGGGGTTCGCCCTGAATTTCCCGGCCCGGCGCACGGCCAAACATCACCGACACCGGCACCATCTGCACATCAAGGTGCGGATTGCTGCGGTGCAGGTCGAGATAATCATGGAATATTTTAACGGATTGCACACTGGGCGCGTAATAGGGGAAAACGCGCGGGCCGTCATAGATAAAGACGTGCCGTGGTAGCAACATGCCGTCAATTTCCAACGGTTCCAGCGGATCGGGCAGATCCTGCTTGCGACACTGCGTGCGTAATGCCAGCAGGTCAGCCTTTGAATCATAGGGTAATACATACATAATAGGACGCGATGTATCCAACCCTAATTCAGCCACAGGCTCGGCAGGAATAGCCTTGCTTTTCACCAGAAATGAAAGCGGTATGTTCAACAACTTATAGTAAAGGTTACGCCAACCTGACATAGACAACATGAAGCCTCTTGTTAGCAAAGCGCCGCAAGCATAGCAGAAAGCGCAGCGAAGATCTGTGGTGTTGCAATTCGTGCGCCACCCTGACATTGACGTTAATTATTTAAAAGGGTTCCACCGGCATGGCAAATAACATTACTGGAATCAAACGTATCGTGAATGCGGCAGGCTATTCATGGAAAGGCATCAAGGCCGCATGGCAACACGAAGCGGCTTTTCGTCAGGAAGCCGTTGCGGGTCTGATTGCGATCGCCATCGCCTGTTTGCTGGAGGTCGATGCCATCACGCGCGTCCTGCTCATTGGGTCGGTTATGCTGGTGATCATTGTTGAAATTCTTAATAGCGCCATTGAATCCGTAGTGGATCGTATTGGCAGCGAATTTCATGCGCTTTCAGGTCGGGCGAAAGACATGGGTTCCGCGGCCGTGCTGCTAACGATTTTACTGGCTGTTTTTATTTGGGTAATGCTGCTTTGGCCTCATTTGCGCAATGTTTTCCAAAATTAGTTAAATAGCTATTTTTTACACAATTATAAGTTTGCAAGCAGGATATACCTGTATATACTCACAGCGACTGTATAAACAACCAGGGGGCGAAATGAAAGCATTAACAGCACGGCAGCAGCAGGTCTATGACCTGATTCGCGACCATATCAATCAAAGTGGTATGCCACCAACGCGTGCTGAAATTGCGTCCCAGCTTGGGTTTCGTTCGCCGAATGCGGCTGAAGAGCATTTGAAAGCATTAGCGCGTAAAGGCGTGATTGAAATTATCTCTGGCGCCTCGCGCGGCATTCGGTTGCTGATGGAAGAAGAGAGCAGCGAAGGCCTGCCATTGATTGGTCGGGTTGCCGCGGGCGAGCCGATTATGGCGCAGGAGCACATCGAAGGGCGTTATCAGCTTGATCCTAACCTGTTCAAGCCAAGCGCAGATTTCCTGCTGCGCGTGACCGGCATGTCGATGAAAGATATTGGGATTATGGATGGCGATCTGTTAGCCGTGCATAAAACTCAGGATGTGCGTAATGGCCAGGTGGTCGTGGCGCGCATTGATGATGAAGTGACCGTGAAACGTTTGAAGAAACAGGGCAACACCGTACAGCTGCTGCCAGAAAACAACGATTTTCAGCCTATCGTTATCGATCTGAGAGAACAAACGCTCACGATTGAAGGGCTGGCCGTTGGCGTTATTCGTAACGGCCAATGGTCCTGATTCTGACTCTCAGAATCCGTTAACGCGATTACAGTCATAATGATGCGGCCATGCAGTAATGCGGCCGCATCTGCGCTCTCATTACCCTTTCGCTTTTTTGTCTGCTGCGCCCATGGATGATAAACACGTCAATGCGCTTTTTTACCGCAACTGATAAAAACCTCTGGCGGCTCGCTCTGCCAATGATCCTCTCTAATATCACCGTGCCGCTGCTGGGTTTGGTGGATACCGCTGTTATTGGCCATCTCGATAGCCCGATTTTTCTCGGCGGCGTTGCGGTTGGCACCACGTTAACCAGCTTTGTCTTAATGCTGCTGCTCTTTTTGCGGATGAGCACCACCGGTCTGACCGCTCAGGCATATGGTGCCAGTGATAAACCGGCACTGGCGCGCGCGTTGGTACAGCCGTTGCTGATGGCGCTGGTTGCCGGAATTATTCTGGTCCTGCTGCGCGAGCCGATTACCCATGTTGCCATGCAAATTGTCGGCGGTGACCCTGCGGTGCAGCAGCAGGCGGCGCTGTTTATGCATATTCGCTGGCTGAGTGCGCCCGCGATGCTGGCCAATCTGGTTATCCTCGGCTGGCTGCTGGGCGTGCAATATGCACGTGCGCCGGTGATCCTGCTGGTGGTGGGCAATCTGGTGAATATCCTGCTGGATCTGTGGCTGGTGCTCGGGTTGGATTACGGTGTGGCGGGAGCCGCAACGGCGACGGCCGTGGCTGAGTATCTTACCTTTCTGGTCGGGCTGGGTATGGTCTGGCATGTCGCCCGGCTGCGCGGTCTGCGCTGGCAATGGCTCAAAGCGGGCTGGCGCGGCGACATCAGCCGCTTGTTACGCTTGAATCGCGATATCCTGCTGCGTTCACTGCTGCTACAACTCTGCTTCGCCTCCCTGACTATTCTTGCTGCGCGGCTCGGCCCGGAAATCGTGGCA
The DNA here is from genome assembly GCF_051851875.1 of Duffyella sp. Ts4. Lineage (NCBI taxonomy): Bacteria > Pseudomonadati > Pseudomonadota > Gammaproteobacteria > Enterobacterales > Erwiniaceae > Duffyella > Duffyella sp. Ts4. Next base: position 51,431 of record NZ_JBLYPN010000015.1, on the reverse strand, counting down.
ACTAACGCTATTTTGCTAATGTTCATCACTTTTACCGCCTACGCGCTCGATGGCTTTGCCTATGCGGTTGAGGCCTATTCCGGCGAAGCGTGTGGAGCCAGAGATAGCCGACAACTGATGGCGGTTTGGCAGGCATCCTGTCGGCAGGCTGGACTGGTAGCGTTGGTTTTCGCCGTTATTTATGCCCTCGCTGGCAATGCCATTATCAACATGCTGACGTCACTGGCATCCCTGCGCGAGTTGGCCGGACACTATCTTATCTGGCAGGTCGTTATGCCTCTGGCCGGAGTCTGGTGTTATCTATTGGACGGGATGTTTATCGGGGCGACGCGCGGTCGTGAGATGCGTAACAGCATGGCAGTCGCTGCTGCCGGTTATGGCCTGACGCTGTGCACATTACACTGGCTTGGCAACCACGGTTTATGGCTGGCGATGACCGTATTCCTGCTATTGCGTGGTGTCAGCCTGTGGCTAATCTGGCACAAACACTGGCAGAAAGGCAGCTGGATCCCTTCCTGAAATATTTTGACATATTTCAGCGGCATATATTAACTAACTGATTAAATGTCATTTTTCTCAGTCAGCTATTCATTACTTTGCGCAAAAAACCTTCCTTTACAAACCAAACGGCAAACTCACGGCTTTCAGCTACAATTAACCTTATGAAACGCAATTAAGCAGCGTTTTATCCCGTTTTCTTTAGCTATTGCATAAGTAAACGCTAATTTTCAGCTGTAGAACCTAAGTCGAGGGCACTATTATGAATAAAGATGAAGCCAGCGGTAACTGGAAACAGTTCAAAGGGAAAATGAAAGAAAAATGGGGCAAGCTGACCGATGACGACATGACCGTCGTTGAAGGTAAACGCGATCAGCTGGTCGGCAAGATTCAGGAAAAATATGGTTATGCGAAGGATGAAGCTGAGAAAGAAGTTTCAACCTGGGAAAGCGAGAACAAAGATTATCGCTGGTAAGCCATCAATCATTTCAGGATGATGCTCCTACCCTGGCACACGGATGTGCCTCTCCTCTAAATATTCTCTACCTTCCGCGTTTTTTACTCACCACTGAATGATCGTGATCGCACGCTTCAGGACGCACGCAGGATTCCACTTCCGCACAGTTCGTACACAGCCCATGCGCTTCAATCACGCTATGATGCAGCGTAAATCCCGTCGCTTCAGACAGTTCCTCAATAGTCTTTTCCACGCCGTGTGCATGCTTCTCGCTGACTGATGCACAACGATCGCAAATCAGCATCACCGACGTATGCTTCGGATGATCAAAATGATGGCATACCAGATAGCTGTTGGTTGATTCCACACGGTGAATGAAACCCTGCTCCAGTAAAAAATCCAGCGCACGATAAATAGTAGGCGGCTTGGCCTGAGGCTCGCTGATGCGTAGTTGATCCAGCAGATCATAGGCGCTGATAGCGCCGTTTTGTTCGCTCATCAGGCGCAACACTTCCAGCCGCTGCGGCGTCAGTCGCACACTCCGTTGTTGGCACAATTTTTCCGCCTGCGAAAGAATTTGCTCTGTTACCGAGGTGTTCATGTGGGTTCTCCGCTAATAATGACTTGTTATGTTATCACAACACGGCATTAAAGCCGACGGAGAGAATCTGCCTGGCAGACCGTCATTTTTTTACCATATTCTCTGGTTATAAATGGTATCAACGGTCAGATGCGCTGCAATCGTTAATTTGGCTACACAGATTCCCTTATGGTAAACCCGCTGAGCACCGCTGTAGCTGCCAAATTTATGATTTGCATGCTTAAAAAGATCACGCTAATGTTCAGTCCAGCTAACGCAACGCCAGCAGAACAGGCTCAAACAGAAGATTAGCTAATCAATAATAATCGAAGTGGTTGATAATTAAGCAATCACTCGAACAACCCTACTGATTGCCCTGAATTCACAGCAATAAAAAACCGTCCTGAGCGCATGATGCCATCAGGAAAAAATCCGTTTATTCTCTTTTTTATGCAGGTGGTAGCAGGTCAATGAAAAAATTTTCTGGTTCTCAAATCAGGTTTTGCCGCGTAGCGCTTCTCAATGCCTTAATTTGTGTTCCGTTTACGACATTAGCGGCCAGCAACTATTTCGATGCCCGTAACGATGCCATGGGTGGCACAGGCGTTGCCTCATCAAACTGGGGAACGGCGGCACTGGCTAACCCGGCGTTAATGACCAAAGCGCCGGTTGAATCACACGTTGACATCATCCTGCCTTCGGCTGGTGTGCAGATCAGCGATAAAGATAAAATGGTTGATAAGATTGATGACGTGGTGGATACCGTTGACCGTTATCAGGACGTTATCAACAGTCTGCCGACTACCAGTTTCACCACACGACCTACCCTGGCAAGTCTTGCCGAGCTTCAACGCCTCAATGCGCAGGTGCGGGTTGCCGCTGGCGATATGGCGGACAAGCTGCGCGATCTGCGCAACAATAAGTCGCAGGGCAAAGCGGGTGCCGCGCTGGCAGTGACGGTGCCTAACGAGACGCTGCCGTTCGCCTTTGTTGCTAAAGGGTATGGCACCGTTAGCCTCAGTACCGATGTGAATCAGGGTGATATCGATTATTTGCAGCAGATTGCTGACGGCAAGCGCTTTCCTGTTCGCGGCGATGAAGACCGTCTGACTTCCAGTGCCACTGGCCTGGCCGCGATCGTAGCCGATTACGGTATCGCCATGGCGCATCAGTTTGACGTAGCAGGCCATCCGGTTTCTGTGGGCGTCACGCCAAAAATTCAGCAGTCCTGGCTGTTTAACTACAAGGCCGCGGTTTATACCTACGATAAAGATGACGTGACCAACAATCAGTATCGTAAAGACGACACCGGTTTCAACGTTGACGCCGGTATTGCCACCGACGTGGGCGAAAACTGGACGCTGGGCCTCAGCGCGCAGAACCTGATTGCACGCGATATTGAGACCAAAGAAGTCAACGGCTTTAAAGATACCTATCAAATCCGTCCGCTGGTAACCGGGGGTGTGTCATGGCACACCGACCGTCTGACCACCGCTTTTGATGTTGATATGACGCCGACCAAAGGATTTAAAACCGAAGGTGACAGTCAGTATGCTGGCGTGGGTGCGGAATATCGCCTGTTTGACTGGCTGCAGCTGCGTGGCGGTTACCGTGCTGATATGAAATCAAACGACAAAAATGTCGTGACCGGCGGTTTTGGCCTGTCGCCATTTAACAATAGTGTCCATCTCGATCTGGCCGGTTCGGCGGGCGAAGACAAGACCTGGGGCGCAATGGCGAAGATCGGTTTCACCTTCTGATGTGCATAGCGTGATGATACTGACAGAGCGGGGCCATCGTTGGGTGGCCCCGTTTTTTATGTTATGATCGCGCACATTATCAGCACATGTTAACAATCGGACCCGCCGCTTTTCATGACCGAAAAATTCCCCAGCCAACGTTTTTCTATCGCGCCCATGCTCGACTGGACCGATCGCCACTGCCGTTATTTCCATCGCCAGTTAACGCGCAATACACTGCTCTATACCGAAATGGTCACCACCGGCGCCATTATTCATGGCAAAGGCGATTACCTGGCTTTCGGCGAGCAGGAACATCCGGTTGCCTTGCAACTGGGCGGCAGCGATCCGGCTGCGCTGGCGCAGTGTGCGGCGCTGGCGGAAGCACGCGGTTACGATGAAATTAACCTTAACGTCGGCTGTCCTTCCGATCGCGTGCAGAATGGTCGCTTCGGTGCCTGCCTGATGGCCGATGCCCAGCTGGTTGCTGACTGCATCAAGGCGATGCGCGATGTGGTGTCGATTCCGGTCACGGTGAAAACCCGCATCGGTATTGATGAACTCGATAGCTACGCCTTCCTGTGCGAATTTATCGAGCGCGTAGCGGACAAAGGCGGTTGCGATACCTTTATTATCCATGCGCGCAAGGCGTGGCTTTCCGGTCTGAGCCCCAAAGAGAACCGCGAAATCCCTCCGCTGGATTACCCGCGTGTTTATCAGCTAAAGCGCGATTTCCCGCAGCTGACTCTCGCCATTAATGGCGGAGTGAAAACGCTGGATGAGGCGAAGCAGCATCTGCAACATCTGGACGGCGTGATGATGGGCCGCGAAGCCTATCAAAACCCAGGCATTCTGGCGCAGGTCGATAGCGAGCTGTTCGGCGAGGCACAGGCAGCGGTCGATTTGATTGCCGTGGTGCGCAGCATGTATCCCTACATTGAGAAAGAGCTGTCGCAGGGCACGTATCTCGGCCATATCACGCGTCATATGCTTGGCCTGTTTCAGGGCATTCCCGGTGCGCGTCAGTGGCGCCGTCATCTCAGCGAAAACGCACACAAACCCGGTGCGGATGTGCAGGTGGTGGAAGCCGCGCTGGCATTAGTAGCGGATAAAATTCCTGCTGCGGTTTAATCGTCAGGCCGCTGCGGCGGCCTGTTAGTTAATATCTCACCACTTCCTGGTTAATATCGCTAAAGTCCCTCGACGCAATTTTTATCATCACTTTAAAATCAATAATTTACATTTTAAAAGAACTGGCACGTTTCTTGTAATAGCTAAGACAAGGTAACTAACGCGCTCAGGAGATGACGATGGAAATTCTGTTTGTACTTGGCTTCTTTGTGATGCTGATGCTCACCGGCATCTCGCTGGTGGGTGTAATTGTCGCCTTGATCATGGCAACGGCGTTGATGGTGGTCGGTGGACTGTTTGCGATGGTGATTAAGCTGCTGCCGTGGTTGCTGCTGGCGGTCGCGGTGGCGTGGCTATATCGCGCGGTGAAAAAACCCAAAGTGCTGGTGCGCCGTCGCTATATGCGCTTTTAATTGCCAGAAATTTTGCAGCACAGATCACAAAGCGTAATGGCAGTGGGGAAAGATTGTGTACAGAGCATGTTTTTTAGCGAGGCGTTCTGGCACTATCCGTGCTGCTGAATTCATAGCCGCTGACCCTACACCCAGCGAGAACGAAAATAAGAAAGCAAGGGCTTCCTTCGGGAAGCCCTCTCTGTTTCTGACGATCAGGGAATCAGCAGGCTTGAACCCTGGGTAGTTCGGTTTTCCAGTGCGATATGCGCCTGTTGCGCATCGCGTAGGGCAAACTTCTGCTTCTCCGCCACATCAATCTTGATGGCACCGCTGGCAATCATTGAAAACAGTTCGTTGCTGGCCAGTTCGAGTTCTGCGCGATTAGTGATATAGCCAAACAGCGAAGGCCGCGTCACATACAGCGATCCTTTCTTATTCAACTGCGCCAGATCGATGCCGGTAACCGGGCCGGAGGCGTTGCCAAAGCTCACCATCAGCCCGCGCGGCTGCAGGCAATCCAGCGACGCTTCCCAGGTATCTTTGCCCACCGAGTCGTACACTACGCGTACCTTTTTGCCGTCGGTCAGCGCGCTTAGCCGCTCTGCAATGTTCTCTTCACGGTAGTTGATGGTAGCCCAGGCACCGGCGCGCTGCGCAATCGCCGCTTTTTCTGCCGAGCCTACGGTGCCGATCAAATGCGCGCCCAGCGCCTTCGCCCACTGGCACGCGATCAGACCAACGCCACCCGCGGCAGCATGAAACAGGAAGGCTTCACCTGGCGCAACGTGATAGGTCTGACGCAGCAGATAGTGCACGGTCAGCCCTTTGAGAAATGATGCCGCGCCCTGTTCAAATGAGATGGCGTCTGGCAGGTGTGCCAGCCGATCCTGCGGCACAGTGTGAATTTCACTGTAAGCGCCGATGGGCGCCTGCGCGTAGACCACGCGATCGCCCGGTTTAAAGTGGCTGACAGCAGCGCCTACCTTAATGACTTTTCCTGCTGCTTCGGTGCCCAGGCCGGAGGGCAAGCTGGCGGAAGGGTAAAGTCCGCTGCGTACGTAGGTGTCGATATAGTTGATTCCTATCGCTTTATTCTCAACCTGCACCTCAAAGTCCGTGGGATCGCCAGGTTCCACATCGACCCATTCCAGCACGTCGGGTCCACCGTGCTGGCTGAATTGAATACGCTTTGCCATGCCTCGCTCCTGTGTAATGTCAGAGATGTCGGGAGGACGGCAAGACGACAAAAAGGTATAATTGCGCGTCCCCTCAATTTATCGGTATCGCATTTACTATGGCAGGAAACAAACCCACCAACAAACCTAACGAAACCCGCGACCGTCAGGTTGAAGGCCTGAAGCTGCCGCCGCATTCTTTGGAAGCTGAACAGTCGGTGTTGGGCGGGTTAATGCTGGATAATGAACGCTGGGATAACGTTTCTGAACGCGTGGTCACCGATGACTTCTTCAGCCGACCCCATCGTCTTATCTTCAGTGAGATGCAGCGCCTGCTGGAAGCGGGCAAGCCAATTGACCTGATTACCCTGTCGGAATCACTGGAAACCCAGGGTCAGCTGGATATGGTCGGCGGTTTTGCCTATCTGGCCGAGCTGTCAAAAAACACGCCAAGTGCGGCGAACATCAGTGCTTATGCTGACATCGTGCGCGAACGCGCAGTGGTGCGCGAAATGATTTCAGTGGCTAACGAAATCGCCGATGCCGGTTACGATCCGCAGGGTCGCAGCAGCGAAGACCTGCTCGATTTTGCAGAATCGAACGTGTTTAAAATTGCTGAAAGTCGCGCCAATAAAGATGACGGACCGAAGAACATCGAGCAGATTCTCGAAGCCACGGTGTCGCGCATCGAATCGTTGTTCCAGACGCCGCACGACGGCGTGACCGGCGTCGACACCGGCTATCAGGATCTAAACAAGAAGACCGCTGGCCTGCAGCGTTCAGATCTGATTATCGTCGCGGCCCGTCCGTCGATGGGTAAAACCACCTTCGCCATGAACCTGTGCGAAAACGCCGCCATGCTGCAGGAAAAACCGGTGCTGATCTTTAGCCTCGAAATGCCCGGGGAGCAGATTATGATGCGTATGCTCGCATCGCTGTCGCGTGTCGATCAGACGCGCATTCGTACCGGCCAGCTGGACGATGAAGACTGGGCGCGTATCTCCGGTACCATGGGTATTCTGCTCGAGAAGAAGAACATGTATATCGATGACTCTTCCGGCCTGACGCCCACCGAAGTGCGCTCACGTGCACGCCGTATCTATCGCGAACATGGCGGCCTGAGCATGATCATGATCGACTACCTGCAGCTGATGCGCGTGCCAGCGCTGTCCGACAACCGTACGCTGGAAATTGCTGAAATTTCGCGCTCGCTCAAGGCGCTGGCGAAAGAGCTTCAGGTGCCGGTGGTGGCGCTGTCGCAACTTAACCGCTCGCTGGAGCAGCGCGCCGACAAACGTCCGGTCAACTCCGATCTGCGTGAATCGGGCTCTATCGAGCAGGATGCTGACCTGATCATGTTTATCTATCGCGATGAGGTTTATCACGAAAACAGCGACATGAAAGGCATCGCGGAGATCATCCTCGGCAAGCAGCGTAACGGCCCGATCGGCACCGTGCGTCTGACGTTCAACGGCCAGTGGTCGCGGTTCGATAACTACGCCGGTCCGCAGTACGATGATGAATAACCTGGCGGATTGTTCGCCTGTGGCCATCGGAAAATAGTGTTGGACAGCTCGCGAACAATTGAGGTTATCTGTGCGCATTATGGGCCTGATTAAGCAGGGAAACGCATGACGCACATCGACGATTTCGACCTGAAAATATTGACCTTGCTGGAGGCCAACGGCCGCCTGACCAACCAGGAACTGAGCGATCTGGTGGGTCTTTCCGCGTCGCAGTGCTCGCGCCGCCGTATCAACCTCGAACAGGCCAATCTGATTCTGGGTTATCACGCGCGCCTTGCGCCCGATGCGGTTGGGCTGAGCATGATTGGCCTGATTGAAGTCCGCCTGATTAACCACACCACCGAATATGTCACCAGCTTTCACCGTATGGTGGAGGAGGAGTCGGCCATCGTCGACGCCTGGAAAACCACCGGCGATGCCGATTATCTGCTGAAGGTCGCGGTTGCCGATCTCGCCTCGCTGAGCGCGCTGATCAGTCAGCTGGTGGCGGGGCATCGCAGCGTGGCGCACATTAAAACCGCCGTGGTGCTGGATCGCCTGAAAGAGAACGGCGTAATGATGAGCCCACCGGTTAACACGCGCCAATAAGGTGCGCGCTGCCATTAAATAGTGCATTAGCAGGCGGTAACATGCTAAAAACATGCATCAGTGACGATAAGTATGCGTAATTTGAGCGATTAATGCAGGCTGCATGCACAACTCTAAAATTTTAAGCCCTGTGAAATCATTGAGTTATTGCGCCGACGATTTTTCGTGGCGTTTTCAGGCGCGATTCTTGCAATGAAAACGCGCTAATTCTCAGTGAAAACAGGCTCATGGATACTCTTACTCAACCTGAAACACCTTCGCATACGCTGCTGGAAGATCTTCTCGCGCTGCTGTTTGGCACGCTGCTGGTCTCCTTTGGCGTAGTGATGCTCAAGCAGGCCGGCGCCTTAACCGGCAGTACCGCAGGCATTGCGTTTCTCATTAGTTATGTGACGCCGCTGTCGTTCGGCAGCGCCTTTTTTCTGATCAACCTGCCGTTCTACTGGCTGGCGTTTCGGCGGATGGGCAAGGCTTTTACCCTGAAGACATTTTGCGCGGTGGCGATGGTGTCGCTTTTTACCCGTTTGCATCCGCTTTTTATCCATTTTTCTGCGCTGAATCCCTTTTACGCTACCCTGTTTGGTAACGTGATTATGGGGATTGGGTTTATAGTATTATTCCGCCACAAAGCGAGCCTCGGCGGCATTAATATTCTGGCGCTGTGGCTGCAGGATCGCGTCGGTTTACGCGCGGGTAAGCTGCAAATGGCCATCGACACCTGCGTGGTGCTGGCATCGCTGTTTGTGGTCTCGTGGCCGATGCTGCTGGCGTCGATTGCTGGCGCGCTGATCCTCAACCTGATTATTGCGATGAACCATCGCCCTGGCCGTTACGCGGTCTGATATCGTTACCGTTTTTAGCTGATTAAGGAGATCTGCACCGTGTTTCAAAACGTCGATGCCTACGCTGGCGACCCGATTCTTTCGCTGATGGAAACCTTCAAACAGGATCCCCGCGCCGATAAAGTCAACCTGAGCATCGGTCTCTATTATGACGAGCAGGGCATTATTCCTCAGCTGCAGGCGGTTGCCGCGGCTGAAGCACGCCTGAACGCACAGCCAGCGGTGGCGTCACTTTATCTGCCAATGGAAGGCCTGCCGGCTTACCGCAACGCCGTCGCGCCGCTGCTGTTCGGTGCCGATCATGCAGCCATTGCCGAAGGCCGCGTGGCCACGATTCAGACGCTGGGCGGGTCGGGCGCGCTGAAGGTCGGTGCCGATTTTCTGAAGCGTTACTTCCCGGCGTCGAACGTCTGGGTCAGCGATCCCACCTGGGAAAATCACGTGGCGATCTTTTCTGGCGCCGGCTTCGAGGTGAATACCTATCCGTGGTATGACAGCAGCACCCAGGGTGTGAAATTCGAGGCTTTCCTGGCCGCGCTGAAAACCCTGCCGCCGCAGAGCATTGTGCTGCTGCATCCCTGCTGCCATAACCCAACCGGTGCCGATCTCACCAACGCGCAATGGGATGAAACCATTGAGGTGCTGAAAGCACAGTCGCTGGTGCCATTTTTGGATATTGCCTATCAGGGTTACGGCGCGGGCATGGAAGAAGACGCCTACGCCATGCGTGCCATCGCCGCATCCGGTTTACCGGCGCTGGTCAGCAACTCCTTCTCGAAGATTTTCTCACTCTATGGCGAGCGCGTCGGTGGCTTGTCGGTGGTGTGCGAGAGCGCCGAAGAGGCGGGCCGCGTGCTCGGCCAGCTGAAGGCGACCGTGCGCCGCAACTACTCCAGCCCGCCAAATTTTGGCGCCCAGGTGGTTTCCTGTGTGCTGAACGATCCGACGTTGAAGGCGAGCTGGCTGGCAGAAGTTGAGGCGATGCGCCTGCGTATTCTCGAAATGCGCCAGACGCTGGTCTCGGTGCTCAACACCGCGCTGCCGGGCAAAGACTTTGGCTATCTGCTGCGCCAACGCGGCATGTTCAGCTATACCGGACTGAGCGCGCAGCAGGTTGATCGTCTGCGCGAGGAGTTTGGCGTTTACCTGATCGCCAGCGGCCGCATGTGCGTGGCAGGGCTCAACAGTAAAAACGTGCATCAGGTCGCCAAAGCCTTTGCTGCCGTGATGTAACCTTTGATGACGGCAGGGCGCCTCTCCTGCCGTCACGCCCCGATTCGAGACCAGTCTTGAGTTAAGTTTCACCGCTTTCTCATAGGATCAGCAGCGCATTATCTTCTGCCATGTATCACTGACATGGATGCACTGAACCTACCTGAAGAAAGATCATAATGAACAATAACGCTGCTTTTCGTTTCTCTTTTCAAAACGTTACCCGTACCCTTTTTCTTGCCGGTCTACTGTCCAGTACGCTGACCGCGCACGCCACCGTGCTGACCCGCGATAACGGCGCGCCGGTGGGTGACAATCAACACTCACAAACTGCTGGGCCGGACGGCGCGGTGCTGTTGCAGGATATGCAGCTGCTGCAAAAGCTCCAGCGCTTCGATCGCGAGCGGATTCCGGAGCGCGTGGTGCATGCGCGCGGCACCGGTGCGCACGGCGAGTTCACCGCTGATAAGGATCTGTCCGATCTGACCATCGCCGAGGTATTCAAGCCTGGCACCGTCACGCCAGTGTTTGTTCGCTTCTCATCGGTGGTACACGGCAATCACTCACCGGAAACCCTGCGCGATCCGCGCGGCTTCGCCACCAAGTTTTACACCTCGCAGGGCAACTGGGATCTGGTCGGCAACAATCTGCCGGTGTTCTTTATTCGTGATGCGATTAAATTCCCGGATATGGTGCACGCGTTCAAACCCGATCCGCGTACCAACCTCGATAACGATGCGCGTACCTTTGATTTCTTCTCGCATGTACCGGAAGCAACGCATGCGCTGACCATGCTGTTTTCCAACATGGGCACGCCCGCCAGCTATCGGCAGATGGATGGCAACAGCGTTCACGCCTATAAATTTATCAATGCACAGAACGAGGTGCATTACGTAAAATTTCACTGGAAATCATTGCAGGGCGAGCAGAATCTCGATCCCCAGCAGGTCGCGGCGATTCAAAGTACCCAATATAGTCATATGACCGAAGATCTGGTCAGCGCCATCGCGAAAGGCGATTTTCCGAAGTGGGATCTCTATGTGCAAATCCTCAAACCTGCGGATATTGCCGCGCTCGACTATAACCCGCTGGATGCCACCAAAATTTGGCCAGGTATTGCAGAAACCCGTGTCGGCCAGATGGTACTCAACCGCAACGTGACGCAGTTCTTTAATGAAACCGAGCAGGTCGCCATGGCGCCTTCTAATCTGGTGCCGGGCATTGAACCGTCAGAAGATCGTCTGCTGCAGGGCCGCCTGTTCTCTTATGCCGACACGCAGATGTATCGCCTGGGTGCTAACGGCACGAGCCTGCCGGTTAACCGTCCGCGCAACGCCGTGAGCAACGGTAATCAGGATGGCGCCATGAACAGCCGTATCGAGGACAATCAGGGCGTGAATTACCAGCCAAGCCGTCTTTATCCGCGCGAGGAAGTGGCCAGCGCTCGCTATAGCCACAGCCCGCTGAGCGGTGAGACCCAACAGCAGGGAATCGCCAAAACGCAAAACTTTAAGCAGGCGGGGGAGCTGTTCCGTTCATTCGATGCCAAAGCGCAGCGCGACTTAATTCAGTCACTGGGTGGCGCGCTGAGCCGTGCCGATGCCGCAAGCCGCGAAATGATGCTCGCTTACTTTTACAAGGCGGACAAAAACTACGGCGAGCGCCTGGCGGCGGTGACCCAGGATAACGTGCAAAAGGTGAAGGCGCTGGCCGATAAGCTGGCCGAATAACGGCGCACAACCGTTTTTATCTCTCGTGCGCCTGAGCCAGTTATCAGGCCGCGGGAGAATTTACGGCGGCCTGTGTCCCGCCGTTTTTTTTCGCTTTGTGCGCGCCACAGGTTTACCTTTCAGCCATTTGCTGCACACTTAACGGGACCATTTCGTTAAGGAGCTTTTTTATGTGGTATCAGCAAACTCTCTCCCTCGGTGCCAAAACGCGCGGTTTTCATTTGGTGACCGATGAGATCGTCGGCAAGCTGCCGTTAGGCGAGGTAAAAACAGGCCTGCTGCATCTGCTGCTGCTGCACACCTCCGCTTCCCTGACGCTGAATGAAAACTGCGATCCCACCGTGCGCAGTGATATGGAAAACCACTTTCTGCGTCAGGTACCGGAAAACGCAGATTATGAGCATGACTATGAAGGCGCAGACGATATGCCTGCCCACATTAAATCTTCTTCACTCGGCGTTTCACTGACGCTGCCGGTCAGCAAAGGCAAACTGCTTTTGGGCACCTGGCAGGGCATCTGGCTGGGCGAACATCGCAATCATGGCGGATCGCGACGCATCGTCGCCACGCTGCAAGGAGAATAACAATGACCACATCGGAGCTGCTTTCCTACTGCATGGCGAAGCCAGGCGCGGAGCAACAAGAGCATGAGGCGCTGCAGGCCACGCAGGTGCAGGCGGATGGCGTGCTGTTCGCCATGTTTCATCAGGTTAACGATCGCCCGGCGGTGTCGCTGAAATCGACGCCTGCGCTGGCCGACCTGCTGCGCGAAGAGCATGAAGATGTTTTTCCCAGCCAGCAGCTTAATAAGTCGCACTGGAGCACGCTGTTTCTTGATGGCACGCTAAAAGATTCACAGATTTATTATCTGGTAGACGCGTCGTTGCAGCAGGCGCTGGCAACCAAAGGCCACTGAATTCGTCTGTTCGCGGGCAAAAAAAAGCGGCCTGAAGGTGCAGGCCGCTGGATCATCTCGCCGGCGCGATTTACGCGTTAGCTTCTTTACGCAGTGAATCGATATCGATCACGAAGCGGTATTTCACGTCGCTTTTCAGCATGCGCTCATAGGCTTCATTGATCTGATTCATGTTGATCATTTCGATGTCAGAAATGATGTTGTGCTTGCCACAGAAGTCGAGCATCTCCTGCGTTTCAGCGATGCCACCGATCAGAGAACCGGCGATGCTGCGACGCTTGAAGATCATGTTAACCACCTGCGGAGCCGGATGGTCATGCTCTGGTACGCCGACCAGCGTCATGGTGCCATCGCGCTTAAGCAGGTTAATGAACGGGTTCAGATCGTGCTGCGCTGCCACGGTATTCAGAATAAAATCGAAGCTGTTGGTGTGCTGCGCCATCTGATCGGCATCTTTAGAGATAACCACCTCATCCGCGCCCAGACGTTTACCGTCTTCTACTTTTGACGGCGAGGTGGTGAACAGCACCACTTTCGCGCCCATCGCGTGTGCGATTTTCACGCCCATGTGGCCGAGGCCGCCAAGACCCACGATGCCGACTTTCTGGCCAGGGCCCACGTTCCAGTGGCGCAGCGGTGAATAGGTGGTGATGCCCGCGCACAGCAGCGGCGCCACGCCAGCCAGATCCAGGTTCTCCGGCACTTTCAGCACAAAGTCTTCGGTCACGGTGATGCTGGTGGAGTAACCGCCGTAGGTGATATCGCCGGTTTCGCGATCCTGGCCGTTATAGGTGCCCACAAAACCGTTTTCGCAGTATTGCTCCAGGCCTTCCTGACAGCTCGGACAGCTACGGCAGGAATCGACCAGACAGCCAACGCCGACCAGATCGCCGACCTGATATTTATGGGTTTGATTACCCACTGCCGTGACGCGACCAACAATTTCATGGCCTGGCACCACAGGGAAAATGGTGTTTTTCCACTCGTTGCGCGCCTGGTGTAAATCGGAGTGGCAGACGCCACAGAACAACACTTCAATCTGTACATCATGAGGGCGCAGTTCACGCGGCTTATATTCAAAAGGCGCAAGTTTGGATTTGGCATCCTGTGCGGCATACGCATGCGTAATATTCATGGTGTCTCCCGACGTGTCGTGAATGATGTGAAAAATAAAGGGGACGACGTCATCATCGTCTCAATATTTCGCGCGGTAAGAGGCTGCGCGAAAGAGGCAGGTTAAGAGTAGTGAGTGAATGGCGTTATGCCTATGCCTGAATGTCTCTGAATCTTGCCTGATTCTGCAGGATGACGTTGAAACAGGCAGAGAAGAGAAGCGGGCCAGCCTGTGCCGGCCCGTAAGATTTATTGTGTTAACAGAGGTTTCAGGAAGCGGGCAGTATGTGATTTCTCACATTCTGCTACCGTTTCCGGCGTACCGGAAACCAGGATTTCGCCGCCGCCGCTACCGCCTTCCGGGCCGAGATCGACAATCCAGTCAGCGGTTTTGATCACGTCGAGATTGTGCTCAATCACCACGATGGTATTGCCCTGGTCGCGCAGCTGATGCAGCACTTCCAGCAACTGCTGGATATCGGCAAAGTGCAGGCCGGTGGTCGGCTCATCCAGAATATAGAGCGTCTGGCCAGTGCCGCGTTTCGACAGCTCACGCGCCAGTTTCACGCGCTGGGCTTCACCGCCTGACAAGGTGGTGGCTGACTGACCAAGACGAATATAAGAGAGGCCCACATCGATCAGCGTTTGCAGCTTACGTGCCAGCGCCGGCACCGCATCAAAGAACTCGCGCGCCTCTTCAATGGTCATCTCCAGCACTTCATGAATGCTTTTACCTTTGTACTTCACTTCCAGCGTTTCACGGTTATAACGCTTACCTTTACACTGGTCGCATGGCACATAGATATCCGGCAGGAAGTGCATCTCAACTTTGATCACGCCGTCGCCCTGACAGGCTTCGCAGCGTCCGCCGCGCACGTTGAAGCTGAAGCGGCCCGGATTGTAGCCGCGTGAACGCGCTTCCGGCACGCCGGCAAACAGTTCGCGCACTGGCGTAAAGATGCCGGTGTAGGTGGCCGGGTTGGATCGCGGCGTGCGTCCAATCGGGCTTTGATCGATGTCGATCACCTTATCAAAATGATCCATACCGCTGACTTCACGGTAAGGCGCTGGCTCGGCGATGGTCGCGCCGTTGAGCACGCGCTGAGCGATCGGGAACAGGGTATCGTTGATCAGTGTGGATTTGCCGGATCCCGATACGCCAGTAACGCAGGTAAACAGCCCAACCGGCAGCGTCAGCGTGACATCTTTCAGGTTGTTGCCGCGTGCGCCGGTGATTTTCAGCACCTTAGACGGATCGCCCTGCACGCGCTGCTCTGGCACGCGGATACCGCGTTTGCCGCTGAGATACTGGCCGGTCAACGACGCTTCCTGCGCCATGATGTCATCGACGGTGCCTTCAGCCACCACCTGACCACCGTGTACGCCCGCGCCGGGACCGATATCGATCACATGGTCCGCAGCACGAATCGCATCTTCATCATGCTCAACCACGATCACCGTGTTGCCGAGGTTACGCAGGTGAATCAGCGTCTCCAGCAGGCGTTCGTTATCGCGCTGATGCAGGCCAATCGATGGCTCATCCAGCACGTACATGACGCCAACTAAACCGGCGCCAATCTGGCTGGCCAGACGAATACGCTGCGCTTCACCGCCGGAGAGCGTTTCAGCGGAACGGGACATCGACAGGTAGTTAAGGCCGACGTTCACCAGGAAGCGCAGGCGATCGCCAATCTCTTTCAGCACCTTCTCGGCGATTTGTGCCCGCTGGCCGCTGAGCTTCATGTTCTGGAAAAACTCCATCGCATGACCAATGCTCATGTCAGAGATGGTCGGTAGCGTGGTGTTTTCAACGTACACATGACGCGCTTCGCGACGCAGACGCGTGCCTTCACAGGTGGCGCAGGCGCGGTTGCTGATGAACTTTGCTAAATCTTCGCGCACCGCCGACGATTCCGTCTCTTTATAGCGGCGCTCCATGTTATGCAGCACGCCTTCAAACGGATGGCGGCGCACCGAGGTATCACCGCGATCGTTGATGTACTTAAATTCGATGTTCTCTTTGCCGGAACCGTATAACACCACCTGCTGCGCTTTTTCGCTCAGCGTGTTAAACGGCTCTTCCACATCAAACTGCAGATGCTCAGCGAGAGAACGCAGCATCTGGAAATAGTAGAAGTTACGGCGATCCCAGCCGCGAATCGCGCCGCCGGCCAGCGACAATTCCGGGTTTTGCACCACGCGATCGGGATCGAAATATTGCTGTACGCCGAGGCCGTCGCAGGTCGGGCAGGCGCCCGCCGGGTTATTAAACGAAAACAGGCGCGGCTCCAGCTCACTCATGCTGTAACCACAAATCGGGCAGGCAAAGTTGGCCGAAAACAGTAGCTCTTCAACGCTGCTGTCATCCATGTCTGCCACGATTACCGTGCCGCCGGACATCTCCAGCGCGGTTTCAAACGATTCGGCCAGGCGTGTGGAAATATCGTCGCGTACTTTAAAGCGATCGATAACCACTTCGATGGTGTGCTTCTTCTGCAGTTCCAGCTTCGGCGGATCGGATAGATCGCAGACTTCGCCGTCGATACGCGCACGGATGTAACCCTGCGCCGCCAGATTCTCCAGCGTTTTGCTGTGCTCGCCTTTACGATCTTTCACCACCGGTGCCAGCAGCATCAGGCGGCTGCCTTCCGGCAGTGCCAGCACATTGTCCACCATCTGACTGACGGTTTGCGCAGCCAGCGTGACATCGTGATCGGGACAGCGCGGCTCGCCAACGCGTGCAAACAGCAGGCGCAGGTAGTCGTGAATCTCGGTAATGGTGCCGACGGTTGATCGTGGGTTATGTGAAGTGGACTTCTGCTCAATGGAAATAGCAGGCGACAAGCCTTCGATGTGATCGACATCGGGCTTCTCCATCAGCGACAGGAACTGACGGGCATAAGCAGAGAGGGATTCTACATAACGGCGTTGGCCCTCGGCATAAAGCGTATCAAACGCCAGCGAGGACTTGCCTGAACCTGACAGGCCGGTGACGACAATCAGCTTGTCGCGCGGGATGGTCAGGTTGATGTTTTTCAAATTGTGGGTACGCGCCCCACGGACTTCAATCTTATCCATTCACATTTCCCGGATTAACAGACGTCACCATGCCTGACTCCCCGGCATGGCCAGAACGAAACGTATTATTATGGCATAAAAAAACCTGAATGGATATCCAGTATTCTGTTGCAACTGGGTAACGACTGGAGGAAAATTGGAAGCGTGATCCTGAGTATGCGCCATCCCGGTGGCGTGTTAGAATTGATCGATTAAAATGTACGTCAATACACATTTGGAGAGTTCAACATGGCCAGCAGAGGCGTAAATAAAGTAATTCTGGTAGGGAATCTGGGTCAGGACCCGGAAGTTCGCTACATGCCCAATGGTGGCGCCGTTGCCAACATTACTCTGGCCACGTCTGAGAGCTGGCGTGACAAGCAAACTGGCGAAACCAAAGAGAAAACCGAGTGGCACCGCGTTGTGTTGTTCGGCAAGCTGGCGGAAGTCGCGGGCGAATACCTGCGTAAAGGTTCCCAGGTTTATATCGAAGGCGCACTGCAGACGCGTAAGTGGACTGACCAAAGCGGCCAGGAAAAATACACCACTGAAGTGGTCGTGAACGTGGGCGGCACCATGCAGATGCTTGGCGGCCGTCAGAGCGGCGGCGCAGCGGGTGCAGGCGCACCGGCAGGCGGCGGTCAGGGTAACAACAACGGTTGGGGCCAGCCACAGCAACCGCAGCAGCAACAGCAGCAGGGCGCAAATAACCAGTTCAGCGGCGGCGCGCAGTCTCGTCCGCAGCAGCAGAACAGTGCACCGGCTAACAACAACGAACCGCCTATCGATTTCGACGACGACATCCCGTTCTAAGATTTCGATTGCCGATATTCTGATTTTTCCTAAGCCTTGCTCTGCAAGGCTTTTTTATTGCCTTTCTCTGCCCGCGCGGAGTGGATCATTTATGCCGATTCACTATGCTATACGTTCCTGATTGTGTGCTGCCTGCCTGACCCTGAACGGTGAGGCGTTTACTGGCTGCCTGGGCTAACGCAGATAAAGCCGGGCTCTTCATGTCGAGGATGGCCTGAAAGGCCGACCCACCTCAGCCCCCCAGCGCGGTATAAGTTCTTAATGGCTCCGCAGAGAGTCCTGACGTGAGGATAATTATGACCGTACCGAAAGCCGAGTATGTCCAGTGGCTGCTTGAAAACTCTATGCTGGAAAAGATCCGTCAACGCACCCGCCTTTATAGCGGCCAGGCCCGCATGTGGATGAATCCCTATGCGGAAGCGAGGCCGCGCGGCGCGTCTGCCACCGCATCGGTGTGGTTCGCCGCCTATCCGGGGTCAATCATCACCGCTGGCGAGGACTCCGTACTGAAAACCCTGAGTAGCCCGGAGTTGTGGCAGCAGTTTGCCAGCATCGGCATTCAGGCGATCCACACCGGGCCGACCAAGATGGGCGGCGGACTCAGCGGCTACGACGCCACGCCGTCAATCGATGGCAACTTTGACCGTATTTCGCTGGAGATCGATTCACGTTTCGGCACGCTTGAAGAGTATGTCGCTATCAGCCGTCAGGCATCGGTACACAATGCCATCGTCATTGATGACGTCATCCCTTCGCATACCGGTAAAGGTGCTGATTTCCGGCTGGCGGAACTGGCCTACGGCGATTATCCCGGCCTGTATCATATGGTTGAAATCAAAGAAGAGGACTGGGCGCATCTGCCGCAGGTGCCGGAAGGGCGCGATGCGGTAAACCTGATGCCGGATACCGTGGATTTGCTGCGCGAAAAAGGCTACATCGTCGGCCAGCTGCAGCGCGTCATCTTCTTTGAGCCAGGCATTAAAGAGACCGACTGGAGCGCCACGCTGCCGGTTACCGGCGTTGACGGTAAAGTGCGTCGCTGGGTGTATCTGCACTACTTTAAAGAGGGGCAGCCGTCGCTCAACTGGCTCGACCCGAGCTTTGCTGCCCAGCAGCTGATCATTGGCGATGCGCTGCATTGTCTCGATGTAATGGGCGCGCGCGGGCTGCGTCTGGATGCCAACGGCTTCCTTGGCGTCGAACGTCGTCAGAGCGGCAAGGCCTGGTCAGAAAGCCATCCGCTGTCGGTAACCGGCAATCAGCTGCTTGGCGGCATGATCCGCAAGGCGGGCGGCTTCAGCTTCCAGGAACTCAACCTGGCCATCGACGACATTGCCATGATGTCGAAAGGCGGTTCGGATCTGTCGTATGACTTCATCACGCGTCCTGCTTATCAGCATGCGCTGATGACTGGCGACACCGAATTTCTACGCATGATGCTGCGCAAGGTGCATGAATATGGCATCGATCCCGCCTCGCTGATTCACGCCCTGCAAAACCACGATGAGCTGACCACCGAGCTGGTGCACTTCTGGACGCTGCACGCCGAAGATAACTTCTCCTTTAACGGTCAGATGCTGCCTGGCGCGATCCTGCGTGAGCACATTCGTGAAACCATGTATGAAAAATTGTGCGGTGCCCATGCGCCTTACAACATGCGCTTTGTGACCAACGGCATCGCCTGTACCAGCGCCAGCGTGGCGGCGGCGGCGCTCGGCATCCGCGATCTCAGCACCATTAACAGCGACGACATCGAACGCATCAAACAGCTTCATCTGCTGCTGGCGATGTACAACGCGCTGCAGCCTGGCGTGTTCGCTCTGTCCGGTTGGGATCTGGTTGGCGCGCTGCCGCTGAATCCGGATCAGGTCAGCGATCGTATGGCCGATGGTGATACGCGCTGGATCCAGCGTGGTGCCTACGATCTGGCGGATGTCGATCCCGAGGCGGCGTTCTCAAAAGATGGATTGCCAAAAGCGACCGCGCTGTACGGCAGCCTGAGCCATCAGCTCAACGATCCCGATTCGTTTGCCAACAAGCTGAAGCAGATCCTGCGGATCCGTCAGGATTATGGCATTGCCGCCAGTAAGCAGCTGGCGATTCCTGACGTGCAGGCGCCGGGACTGTTGGTGATGGTGCATGAACTGCCAGCTGGCCGCGGCATTCAGATCACCGCGCTGAATTTCAGTGCGGTAGCGATTCAGGAGACGATGGTGCTGGAGAACGTGGCGCCGGGTGCGGTAGTCGATATGCTGCATGAAACGCTGGAAGGCGATCTGCAGGAGAACGGCGAATTCGTGTTTAACCTGGAGCCTTATGAAGGGCTCTGCCTGCGCGTCGTGAGCGCGCTGCCAAGCATTAACACTGACGTTTATTGATTCAGCGGCCTCTCAGGCCGCACAGCAAAAAGGCGCCGGCTCGGGCGCCTTTTTTTATGCCATGACGTCAGGGTTCAGCTTCGCCACTGCTGCAAAATAGCCGCGCTTTCCACGACCTGGATAGCGTTGCCCGGCAGCGACAGCGATGCCCACACTTCATTGTGCTGGCCGATAAGCTGTTCGGCGCTGGCAAAGGTGCGATCGGCGGTGGTGTGCGCATCAGCAGCAACCGTGACGCGAAAGCCTTTAGTGGCTGCAGTTTTCACCGTGCAGTCCACGCAGTAGTCGGTCGCGCAGCCGCAAATCACAAAGCCACGATGGGCGCCGGCAATCAGCTGCGCTTCCAGCGTGGTGTGCCAAAAACTGTCGCAGGCGGTTTTGTTAATGTAGAGCGCATTGGCCGGTTGTTCGATCTCCGGCAGCAGTTGCCAGGCCTCGCTGTCGGGCTGCATCTCGCCTTCAACGTGCTGAATGAAAATCGTCTGGTGCGCCGCAGCGATAAGTTGGTTGATGCGCTCAACGCGACCCGCCTGATCAAAGCGTGGCTGGGCAAAGACGCCCCGTTGCATATCGATCACTACCAACACCGATGTTTCCATTGCTGCCTCTGCTTATATAAGAAAGAAAACGAGTGTCGCCTGGCGGGACGTGGACGGCAATCTATTCCTGATGCACACTTGCCGCAGTAAGGTTTTCCGGAGCGAATCATGAATGTGGTGCCAGCGCAGTTTCCCTGTGAAAAAGATCGGGCGCAGTTTCGCCAGCTAGCGGGACTCCCCGGCGTTGAGCTTTATCACGCGCATATCTCGCGCTACGCCTTTGAGCCCCATACGCATGAGGCGTTTGGCATCGGCACTATTGATGAAGGCGTGCAGCGCTTTCGCTATCGCGGCGCCAACTATCTGGCACCGGCAGATTCTCTGATTATGATGAACCCGGATGAACTGCATACCGGTGAATCGGCCTGCGATCAGGGCTGGCGTTATCGCATGATCTATCTGCAACCGGCCATGCTGGAGCAGCTAACCGGTGAATCTGGCTGGTGGTTCAGTGAGGTCATGCATCATGACATCCGGCTGGCTCAGCAGGTCGCGCAGCTGGTGTCGCAGATGTGGCACAGCGAATCGACGCTGGCCGGGCAGGGCACGCTGCTGCAGCTGATTGACACGCTTCGCCCGCAGGCGCGTATCGGCAATCCGTTGCGGCGGGAGGCGGGTCATCGTTTCGATATCGTGCGCGACTATCTGCGCGAGCACTATGCCGAAAACGTCACGCTTGAGCAGCTCGCCCAGCTGGTAGCGCTGTCGCCGTGGCACTTTCAGCGCGCCTTTCGCCAGCATTATCACGTGACGCCGCATCAGATGCTGATGGCTTTTCGGCTGTACGAAGCGAAGCTACGGCTGGCGTGCGGCCATGCCGCCGCTCAGGTAGCGCTGGAGGTGGGTTTAAGCGATCAGGCTCACCTGACACGCTGTTTCGCTCACCGCTACGGCATTACGCCGGTGCGTTATCAAAAGCAGATGCTGCTGACGCGCTAAAAGCGCAATCTCCTACAATATTTTCTCGCTCCTGCCTGACAGACTCTCTTTTTTGCATAAGCACATGAGATCACTATGTTCGCTGGCGTACTTTTTGCCCTTGCCGCAGGCTTGATGTGGGGGTTGATTTTTGTTGGGCCGGAAATCGTGCCCGATTATCCGGGCGCGTTGCAGTCAGCTGGCCGCTACGTTGCCTTTGGTTTAATTGCCCTGCCGCTGGCATGGTTTGATCGACGGCGTCTGCGTCAGCTGAGTAAGGCGGACTGGGCAGAAGCCACCCGACTGACGCTGATCGGCAATCTGCTTTATTACTGGTGCCTGGCGTCTGCCATACAGCGCACCGGTGCGCCGGTCTCCACCATGATTATCGGCACGCTGCCGGTGGTCATCTCCGTTAGCGCTAATCTGCTTTATGGCCGCGAAGAGGGGAGGCTCGCCTGGCGCAGTCTGGCACCGGCGCTACTGTTGATTGCCGCTGGTCTGGTTTGCGTCAACGCCGCCGAGCTGCGCAATGCACCGAGCTTTGATGGCTGGCGATATTGCACCGGCATCGCGCTGGCGGTGGTCGCAGTGGCATGCTGGACGTGGTATCCGCTGCGCAATGCCCGCTGGCTGCGCGCCAACCCCGATAAAAAGCCCGCCACCTGGGCGACGGCACAAGGCGTGGTCACGCTGCCCTTAGCGCTGATCGCCTGGCTGCTGGTGACGATTATGTTACGTAGCCAGCAGCCTGACTTTGTCCTGCCTTTTGGCCCGCGGCCTGAAGTATTCCTTTCCCTGATGCTGGTGATTGGCCTGCTCTGTTCGTGGCTGGGCACCCGCTGCTGGAATGAGGCCTGTCAGCGACTGCCCACAGTTATTGTTGGTCCGCTAATCGTTTTCGAGATCCTCGCCGGGCTGGCCTACAGCTTTATGCTGCGCCAAAGCTGGCCCCCTTTGCTGACCTTATGTGGTATTGGCTGTCTGCTCACGGGCGTTATCGTGGCGATGCGGATAAAACCGCAGCCAAAAATTGGCGCGATAAATAATTAGGCCATGAATATATCGCTGAGGAAATAATATTTTTTGTGCAGGGTAACCAAGGCTAATTTAGGATTATCGCTACATTAACAAGCTGTTATACAAGGCAAAAGCATCCCGCTTTTGCCTTTTTTGTCTGACGAAACGGTAAATAAGCGCAGCCAGTGGGCACATTTCCACCGTCAGGTTGTGGCGTGATGTCTGTTCCATAGCCTGTTTTCTGTCACTTCGCCGCACCAGTTATCACTTTATTAACAATAATTGCCCTGGGTAACACCTCAAGGTTGAAACGGCGTGCATAAAACCAGCACAAACCGCCGGGCAAAACGCCATTTGCCGTTGGATTTAGCCGCGCTTTAGCATGGGTTGAGCTCATTCTGGCCCTGAGAAAGCCTTCTATGGTGCCACTTAAAGGTGTGTTGAATGGAGAAAGCAGGTACTCAACACGCTGTTCTACTCGCGTTGACAGGTTAGATTCTTGAATGATTTATTGGCTTAATTGATTATATAGTGATCAATAGGCACGGGCAGAGATAAGAAATGGTAAACAGCGTGCGAGAAATGTAAAGGCATTTACAATTGCAGCCCTGTTGCAGGGGGATTCCGGGTCTTCTTTAGAACGGAAAGGTTTTCAGGTCCAGTATAAAATGCAGTTTTTTAGAATTCAACTTTGCGGCTGCGTTTACACAAACTTAACAGGAATTGAGCGGCTGAACGCCGCTTCAATGAGAGACTCTTCATTAAGAAAAGGGAACCAATCTCATGGTAATGAGATTGGGGTTTCACTAAGTGACTTAAAATAAAAGGATTTATCTGGCGCTAGCGTTGCATAAATTAAACAAAAGCGAAATGAGACAAATTAATTATCAGAAACCATTATGCTATTTTTTCATGTTTTGAGTGTTCTGATTAGATTTCTATAAGATAGCAAATAAGAACAATTCTCAAACCAGTTGCAACAAATCCCAGTATTATTGGGTGTCACTGCTTGACGGATAATGGTAAACGCTGCGGCTAATATCGAGCAAACGACAGCTGCGGCGCGTACCGATATCAAACGTATCCTGAAGATAATTCACCGCCTGACGCTTGTCGTTGGTGGAGAAAAAGTTCTTCAATACGCTTTGAAGCATCTCTTTATCAGAGTTCAATACCGCCACTTCGCGAGTAAGGTTTTGTAGCTTTTCTTCTAACTCCTTGATTTTTCTTCCCTCTTCAGAGGAAAGGCCGGAAAACTTTTTCTTCCAGCTGTAAAAGGTTGCTTCAGAGATCCCCAGTTCATTACAAATTTCTTTAACTTTGACGCCGCATTCAGAAGCTTTAATAGCGCTGGTGATTTGCTCTTCGCTATATCGTGACTTTCTCATAAACGCTCTTACCTTTCTAATCAATTAATGGATGAGAAATACTGCATTAATCCCTGGTCCTGATCTGGGATGATATTAATACCGTATGTTAAGTTCGCGATTTGAATTGCAGTGGCTAAATTAAAATATTTAGAATAAATATCATCATGGGATTTATCTTATTTTATTCGGCACGACTTTAGACGCCTTTCTCAAAAGTGAATTTTGATATAAATTCGTCTCAACCAAAACGGAAAATCTTCTGCAGCCAGACAGAAATTTAGTGACTCATCCTTGTGGTTGGCTCAAACTGTGCCAGGTTGATATCGAAAAAGCTAACTCTCTGAAATCGTTTACATACTCGGATAAATAAATATTATTAAGATTTATCCTAGAATTAAACTAACTATAAAAATACAGATTATATCTAATTTCGGACCACCCGGTTCTGGAGCGAATATTTATTTTTCCCGAGCTGTTCAGGTTAGGTCATTTTTGGACATGGATGTATTGCCGAGTTGTATGAAGTGGAAACACAAAGGATGCGTCAATGAAATTCAGTGTTATGTCTAACGCCGCCTGGATGATGTCAGAAAAGATTGTCTCCGTGTTTGGTGTCATCTTCGTCACATCATACGTAGCAAAATCGTTCGGCCCTTCCATTTTTGGCCAGATGGCGTTTGCAGCTTCACTGTTTTCGGTGGTGCAAACCATCGCCATTTTCGGCAGTGAAACCATCCTGTTTAAGCACATCAGCCAGAACACCGGTAAGGGTGTAAGGCTAATGAACGTGGCACGCAAGATGCGCATGACGCTGCTGCTGCTGCTTTCACTGCCGGTGCTGATCTACGTCTGGTACACGATGCCAGAGAACTTTTTGGTATTTGCCATCGCGTCGTTTTTGTCGGCGATGTTTGTTACGCAGGACACCTTTAGCGTATTTAACAACGCCAGGCTGGCATCGCGGCTGAACACCGTGGCCAACTCGGTTGGCATGCTGCTGAGCTTCTCCATCAGCTTTGCGATTGCCTGGTTCAAATTGAGCCCGCTGCTGCTGAGTTTTTCGGTGGTGGCAGTGACGCTGGTGCCTTACCTGATTAAGCGATTTGCGTTTTATCGCCAGTTTCAGGATGTGGCGCCGCCGAAAAAACGCAGCGGCACCTATTTGCGTTACCTGATGTATGCCGGACTGCCGCTGGCTATCTCCAGCGTGTTCATCTCGATTCAGGTGAAAATGGCGCAGATGTTTTTGGTGGGCGTCGGTTCAGCGCGTGACCTCGGCCTGTTCGCCGCGGCCAATACCATTTCGGCGTCGTGGATTTTTATCCCGGCGGCCATCATCACTTCATGCTTCACTGAAATTTTCAGGGAGCGTGCTGAAGTGGCCATAAAGCTGACGGCGCGGCTGAATGGTTATGTTATGGGTGTGTCACTTTTGATGCTTCTCGCCATTGGGCTGTTCGGCGAAAAGATCATCATTGCTTTATATGGTCATGAATACACACAGTCAGGAAGCCTTGTTACGGTGTTATCGATAGCCACCTGTTTTTCAGCATTGGGAACAGTCGCTTACCGATATATGGTCAAGGAAGGCGGGTTCAATTATCTCCTGAGAAAAGTCGTCTGCTTGATGATCTTCAGCGTGCCGCTGTCGTACTGGTTGATTCAACAGCACGGCATTATGGGCGCAGCGTGGAGCGTATTAATCTCAGAATTTTTGTCGCTAACCGTAATGAATTACTTCTTTAAAAACGGCGTCATTCAAAAAATTCAGGTTTCCTCACTTAACTACAAAACCTACAAATGAGGTCAGTTATGAGCTTTAAAGATGAACTCAGAAGAAGCGTTCTGTATTTCATTAAGAAAATGCCTTGGTCATACCAGGACCGTCTTTACTATTTTCATAAATTCCGCAAGCTGCCGAACATCCGTCAGCCAAAGGTTTTCAATGAAAAAGTGCTGTACCGTAAATTCGTCCACGGCGACCATCAGTGCTACAGCAGGCTGTCAGATAAATATCTGGTGCGTGAGTACATCGCAGAAGCGATTGGCGATGAGTACCTGATTCCGCTGCTGCATGAAACCAGCGATCCTACGACGCTGCTGACGCTCGCGTCATGGGACAAAACGGTGATCAAGCCAAACCATGGCTCTAACATGGTGGAAATCCTGCTGCAGGAGCCAGACAGCCTGAAGAAACAGCAGATTATCCAGAGCTGCCATGAGTGGCTAAAAACGGACTTCTCGGGCGAAGCGCGCGAAATCCATTACCGCTATATCAAACCACGCATTCTGGTTGAGCAATATATTGGCGACGGTAAATCGGCCCCGATCGATTACAAGTTCCATATGTTTAATAAGCGTGACGGCAGCTTTGAGTATGTGCTGCAGGTAATCTACAACCGTTCTAATCCAGCGATGTCGATGAACTTTTACGTCAATAACTTAAAAGATGCATACCATAAGATTCGTGATACCGGTTTGGATATCACCCCACAGCTGAACTCTCTTAATCACGCGCTGGATCTGAGTAAGAAACTGGCGACAGAATTCGACTATGTCCGTGTGGACTGGTATGTACAGGAAGACCGCATCTATTTTGGCGAGTTGACCTTTACCCCTGGCGCAGGTCTGGTAACCGGCCTGGATCGCGGTCTGAACCAGATGATGGGCGACATGTGGATTCAGGACAGGGCAGGACTGGTGGGAAAGATTGACGCCGTCAACGAAGTAAAAATTCCGGCGATGCTCAAGAAGATCTGAGTGGTTGTCCATAAAAAATGCGAGCCTGTGGCTCGCATTTTTTTTGTCTGCTGTTTAAGCGTTACGGCATTGGCCAGTCCGGCGGTGCCTGGCTGATCACTTCGACAAACACGTCGCGCGTTACCGCCATAAAGCTGTGCAGGTTCTCCATGCTCAGGCTGATGCCCAGCAGGCCGGTTACGAACCAACAAGACATGCCCAGCCCAATGCCGCTGAACAGAAAGGCCATCACCGGATGGCTGGTCTGACGACATTTAATCTTAAAAGTGCTGGCGATAAACATCATTACTGCGCTCAACAGTTCCCAACGCATAATCAGAAAACTGGTGGTTAAGGTAGCCATGTGCGAAAAATCCTGCAAAAACAAAGCCTGACAACAGCGATCCGGGTATCACGCGCGGCGCAAAGGCGTGTCAGGGTGGACCCCTGCGGTGGCGCTTTAATGTGATGTGGATCACATTATATCAGCGGATTTTAAATTTTGAACAAAATTTGTACCCTTTTTCGCGCAAAAAATGGTGCCTGCTGCCGCAGCGAAAGCGTAAGGGAAAATGAAGCATATTTAGCAAGACCCTGGAAAAAGTAATGACGTAAGAGACGTCAGCTAAGAAGTATTATCAATTTTTAAATACGCGTCATCACGCGGTAACCAATATAATAACCTCTCGCGGTTTCCCTTTATAAGAATTATCCGCAGGACAACCTGAACAAATAAGGCGTAAAAGCGTAATTTGACTTTATTCGCTTCTGCGTTGTTTATTTAATTATGCAGTTTGCGAGGCGTTTTATTAATCTGGTTTGGTACGCTGCGCTGGCCGGTGATTCCGCCATGACGTGATCGCGCTCACAAAGTGCTAAAACCTTTGTATATTAACAGGATAGTGGCGATTATTTGGCTCATTTCGCATCATTATTTTACCAGACTGTAAACCGAATTTTTCCGAAAAAGCGGCTTTGAGACCATTCTGAAGGGCCAGCACATTGTATAAAACAAAGTTCGACTGTAGGATTTAACAGCAGTTAAATAAGAAAATAATATTTAGCCAAATGTCGCTGTTATTTGAAATAAGAGCGTCGGCACCTTTTTCCCTCAGGGAAATATTTCACCGGAAAATAGCATGCGCATTTGTCATTCAGCATGACCCGCATGTCCTTTGTACCTGGCATGCCACGGTCATGCCAAAGCCAGGCGAAGAATTATGAACAGCAGCAAAATCATCCCGCCGGACGCACGGCCTGCGCGTCGTCTGCCAGGTTTGCGTCAGGCGCTACAGCGTATTCATCTGTTGATTATTATTGCGACATTATTAATTAGTGGCATTTCCATTTCTGCCATCTCGCTGACCACGCTACGCGGCTATGCGGATAACAATCTGCAACTCGCCGCCACGGTGGTCAGTGAACGGGTTCGTGGCGCGCTGGCGCAGCACGACACGCGCAAAGCGCAGGAGATGCTGGGCATGGTGGCGCTGGGTGGCGAGATCGCCAGCGCCGAGATTGTGGATGTGCAGGGACACCCGCTTGCTCACTGGCAGCGCGCACCTTCAGCGCCGCTGGGAACGTTTGACCAGCATATCGCCCGCTGGCTTTTCCCCCGCCCGCTGATGGCATCGGTGATCGATCGCGATAAAGAGATTGGTCAGGTTTGGATTCATGGCGACGCCACGCCGGTGCTTGGCTGGCTGCGTATGGCGTTTTACTGCGTGTTGGGCAGCCTGCTGCTGACCGCCGCGCTGGCCGCCTGGCTGTCGCATCGCATGCAGCGTGGCATTTTGCGCGGCCTGCAAAACATTACTGACGTTGTGCAATATGTCCGCCGTCATCGCGCTTTTGCGCAACGTGTACCCGCTTCGGAGATAGCAGAATTGAATAAGCTCAGTGACGACGTGAACAGCCTGATGGCCGAGCTCGATCGATGGAATAAAACCATGCATCAGGAGAATGCCTCGCTCACGCATCAGGCGACGCACGATCCGCTGACCGGTTTGCCGAACCGCGCCGCGTTTCTGCGCCAGCTTGACGAACGTTTTAATCAGCCTCTGCTGCGCCGCAAGCTGGCGGTGCTCTATATCGACAGCGATCGCTTTAAACAGGTTAACGATCGCTTCGGTCATGCGGCAGGCGATGCCGTATTGCAGGCCACGGCCACCCGACTGCGCCAGCGGCTGCGTCAGGGCGATATCGTTGCCCGTTTAGGTGGCGATGAGTTTGCGGTGATTTTGCATGATGTGCACTGCATTGAAGATGCAGGCGAAGTGGCGCAGCAGCTGAACGAAGTGATGCAGGCGCCGATGACGTTACCGCAGGGTATGCAGCTGGTGCAGTCAATCAGTATTGGCGCCGCGATGGCCTGTCAATTCTCCAGCGCTGCCGCCTTACTGGCGCAGGCTGATGCGGCGATGTACCACATCAAGGAAACGGGCGGCGGCTGGTATGTTTCGCCCGATTGCTGGCTGTCAACGGAACGCACGCGTCAAACCGCCTGAGCCCGCTCCTGGCCTGCCGGGCGCAGCGGGCAACATTCGCCGGTGGTGCGCTGGGCAAAACTGCCGCTTTCTGTACAGTCAAAACCAATTTTTTGCGCACGCTGCAGGTTCTGGCGGCGCATGCTGTGCCGATAGGCGGTCGGCGTTTGTGAGAACTGGCGCCGGAACACGCGCGAAAACGTCTGCTGCGAATCAAAACCGTACTGCATAGCAATATCGTAAACCGCGCGCTGGCTGTTGCACAGCGCCTCAGCGGCCATGGTCAAGCGCCGCTCGCGAATGTAGCCACCCAGAGTCTGACGGGTCACGCTACGAAACATCCGCTGTAAATGCCATTTCGAATAGCCCGACTTCGACGCCACCTCATCAATCGACAGCGTCTTGTCCAGGTTCTGATCAATCCAGTCAGTCAGAGAGTGAATTATCTCTTCATGCATCATAGCCTTATCCTTCCTCGCGAGAGGTGTACGGTTTCAATGGGAAAGGAGTATAATTCCTCAAGTTAACTTGAGGTAAAGAGCCAGATGAAAAAAGTTCGCAATACGCCAAAACCGGTGCTGACGCCAGGAGAAGTGGCCAAACGCAGCGGCGTGGCGGTCTCTGCACTGCATTTTTATGAGGCAAAAGGGTTGATTGCCAGCACGCGCAACGGCGGCAATCAGCGGCGCTATGGCCGTGATGTATTACGTCGCGTCGCCATTATTAAAATCGCCCAGCGCATCGGCATTCCCCTGGCGACGGTTAGCGAAAGCCTGGCGCACCTGCCGGGCGATAAGCGGATGTCGGACAGCGCCTGGCAGCAGCTGACACAGCAGTGGCGCGCCGAGCTGGATAACCGCATTGCCACGCTGACCCGCCTGCGCGACGATCTCGATGGTTGCATCGGCTGCGGCTGTTTGTCGATGCGTGACTGCCCGCTGCGCAACCCAGGCGATCGGCTGGGCGAGCAGGGCACCGGCGCTATCCTGCTCGATCCGGATCAGGATGAGCGGGGCTGATCGCCGACTCAACTATACTGGTTGCACGTCTCCTGAGAGGAAGTGCTAATGATCACCGTACATCATCTGAATAACTCGCGTTCGCAGCGGGTGTTGTGGCTGCTGGAAGAGCTGGAAGTGCCTTATCAAATCAAACGCTATGAGCGTGAAAAGAGCATGCTGGCACCCGACGCGTTAAAGCAGGTCCATCCGCTGGGCAAAGCGCCGATTATTACCGACGGCAACCGGGTGATCGCCGAATCGGGCGCCATCCTTGAGTATCTCAGCGAGCAATACGACAGCGAACAACGGCTAACCCTAACCGATGGTGATGAACGCCTGCAGTCGCGCTACTGGCTGCACTACGCCGAAGGCTCACTGATGCCGCTGATGGTGATGAAGCTGATTTTTGGCCGCATGGGTAAAGCGCCGGTGCCGCTGCTGATGCGCCCCATTGGCGCCGCTTTTGGTAACGGCGTGCAAAAAGCCTGGCTGGATAAGCAGGTCGCCACCCACCGAGACTTCATTGAGCAACATCTGCAGCGCCATCCGTGGTTTGCTGGCCAGCATTTCAGCATCGCTGACGTGCAGATGAGTTTTCCGCTGCAGGGCCTGGCGGCACGCAGCAGCCTTGATAACGCGCCCGCTATTCGCAGCTGGCTGGAAAAAATCACCCAGCGTGCGGCCTGGCAGCGGGCGATCCAGCAGGGCGGAGAGCTTAATCTCAGCGGCGGGTAACGCCACTGTTGCGCAATGGCATGCTATGGCAATTACGCAACGCCAAAGGTTCTCTTCAGCGCTGACTCCTGCCGCGTTTTTTTGATTCTGCGCCATGCTTGCCGTAATTATCCCCATTCAGCCGCAATCAGCAGTTGAAAAAGCGCCAGCAAAGACCGGATAATCCCCTGCCATTTTTAACCGCCGCGCTAATGCGGCGTTTTTATTAACGATCAGGTAAACGTTTGCCTTGTGATGCACAGGGCAAAACATGGCCCCAGCGCCGCCCGATCACAGCAGCATTTTTATCACTCTTTAGAGGTTTTTCGTTATGTCGACCGACTCGCGTCCCGCCCGCGGTAAGCTTGATGCCTGGTTTTGTCTCTCCGCCCGTGGAACGAGCGTGCGCCAGGAGATTGTTGCCGGGCTGACCACCTTTCTGGCCATGGTCTATTCCGTCATTGTGGTGCCGGTTATGCTGGGCAAAGCGGGCTTTCCGCCAACGGCGGTGTTTGTTGCCACCTGCCTGGTGGCCAGCGTCGGGTCGATCGTCATGGGCCTGTGGGCCAATCTGCCGCTGGCGATTGGTTGCGCCATCTCGCTGACCGCTTTTACCGCCTTTAGCCTGGTGCTGGGGCAGCAGATCAGCATTCCGGTGGCGCTGGGTGCGGTATTCCTGATGGGCGTGCTGTTTACGCTGATTTCGGTGACCGGCATTCGTGGCTGGATCCTGCGTAATCTGCCCACCGGCGTGGCGCACGGTACTGGCATCGGCATCGGCCTGTTCCTGATGCTGATCGCCGCCGACAGCGTCGGGCTGGTGGTGAAAAACAGCGGTGCAGGCCTGCCGGTAGCGCTGGGGCATTTTCCATCGTTTCCGGTGATCATGACGCTATTCGGCCTGGCGGCTATTTTTGGCCTGGAGAAACGTCGCGTGCCGGGCGGCATCCTGATGACCATCATCGCCATTTCTGTTGCCGGTCTGATTTTCGACCCGGCGGTGAGCTATCAGGGCCTGTTCGCCATGCCAAGCCTGACCGATGCCAGCGGCCACTCCACGCTGCTGAGCCTGGATATCCTCGGTGCCTTGCAGCCGGTGGTGCTGCCGAGCGTGCTGGCGCTGGTGATGACCGCGGTATTCGATGCCACCGGCACCATCCGTGCGGTCGCCGGGCAGGCTAACCTGCTGGATAAAGATGGCCAGATCCTCAACGGCGGACGCGCGCTGACCACTGACTCCTTCAGCAGCATTTTTGCTGGCCTGGTAGGTGCGTCGCCGGCGGCGGTGTATATCGAGTCGGCGGCCGGAACGGCAGCGGGCGGTAAAACTGGCTTAACCGCCATCGTGGTTGGGCTGCTGTTTCTGCTGATCCTGTTTATGTCACCGCTGGCTTATCTGGTACCGGCTTACGCCACCGCGCCAGCGTTGATGTATGTCGGCCTGCTGATGCTGAGCAACGTGGCAAAAATCGACTTTGGTGATTTTGTCGATGCGATGGCCGGGCTGGTTACCGCGGTGTTTATTGTGCTGACCTGTAACATCGTCACCGGCATCATGCTCGGTTTCGGTACGCTGGTGATTGGCCGCTTGTTTGCCGGTGAATGGCGCAAGCTGAACGTTGGCACCGTGGTCATCGCCGTCGCACTGGCGCTGTTCTATGCCGGCGGCTGGGCAATTTAACGTCGCTGCTCTCCCGCCATTTTGCTAAAAATGGCGGGATCCTCTTGTATCAACCGCGATAATTCCGCTTTTCGCACGTGAGGTTTTTTTTCCCGTGCCGTTTTGTTTTACACTTTCCCGGCACACACTCCCCGAACGTTATTCCACGCCTGCGTAAGAAGAGGCTTTAAGGACAGCATGGAAATCTTTTTTACTATTTTAATCATGACGCTGGTGGTATCGCTTTCCGGCGTTGCGGCTCGCATTATCCCTTTTCAGATACCGCTGCCGCTGGTGCAGATTGCCGCCGGTGCGCTGCTGGCATGGCCGACCTTTGGCCTGCACGTCGATTTCGATCCTGAACTGTTTTTGGTGTTGTTTATTCCGCCGCTGCTGTTTGCCGACGGCTGGAAAACGCCGATCAGCGAGTTTCTGCATCATGGCCGCGAGATCCTCGGATTAGCGCTGGTGCTGGTGCTGATTACGGTGATTGGTATTGGCTACCTGATTTACTGGATGGTGCCGGGCATTCCGCTGATTCCAGCCTTTGCGCTGGCGGCAGTGTTGTCACCTACTGATGCCGTGGCCCTCTCGGGTATTGTGGGCGAAGGCCGCATCCCAAAAAAAATCATGTCGATTGTGCAGGGTGAAGCGTTGATGAACGACGCGTCAGGCCTGGTATCACTGAAATTCGCCGTGGCAGTCGCGATGGGCACCATGGTGTTTACCTGGTCAGGTGCCAGCATTGAGTTTCTGAAGGTCGCCATCGGCGGGCTGGTGGCCGGTGTGGCAATCTGTTGGCTCTATGGCCGTTCACTGCGCCTGCTGAGCCGCTGGAGCGGTGACGATCCGGCAACGCAAACCGTGCTGCTGCTGCTGCTGCCGTTTGCCTCTTACCTGATCGCTGAACATCTGGGCGTATCCGGAATCCTCGCGGCGGTCGCGGCGGGCATGACCATTACCCGTTCCGGCATTATTCGCCAGGCACCGCTGGCGATGCGTCTGCGCGCCAACAGCGTCTGGCAGATGCTGGAGTTTGTCTTTAACGGCATGGTGTTCCTGATGCTCGGTTTGCAACTGCCCGATATTCTGCAAACCTCGGTTGAGCAGGCCAACGCCGATCCCAACGTCGAGCTGTGGATGCTGTTTGCCGATATTGGTCTGGTCTATCTGGCGCTGATGGGCGTGCGTTTTAGCTGGCTGTGGATCATGCAGCGCTTCAGCCGCCGTCTGCTGAAAAAGCGCCCGCTGGAGTTCGGCAACTACTCCATGCGCGAACTGCTGATCGCCACCTTTGCGGGCGTGCGCGGTGCGATTACCCTGGCGGGCGTGCTTTCTATTCCGCTGTTGCTCTCCAGCGGCGAGCCTTTCCCGGCACGCTATGAGCTGATCTTCATCGCCACCGGCGTGATTCTGTTTTCGCTGCTGATTGGCGTGATCCTGCTGCCGATGCTGCTGCGCGGTATCGACGGCGTCGATCATGCCGGTCATCGTCACGAAATTCAGAATGCCCGCGCCATTATGGCTGGCGTGGCGATTGACAGCCTGCATAAGATGGAAGAGCGGCTGATGAAGGACAGCGAAGAGAATCTTGATGAAGAGCTGGTGAAAGAAGTTGGCTCCCGCGTGGCGGGAAATCTGCGTCGTCGTCTGGATGGCAAAGAGAACCTGGAGAAATCGATTCTGGCTGAAAATCTGGAGCGCCGTTTCCGGCTTAACGCGCTGCGCGCCGAGCGCGGGGAAGTCTACCACCTGCGTGCTACCCAGCAAATTTCTAATGAGACCATGCAGAAACTGCTGCGCGATCTCGACCTGCTGGAAGCCGTGTTGCTCGATAAAGAAGAGTAATGTTCTGCCGCCGGGCCAGTGCGCCCGGCGTTATTTTCACCTTTTTGCTGGCCGAATGAGCCAAACCTTATAGAGCCAACCTCACCGCGACTTTTACCCTCGTCATTCCTTCTATAACCAGGAATGATGTCATGAAATCACTTTTAACTCTGATCGCGCTGCTATTGGCGTTTCAGGTGCAGGCCGTTTCAATCGGCGTTGACACCGGAAAATCGTTTTCCAGCCTGAACGGCTCTTCTACTGTTAAACCGGGCAATCCGCTGCTACTCGGCGGCGAATGGCTTCTACCGCATGAAGGCGATGTGCGCTACGCTGGCGCGTTGCAGGCGAGTTATCTTATCTCCAACCATTTTTTCCATGTTATCCCCTCACTGCGTGCCAGCTATGTCTCGTTTACCCATCAACCCGCAGGTTACGTGCTGAGTCCCGGCATTGGCATTATCTTGCCGGTGGCTGAAAAAGCATGGCTGTTTGCGGATTATCATTTCGCGCCAGATACGCTGACCTATCGCATGCACCGCTATGAAGATATGCGGCTGGGCGTGGGCCTTGCGCCTGGGCGTGCGTTGCATCTACAGGCAGGCTATCGCGCGCTGACACTGGATGGGCAACATGGTCACCGCGATCGCAGCCTTACTGATGGCTGGTTCATCGGCGCCCGCTATCTCTTTTGATGTCGTAAGCGCTCCGTGTTGGCAGAATAGCGGGACATCATTAATGTAAAGTAACGACTTATCCATTGTGTCTCACTTTTCTCACCGCTATTCTGCGCGCTCTAAAAAAAGCCTTAAAACGGAGTCTGGCGATGAATAAGAAAGTACTTTTGAGCAGTGGTCTGGCGATGATGGTGCTGGCGGGTTCAGCTCAGGCGATTGAAGGCAGCGTTGATGTGGGCAAGCATTACACTAACCTGAACGTCGGTCTGGGCACCAACTCACCGGGCCTGTTCCTGAACGGTAACTGGTTGCGTAGCGATCACGATGGCAGCTTATCGGGCCTCGGTCTGGGCTATAACATTGATGCCGGTCCGCTGCGTGTATCGCCAACGGCCAAAGCGATGTACACCCATCCGGAAAATGGCAAAGATGGCTTTGCGGTGGCGGTTGGTGCCGGCGCAAGCTACACCTTTAGCGATATGTTTGGCCTGTATGGCGAATATTATTATGCGCCAGATGCGTTTGCCGATCGTATCGACAGCTATCAGCAGGCAAGCGGTGGCCTGAGCTTTACGCCAATCTCGCTGCTGAACGTGCGCGTGGGTTATCAGTATATTGAGCTGAATAACAAAGATGGCCGCAAAGACAACGTCATTGCTGACGGTCCTTATGTTGGCGCTTCGCTGCGTTTTTGAGTTCATGCTGAAAAAAAAGGCGCCCTGTGGGGCGCCTTTTTTGTTTAGTGGGATTTGCCCTGATCGATACCAATACCGGTTTGTGAACGCACAAACTGATCGCGGAACAGCATGCGTTCCTGATGACCAGACGCGGACGTATCGGTGGTGGAGAAGAACCAGATACCGATAAACGCCACCAGCATCGAGAACAGCGCCGGATATTCGTAAGGGAAAACCGGTGCACTGTGGCCGAGAACCTGTACCCAGACGGTCGGGCCGAGAATCATCAGGATCACCGCGGTCAGCAGACCAGCCCAGCCGCCAATCATCGCGCCACGGGTGGTCAGCTTCGACCAGTACATCGACAGCAGGATAATCGGGAAGTTACAGCTGGCGGCAATGGAGAACGCCAGGCCCACCATAAAGGCGATGTTCTGTTTCTCGAACAAAATGCCCAGCGCGATAGCCACTACGCCGAGGATCAGTACGGTAATCTTCGACACCCGCAACTCATCCTTCTCACTCGCTTCCCCTTTGCGATAGACGCTGGCGTACAGGTCATGCGACACCGCCGAGGCACCGGCCAACGTCAGACCGGCAACCACCGCCAGAATGGTGGCAAAGGCCACGGCGGAGATAAAGCCGAGGAAGGTACTGCCGCCAACGGCATCGGCCAGATGCACCGCCGCCATATTGTTGCCGCCAATCAGCGCGCCAGCGGCATCTTTAAACGCCGGGTTAGCCCCCACCAACAGAATGGCGCCGAAGCCGATAATAAAAGTGAGGAAGTAGAAGTAACCCATAAAGCCGGTAGCCCAGAATACGCTTTTACGCGCTTCGCGCGCATCGCTGACGGTAAAGAAACGCATCAGGATATGCGGCAGGCCTGCGGTACCAAACATCAGGCCAAGGCCCAGCGACAGCGCCGAGATCGGATCTTTCACCAGCCCGCCAGGGCTCATGATCGCCGCGCCTTTGGGATGCACCGCCATCGCCTGGCTGAACAGGTTATTGAAGCTGAAGCCCACCGTTTTCATCACCATAATGGCCATAAATGAGGCGCCAAACAGCAGCAGTACCGCTTTGATAATCTGCACCCAGGTAGTCGCCAGCATGCCGCCAAACAGCACGTAGAGCACCATCAGAATGCCCACCAGCACCACCGCAACGTGGTAGTTGAGGCCGAACAGCAGCTGAATCAGCTTACCGGCACCAACCATCTGCGCGATCAGGTAGAGCGCCACCACCACCAGCGAGCCGCAGGCGGACAGGGTGCGAATCGGTTTCTGTTTTAAACGGTAGGAGGCGACATCGGCAAAGGTGTAACGGCCGAGGTTACGCAGACGCTCTGCGATGAGAAACAGAATGATCGGCCAGCCCACCAGAAAGCCCAGTGAATAGATCAGGCCATCGTAGCCTGAGGTATAAACCAGCGCGGAAATACCGAGAAATGATGCGGCGGACATAAAGTCGCCAGCGATCGCCAGCCCGTTCTGGAAGCCGGTGATATTACCGCCGGCGGTGTAGTAATCGCTGCGTGAGCGCGTGCGTTTCGAAGCCCACCAGGTGATGCCGAGCGTCGCACCGACGAACACCAGAAACATAATGATCGCCTGCCAGTTGGTCGGCTGACGCTCAACCGCACCGCTGATGGCATCCGCCGCCTGCGCACCCAAAGGCAGCGCACCCAGCGTCGCCAGAACCCGAGTAAACATCTTCATGGCTGCACCTCGCGCACGATCTCTTTGGTCAGGCGATCGAATTCGCCGTTGGCGCGCCAGACATAGACGCCGGTAAGCAGAAACGAAATTACAATCAGGCCGACGCCCAGCGGAATGCCGCGTGTCACGCTGGTTCCGGCATGCAGCGGCGTGCCGAGCCAGCCGGGGGCAAAGGCGATAAGCAGGATAAAGCCGACGTACAGCACCAGCATAATGACGGTCAGCACCAGCGCGAAGGCCTGCCGCTTGCGCACCAGCTCCTGAAAGCGGGGGCTGCTTTCTACCTGTTGATAGATGTTGTTGATCATCACACACTCTCCAGAGGTAAGGGGGATCGGGCGCGCAGGCTGACCACAAACAGTGCCTGACGCCCTTTTTTTATAAATTTTTTAGTGAGTAACCTGACAACAAAACACGTGCTCAGCAC
The DNA here is from genome assembly GCF_051851875.1 of Duffyella sp. Ts4. NCBI lineage: Bacteria > Pseudomonadati > Pseudomonadota > Gammaproteobacteria > Enterobacterales > Erwiniaceae > Duffyella > Duffyella sp. Ts4. Next base: position 13,445 of record NZ_JBLYPN010000015.1, on the reverse strand, counting down.
ATCTCCTGTTTTGCTTCCTCTCCCTTGCGGGAGAGGAGGGTGGGACGAAAAAAGACAGGACGCCGCGGTTACGGCATTTTGATCGACTGCTTCTCTTCCAGCAGTTTTTCAACCACGGCCGGATCGGCCAGCGTGGAGGTATCACCAAAGTTGCTGGTATCGCCCGCGGCGATTTTGCGCAGAATGCGGCGCATAATTTTGCCCGAGCGGGTTTTTGGCAGCGAATCGGTCCAGTGCAACACATCCGGCGTGGCGATTGGGCCAATCTCTTTGCGCACCCAATTACGCACCTCGGTGTAGAGCTCCGGCGACGGTTCTTCGCCGTGGTTCAGCGTGATGTAGGCGTAAATCGCCTGGCCTTTGATGCCGTGCGGAATGCCGACCACTGCGGCTTCAGCAATTTTAGGGTGCGACACCAGTGCCGACTCGATCTCCGCCGTACCCAGACGGTGGCCGGAAACGTTCAGCACGTCATCCACGCGGCCGGTGATCCAGTAATAGCCATCTTCGTCACGGCGTGCACCGTCACCGCTGAAGTACATGTTTTTAAAAGTAGAGAAGTAGGTCTGTTCAAAGCGATCGTGATCGCCAAACAGCGTGCGCGCCTGGCCTGGCCAGGAGTCGGTAATCACCAGGTTGCCTTCGCAGGCGCCTTCCTGCGGCACGCCTTCGTTATCCACTAACGCAGGCTGAACGCCAAAGAAGGGTCGGGTGGCGGAGCCAGGCTTCAGTTCGGTGGCGCCCGGCAGCGGCGTGATCATGAAGCCGCCGGTTTCGGTCTGCCACCAGGTATCGACGATCGGACAGCGACTGTCGCCAATCTTCTGGTAATACCATTCCCAGGCTTCCGGGTTAATCGGTTCGCCTACCGATCCCATGATACGCAGCGTGGAGCGCTGGGTACCGGCGATCGCCTTGTCGCCTTCGGCCATCAAAGCACGAATCGCGGTCGGCGCGGTATAAAGCAGCGTCACTTTATGTTTATCAACCACTTCCGCCATGCGGCTCGGTTTCGGCCAGTTGGGCACGCCTTCAAACATCAGCGTGGTCGCACCGCACGCCAGCGGTCCGTAAAGCAGATAGCTGTGGCCGGTGATCCAGCCAACGTCGGCGGTACACCAGTAGATATCGTCAGGCTGATGATCGAAAACGTATTTAAAGGTGGTCGCCGCATAAACCAGATAGCCGCCGGTGCTGTGCAGTACGCCTTTCGGCTTGCCGGTGGAACCGGAGGTATAAAGGATAAACAGCGGATCTTCCGCGCCCACTTCCGCGGGCTGATGTTGATCGCTGGCACCGTCAACCTGCTCATGCCACCAGAGATCGCGGTTCTCCTGCCACGCCACCGCATTGCCGGTACGGCGCAGCACAATCACGTTGCTGATGGTGGTCACGCCGGGGTTTTTCAGCGCTTCATCGACGTTTTTCTTCAGTGGGATGGCACGACCGGCGCGTACGCCTTCGTCAGCGGTGATCACCAGCTTCGCGCCGCAGTCGATAATGCGGCCCGCCACCGCTTCCGGCGAGAAACCGCCGAAAATCACGGTATGCACTGCGCCAATACGCGCGCAGGCGAGCATAGCCACCGCGGCTTCCGGCACCATGGGCATATAAATGGCGACCACATCGCCTTTGCGGATGCCCGCTGCTTCCAGCACGTTGGCAAAACAGCAGACGTCGCCGTGCAGCTCGCGATAACTCAGGCTGCGGCTTTCGCTGGCATCATCGCCTTCCCAGATAATGGCGGTGCGATCGCCATGCTGAGCAAGATGACGATCGAGGCAGTTGGCCGCCAGATTCAGCGTGCCATCTTCGTACCAGCGAATAGAGATATTGCCCGGCGCAAATGAACTGTTTTTAACGCGGGTAAAGGGCGTTATCCAGTCGAGAATCTTTCCTTGCTCACCCCAAAAGGCATCGGGATCCTGCACCGAGTGTTGGTACATCGCTGCATACTGGTCGGCATTGATCAGGGCATGTTCCGCGATGTTCGCGGGTACGGGATATTTATGATGTTGGCTCATGGCTGCTCTCCTTGAAGATGTTAATGATATGTCAATCAAAGGTTAATTAAAGCCGGGCAAACAGCTTTGTTTCTTTTTTGCGCGACAGATCACGTCAATGGCGAAGCGGGTAAAACGTCGAATAATGACCAGGTTAGGTAGCACCTGAGCGGGCAGCAAACCGGGAAAGGTTTGTGCAAAATAGCAGCAAACGGTTCGCAGAGGATGACGAAAATAAATGCATATCTATGCTAATTAATCTCAAATTATTACTTTTTATAACAGCCAGTTAGGCTTTTCATTACTTATTGCGATATTTCACTGCTTACGCCGTGACAAACATCGCGATTCGACTAAGGGTTGCATTTTTAGCGGCGAAAATGGTAATTATCTCGCGCCTGAAGTTCAGGCATCCATCACCAATAACCCCTGATTTTATCGGGCCTTTGCCCATTTCCCTTGCGTCTTCAAGCTACTGCCTGAAATCAGCTACCCGGGGTTTTGTTAAGGAAATGAAGCATTATGAAAGGTTTTAAACTTAGCCTTGCCTGGCAAATCTTGATTGCGCTGGCGCTGGGTATTGTCGTGGGTGCAGTGCTGCATAATCAGCCGGACAATCGCGAATGGTTAATCACCAACGTGTTGAGTCCAGCTGGCGATATCTTTATTCATCTTATCAAGATGATTGTGGTCCCGATTGTGATTTCCACCCTGATTGTCGGCATTGCTGGCGTCGGTGATGCGAAAAAGCTGGGTCGGATTGGCGTGAAAACCATTCTCTATTTTGAAGTGATCACCACCGTGGCGATCGTGGTCGGTATTACCGCCGCCAACGTGTTCCAGCCTGGCAGCGGCATCGATATGTCGTCGTTATCGAAGGTGGATATCTCAAAATATGAAGCGACAACCGAGCAGGTGCAGAGCGGTGCGCACAGCCTGGTGATCACCATCATGTCGCTGATCCCAACTAACATTTTTGCCGCCATCGCCAAAGGCGACATGCTGCCGATCATTTTCTTCTCGGTGCTGTTTGGCCTGGGATTATCATCGCTGCCCGCAGAGCATCGCGATCCGCTGCTGAAGCTGTTCCGTTCAACCTCGGAAACCATGTTCAAAGTCACCAACATGATCATGCGCTATGCGCCGATCGGGGTGTTTGCACTGATTTCCGTCACCGTGGCCAACTTCGGTTTTGCCTCGCTGGTGCCGCTGGCCAAGCTGGTGTTGCTGGTATACGTGGCGATTCTGTTCTTCGCCTTTGTGGTGCTGGGTACGGTGGCGCGCATCTGTAATCTGCGTATTACCACGCTGATGCGCATCCTGAAAGATGAGCTGATCCTCTCTTACTCCACTTCCAGTTCGGAAACGGTGCTGCCGCGCATCATGGAGAAGATGGAAGCCTACGGCGCGCCAAAAGCGATCACCAGCTTTGTGGTGCCGACCGGCTACTCGTTTAATCTCGATGGCTCAACGCTGTATCAAAGCATCGCCGCCATCTTTATCGCCCAGCTGTACGGCATCGACCTGTCGTTAGGCGATGAGATTGTGCTGGTATTGACGCTGATGGTGACCTCAAAAGGCATCGCTGGCGTACCGGGTGTTTCGTTTGTGGTACTGCTGGCCACGCTGGGCAGCGTGGGTATTCCGCTGGAAGGCCTGGCCTTTATTGCCGGTGTTGACCGTATCATGGATATGGCGCGTACCGCGCTCAACGTGGTGGGCAACGCGCTGGCGGTGCTGGTGATTGCCAAATGGGAAAACCAGTTCGACCAGAAACAGGCGCAGCACTACGAGCTGCAGCTCAGCACGCAGGGCGCGAAGTAAGCCTCTCCGAAACCCGTCGCCAGACGGGTTTTTTTATGCCTGCGGATGCCGCTGAATAAAAATAGCTTTACGCTGATATAACGCTTTTGATGCCGGAGTTTCACTGATGAAAATCGACCTTTCTGCTCTAACCACCGAAGGGCGCAACGCCGCCAGCACCGATATCGATCGCCTCTCCACGCTGGAGATGCTGACCGTCATTAATCAGGAAGATAAAAAAGTCGCGCTGGCGGTAGAAGCGATTTTGCCTGCTATCGCCCGCGCGGTGGACGCCATCGTTGCCGCCTTTGCGCAGGGTGGCCGACTGATCTATTGCGGCGCCGGTACGTCCGGGCGGCTGGGCATTCTGGATGCCAGCGAATGCCCGCCAACGTTTGGTACGCCGCGCTCGCAGGTGGTGGGGTTGATTGCGGGCGGCCATCAGGCCATTTTACAGGCGGTGGAAAACGCCGAAGATAATCAGCAGCATGGCGCGCAGGATCTGATCGATATCGGTTTCAGCCGTCATGACGTGCTGGTGGGCATCGCGGCCAGCGGCCGGACGCCGTACGTGCTGGGCGCGCTGGAGCATGCCAACGCCACTGGGGCGGTCACCGCTGCGCTGAGCTGCAATCCGCACAGCCCGATGGCGCAGCTGGCGCAGATCGCCCTGACGCCGGTGGTCGGCCCGGAGGTGATCACCGGCTCGTCACGCATGAAAGCGGGCACGGCGCAAAAGCTGGTGCTGAATATGCTGACCACCGGCGCGATGATTCGCAGCGGCAAGGTCTACGGCAACCTGATGGTAGATGTCGAAGCCACCAATCAGAAGCTGGTGCAGCGGCAGATAGATATTGTGATGCAGGCCAGCGACTGTAGCGCTGACGAGGCGCGCGCGGCGCTGGACGCCTGCGGCGGGCATTGCAAAACGGCGATTCTGATGCGGCTGGCCGATCTCAATGCCGCCGCGGCGCAGGCGCTGCTGGCGACACACAAGGGTTTTATTCGTCAGGCGCTGCAGGCCGCAACGCACTTTTCCGGTTAGCAGCGCTGATGAATAGCGTGTAGCTGGCTGTGAAGGTGGTCACATATGAGCCAATTAGTCCATGTCAAACTTTTACGGCCAACGTCAACTGGGCTTTTACAGACGCTGGCCGCTGCGTTAACTCTCCCCATCTTTTTCTTTATTAATGCATGGCCTCTTATTTCCCTTTTCTCCCCCCTGCGATGACAGAGCGCCCGCCATGCGGCTTTGCGCTACGTTCGTTCACTTCCTACGCTGAACGGGTATGTGTGTTATCTCGCCTAACTCCAACCGGGCAGCAGCGCGTTTCGCCTGCCTGATTCATCCGAGCTTATCTGTAGGTTGTTAAGTAACGCCTGATTGGGAAGCGACTTCTCTCACGCTGTGAAGCGCCCTGACCCGATCGCCTCTTTTTTAGAGATTCGAGTCTGATTTTCAGCGGAGAAAGTATGCGTTTTAAACCCAATCCCGTGATGTTGGCCCTGCTCGCCGCGCCGATCATCGCCTGCTCCACCTTTTATGCTTACGCCGCAACCATTGATGCCTGGACGCCAGAGGCTAACGATGCGCAGGTTGGCGCGACCACCGTGACCAACCGCAGCGAGACGCTGGAGGGCAATCCGCGCTTTGCGCCAGGTCAAACCGGCACCGTCAATACCACGTTGGGCCAGGTAACTATCGCTTCCGGAAGTGACTACCTCAATCAGGACCGCTTGAATCCCGGCCCGCAGAACGCCGCCGTGCTGGTGCCCGATCCGGTGACCGGCGGGCAGATCACCTTTCAGGTTTATGACTCCTCACGGCTGGTGGCGCTGGATCCGGTTACCAGCGCGACGCCGGTGCCCGATATCCAGAATGTAAACGATGGTCAGTATATTGACGCGCGGGTCGCCAATATCGGCACCGGCGGCGTGTTGGATATCAATCTCGGCCAGCCCAACGCTGCCGCGTCAGCATCCAGTAACAGCTGGGTGATGGCCGCCAAACAAACCACCCTGTTTGATGTGACCAATGGCGGCATCGCCAACTGGAATTCAAATAATCGCATCGGCTTTTCCGGCAGCGCCGCTGCACTGGTCAACGGCGTGGCACAGCAATCCTACGATGTGATCGGCCTTGCCACTTATAACGGCACCTTCAGCGTGCAAACGCGTGATGGCAGCAGCACCTCGTTTACCGTGAGCAACGCCAGCCAGCTACAGCAGTACAACAACTGGCTGATTGACCAGCTAAAAGCGGGCGCGCTGGACAAAAACAGTTATCTCATCGAATTCAACAAGGCGCTGACCACCCGTAACGGCACGATTGTTTACAACGTCTCCGCCACGCCGCCCGATGAGGTAACCCAGCCTTTGGGTTCGCGGATTGTGATGAATGCGTCGGGCGCCAATTCGCGCGTTAACCTGGCGGCGGGAAAAACGCTGGAAGTCACTGGCGCCACCGGCGGTGCCATTCACGCCAGCGACGGCGCGGAAGCAGTAATTGACGGCACGCTGGCCAGCCGCGGCACCTTTGTTAACAGCGGTACGGCACTGGTGCTGGATAACAGCAGTCGTGGCACCAATAACGGTGTGATCAACGGCGGTTTTCTTAACAGTACGGCGGGGATAGTTAACGGCGCGCCCAGTTTTGGTACCGACGCCGTGGTGGTCAACAGCGGCAGTCGTTTTGATAACACCGGCATCGTTAATCTGGCCACCAGCGGCAATAACACCTTTAATGGCGTGGCGGGTATCAACCTTGGCGACAATAGCCAAGCCACCAATAGCGGTAACATCAATGTCGGCGTCGCCAGCACCAGTTCACGCGGCACCACGTCAGGCGTGCTGCTCACCCGCGCCAGCTCAGTCTTTACCAATAGCGCCACCGGCAATATCTATCTGGGTCGCGGGCCGCAAAATGCCCTCAGCGACAGCGTGGCCGACACGACGCTCAATCAGAGCGGCCTGACCAGCGGCATTGCGCTGGTGGCTGACGGCGTGGCGATCAATCAGGGCACTATTACGCTCGGCTCGCGGGTACAGAACGGCGCGGGCATGTCGGTTAGCGGCGCGGCGGCGGCCACGCTGCAAAATCAGGGCGTGATCGACGTCAATGGCGCCGCCAGCCGTATCCCGCGTGAAAACATTGGCATGTCGGTGTTGAACAGCGGCGGTAATATTGATAACAGCGGCACCATCAATCTCAACGGTGTGAACGGTACCGGCATCAAAGTGGTCGCCACCGCGGGCAACCGTTCACAGGCGAGCTCAACCGGGGTGATCAACGTCGCGGGCGGCGCCGATCCCAGCAGCGGCACGCGAAATTTTGGCATCTGGGTGGAAGGCCAGGGCAGCGGCGAATCGGCGGCGACGGTGGATGGCGCCATCAACCTGAGCGGTGACGGCGCGATTGGCGTTCACGCGCGCGGCAATGCCACGGTCACCGTTTCGCCCGACGCGGTGCCACGTTTTGCTCAGGGCAGCAATCAGATCGCCTTTTTCGCCTATGGACCTAATGCAAACATCAACGTGGCGGATAACAACGCTTTCGACGTCACCACTCGCGGCTCAACGCTGTTTCGGCTGGAGCAGGGCGCGGATTTTGACGGCAGCGATCTGACGCTTGGCGTATCCGGCGAGGGCGCGGTTGGCGTTATCGGCACCGGCGGGGGCGGCACGCGTATCAATACGCAAAATGCAGAGATCAACGTCAGCGGCAACGGCGCGACCGGCGTGATAATCGAAGGCGGAGCCAGCGGCATCATCGATCAGGCGACCCGCATCGATCTCAGTGGCCGCAACGCCATCGGTGCACTGGCGGACGGGCAAAAACACACGCTGGCGGGCAGCAACAGCGGCTCGCCCTCCGCCGCCACCTCGCTGAATTCGGCGGCGGAGCTGGATTCTGCACAGGAGGGCATTGTGGGATATATCGCCCGCAACCGCGCCAGCCTGACCAACACCGGCAATATCGCCTTCACCGGCGCGGGCACCACCGGTCTGCGCGTGGAAAGCGGCGCCAGCGGCACCAACAGCGGCAATATTACGATTGCTGACGGTGGCAGCGGCATCATCGTCGACAGTAATGGCTCTGCGCTGACTACCACGGCAACCAACACCGGCGTGATCAATGTCAACGGCGGCAGTAGCGCGGCGCGCAGCCGCGGCGTCACGGCCAGCGGCGCGCGCGCCGTAGCCAACCTCAACGGCGGCAGCTTTAATCTTAACGGCGTCGGCGCGCTGGGGGCGGAGGCGATCAACGGTGGGCGCGTAAACGTCTCAGCCGCGTCAACGCCGCAGTTTAATAACCGCGATCAGATCGCCTATCGCGCCGCAGGCGGCGGTTCGGCGATCGACAGCGCCAGCAATGCGTTGACCATCACCACTGCGGGCTCAACCGGCTATCGTATTGATGACGGCGCGGCGCTACGCTTCAGCAGCGCCAATACGCTGACGACCGCCGACGGCAGCACCGGCGTGATTATCTCTGGCAGCGGCAGCACGCTAGCCAGCGGCAACAGCCGATTGCAGGTTAACGGCGCGGACAGTCACGGCGTGCGGGTGGAAGGCGGTGCCAGCGCCACGCTGGATGCGGCCAGCCAGCTTATGCTCAACGGCGATCGCGCCGTCGGCGTGCTGGTCGATAATCTGCGAACCGATTTGAGTAATGCGCTTGATGGCAGCACGGCGGCCAGCAGCGTGATCAACAACGCGGTGATCGGCGGCGGCGGAACGGGCGTTATCGCTTTTGACATTGCTAACGGCGCCACGCTGCGCAACACCGGACAGGTCGATTTAACCGGCAGCGATACCATCGGCATCCGCACGCGATCCGGCAGTACGCTGGTTAACGACGGCACGGTCAACGTTGCCAGTGGCACCGGCATGGATATCAGCGGCGGCGGCACCACGCTGGCTAAAGGCGGCACCATCAACGTCGGCGGCGGCATTGCCGGGGTGCGTATCAGCGACGGTGCGCAACTGGCGCTGACCGGCAGCGAGACGCTGATTACCAGCGGCGGCGCGGCGCACGGCGTGCTGCTGGATAATGGCGCGGCTGGTTTTACCGCCAGCGACGCCAGGCTAAATGTCACCGGCAGCGGCAACGGCATTGAGAATCGCGCCGGGCTGCAACAGGTGAGCCTGAACAATCTCACCATTGATGTCACAAACGGCAGCGGTATCCGCACCGCAGTGCCCTTTGATCCGGCATCAACCGTTACCGTTAATGTCCGCGGCAGCGGGAGCGGATTAACCATCGCCAACGCGGATGGCGGCGTCACCGGCGGCGATCTGTCGCTGGGTTCCGGCTATGTGTTCAACGTCGATGGCGCGGGCGGCACCGGCATTCGCGCCAATACCACCGGCACCATCAACAGCGCTGCCACGGTGAATATCAACAGCCGCGACGGCGGTTCAGCGCTGGTCTCCAGCACGGCGCGCACCATCATTCACTCCGGTACCTTTACTTCTGCCAGCCTGACATCGCCGGTGGTGGATTTGCGCGGCGGACAGACGCTGTTTGAAAACGTTGGCACCATTATTACCGCCACTCCGGACAGCGTGGCGGTGGCGGGCAGTAACGCCAGTGATGTGGTGCTGCTGACCCGCGGTGAGATTCGCGGTGATGTCAATCCCGGCGGCGGCAGCGACCGTTTTCAGTGGACCGGCGGTGTGCTTGACGGCAGCCTGACCATGGGCAATGACGTGAACAACGTGGCCGACATCCGCGGGGTCGATCTCAGCAAAACCCGCCATCTGACCGCGGGCAGCGCCACCGGCAACACGCTGACCCTGAGCGACGTGAGCTGGCGCGGCGGTTCCTTTGCCACTGATGATCTCAATAAAGGCGTAAACCTCGGCGGCGGCTGGAGCACTATCAACTTCAACAACAGTGCCTGGACGCTGACCGACAACCTGCAACTCGCCCACAGCGTGGTCAATATCGGCAGTGGCTCGGTACTGTATGCAGGCAACGGCGTTAATCCCACCATTGCGGGTGGCAGCGATCGTTCCGTGGCGGTCAACAACGCCGGCATCATCGATCTTACCAACGGCAGCGGCGTGCCCGGCAACCGGCTGACTATCAATGGCGACCTTAATTCGCTGGGCGGCCAGGTGAAGCTCGCCACGCGGCTTAATGCGGGCGGCGCGGTTGCTAATCAATTCAGCGATAAGCTGCTGGTGGCCGGTAATGCCAGCCAGGGCACCACGCTGCTTGATGTGCGACTGAATGCGGCGAGCACCGGTAATCTCACCGATCTCAATCGCAACAGCGCTATCGATGCTGATGAAGGCATTACGCTGGCACAGGTGGCGGGCAGCGCACGCAGCGACAGTTTTGCCCTGCGCAATGGCTATCTCGCCGCCGGGCCGTGGAAATATGAACTCTACAGCTTCTCGCCGGGCAACAGCGACGCCGCACAGCGACAGGTGAGCGGTGCGGCCGACGGCAACTTCTGGGATTATCGTCTGGCTAACAGCTATGTGTGTCAGGGCGAGGAAAGCTGCGCACCGGTGCTGCGTAACGGCGCGTTCAGCGTGGGAGACAACGCGCGCATCGCGGTGATTCCACAGGTGCCAGCCTATGTTTCTGCACCGGTTGGGCTGGCCTTTTACAGCGCCGCCATCGTTGACGATCTGCACAAGCGTCTGGGCGAACTGCGCCATCAGCAGACGCTGCCAGCCGGTGACGGCGGCGAGTTGTTTGTGCGCTATATCGGGGCCAATCTGACCTACAACACCGATCGCAGCTTCCGTGATTTCGGCTATGACATGGATATCGATTACAGCGCGGTGCAGATTGGCGGCAATCTGATACGGCTGGACGGTGAGCAGGATAGCCTGCGTGGCGGCGTGGCCTTTACGCGCGGCAACACGCGTTTGCGCCCGGATGCGGCAGATGGCTTCAGCAGCACCACCTTCGACAGCGACAGCCTGGCGTTTTACGGCACCTGGCAGCGCAACAACGGCTTTTATCTGGATGGTGTGCTCTCATTCGATCGCCATCGCGGTGAAACTGACATTGCGCAGCAGCGTGAAGTCGCCAACATAAAAGGTCACGGCTGGAATGTTTCGCTGGAAGGCGGCTATCCATGGCTGTTTGCCAACGGCGTGCGGCTGGAACCGCAGGCGCAGCTGATGGTCATGCAGCTCGATATGAGCAACTTCACCGACAAAACCAATACCAACGTCAGCTATGACCGTTATAACCAAACCATTGGTCGGCTGGGCGCACGGCTGGATCGCAGCTGGAGCGATGACAGCCTGCGCCAGTACACGCCTTATCTGCGCGCCAACTACTATCGTGGCTGGGGTAAAGATGCCAAAACGCGGATAAGCGCGGCGGATAACGACAGGCTCGGCAATACCTTTGGCAGCGGCGGGTTTGGTCAGATGGCGGAAGTGGGCGCCGGTGGCACGGTGACGTTTAAGAATGCGGTATCACTCTATACTGAAGTCGATTATCGCCATGAGCTGGATGGCAACGGCGCCAAAGGCTGGCGTTACAACGTCGGCGTGCGCTGGCAGTTCTGAGCACAGAGCGGCAGGGAGGCCGCTCACCATTAATTAACATTGTTAACTTATTCCCTCCGTGTTTACATCACGTTTTCCGCTTAAAATCACGCTGCATCCATTATTTCACGCTGAAAATTAAAGCCGTGCGCTAAAGCTTTCAACCATCTTCGCCGAAAACATAAAAAATTATTATTGGTCATTTGACCACTCAGTTGTTTCAAGGAATCCCATGCGTAATAACCAGCCGATCACTCAGCAGGAGTATCTGTTTGACGATCACGCCACGCTGATGTCCACCACCGATCTCAACAGCCACATTACCTACGCCAACGATGCTTTTATTGAGGCAAGCGGCTTCTCCCCGGAAGAGGTCAATGGTCAGCCGCATAATCTTGTACGTCATCCCGATATGCCACCGGAAGCTTTTGCGGATATGTGGGCGACTCTGAAACAGGGCGAGCCGTGGACCGCGCTGGTTAAAAACCGCCGTAAGAACGGCGATCACTATTGGGTGCGCGCCAATGCTATTCCCGTGGTGCGCGACGGCAAGGTGCACGGCTTTATGTCGGTGCGCACCAAACCCAACGCGGCAGAGGTGAAACAGACCGAAGCGTTATACCGTGATTTTCGCGAAGGCCGCAGCAAAGGCCGCCGCTTTCATAAAGGACTGATTGTGCGCCGCGGCCCGGCGCAGATTTTCTCCCTGTTGAAAACATTGCCGCTGCGCTGGCGCATTCGCAGCCCACTGATCGCGCTGCTGCCTGCCACCGTGCTGGGCGGCTGGCTGCTGGGTCTGCAGGCGGGCGCGCTGGGCATGTTTGCCGCCGGTATGGCGCTGCTGCTGGCGCTGGTCAGCGCCTGGCTTGAGCAACAGATTTCACGGCCACTGGAGCGCGTTTGCCAGCAGGCGCTGCGCGTGGCTACTGGCGAAAGCCACAAGGTCGATCAACTGGATCGGGTGGATGAAATTGGTATGACGCTGCGTGCGATTGGCCAACTGGGATTGATGTTCCGCTGGCTGGTGGATGATGTCAGCGGCCAGGCGATCAACGTGCTCAGCGCCAGTGACGCGATTGCCAGCAGCAACAACGAACTGAGCCGCCGTACCGAACAGGCCGCGGCTAACGTGCAGCAAACCGCGGCCACCATGAACGAAATGACCGCTACGGTGAAGAGCAATACCGACACCGCGGCACAGGTGAACACGCTGTCGATGGCCACCAGCGACGCCGCACTCAACGGCGGCAAAGTGATGGGTGATATGGTCGGCATGATGGCCGAAATTAATGACAGTTCAAAGCGTATCGCTAATATTACCAGCGTGATCGACGGCATTGCTTTTCAGACCAACATTCTGGCACTTAACGCGGCGGTAGAAGCGGCGCGGGCAGGTGAGCAGGGTAAAGGCTTTGCGGTCGTGGCGGGTGAGGTACGCAGCCTGGCACAGCGCAGCGCCAAAGCGGCTAGCGAGATCAAGCATCTGGTAGAGACCAGCGCGGTGCGCGTGAAATCGGGCAGCGTACACGTCGATGAAGCGGGCACCACCATGCAGAGCATTGTGTCGCAGGTGCAGAACGTGACCACGCTGATCGCGCAGATCAGCAGCGCCACCGCCGAGCAGGCCACCGCGCTGAGTGAGGTCAGCAAGGCGGTAGAGGATCTGGATGATATTACCCATCAAAACGCCGCCCGCGTGCAGGAAGGCGCCGAGGCATCAGGCCGCATGGCGCATCAGGCAAACCGACTGGTAGAGGCGATCAGCGTTTTCCGGTAGGAGGCGCGCCGGAAAGCGCGGGAGTTTCTGCCCGGAAGCGGGCGGCTTTTTAAGGGCCAGGTCAAAGGCCATTTCGTTCTGCCTTGCAGGCGGCGTTTTTAAGGGCCAGGTCAAGGGCCATTTCGTTCAGGCTAAAGCCTGCCCGAGCAGGGCCGGCAGTCGCCCCGGCCCTGCACCCGCGCTATCCGGCAAACACAACCGCCCGCTGCGCGGGTGCCCTCGGCACAAGCTTTTTCCTGACGGACCGGGCGCGATTCGCTCCTGCTCAGCGCGCCCTCTCGCCGCCTCCCTGCGGCTCGCCCTGGAAAACGCTTTTGCCTCGGCGTTTGTGATGCCTCCTC
>NZ_JBLYPN010000014.1:0-106406 GCF_051851875.1 Duffyella sp. Ts4 | reverse complement strand
GTTGTTCCGTGTCAGTGGAGGCGCATTATAGGGAGTTCCTGACGGGTGACAAGTGTTTATTTGAATTATTTTTCCAAGCGCGTTTTTTTTAAACGAACGTATTAAAAAACAGCAAAACATGCCTGAAATATCGGCAAAACGCCTTTTTTGCACCAGACAAACCTTACTCTTCACGCAGATGCCGGTGCTATGCTTTTACGCACATCACCGGCAGGGCGCAATTTATTGCTTCCGGAAGACAAAAAGGAACGTTAATGATCAAATCTGCACGCAGTATGTCCGGATTGCCATGGATAGCTGCGATGGCCTTCTTTATGCAGGCGCTCGATGCCACCATTCTCAACACTGCTTTACCCGCGATTGCCGTAAGCCTGGAGCGTTCGCCACTGGCGATGCAATCCGCCATCATCAGCTACACCCTGACCGTCGCCATGCTGATTCCGGTGAGTGGCTGGCTCGCCGATCGCTTCGGTACACGTAAGATATTCATTATCGCGGTCACACTGTTCACGCTGGGCTCACTGCTGTGCGCACTGTCCGGCACGCTGGGTCTGTTAGTGGCATCACGTATTATTCAAGGCGTGGGCGGCGCGATGATGATGCCGGTTGCTCGCCTTGCGCTGTTACGTGCCTATCCTCGTAGTGAACTGCTACCGGTACTTAACTTTGTCACCATGCCAGGTCTGGTCGGTCCGATTCTGGGGCCTTTGCTGGGTGGCGTGATGGTGACCTATCTGACCTGGCACTGGATTTTCCTCATTAATATCCCGATCGGTATTCTTGGGATTATCTATGCGCGCAAATATATGCCGGATTTCACCACGCCAAAGCGACGTTTCGACCTGGCGGGCTTTTTGATGTTTGGCATCAGCCTGGTAATGATTTCTGTGGGGATCGAACTGTTTGGTGAGCGCATTGTGTCGGGCTGGCTGGCATCAGCCGTTTTAGCCGGCGGCGTTGTTTTATTGCTTCTTTATATACAGCACGCACGGCGCCATCCTTTTCCGCTGATTGGCCTGCCCATTTTCAGGACCCGCACCTTCTCGGTCGGTATCATCGGTAACATTGCCTCCCGTCTCGGTACCGGCTGCGTGCCGTTCTTAATGCCGCTGATGTTACAGGTAGGATTTGGGTATTCCGCGATCATTGCAGGCTGCATGATGGCACCCACGGCGGTGGGTTCTATTCTGGCCAAGTCTACGGTTACGCAGGTGCTGCGCTGGTTTGGCTACCGTAAAACGCTGGTTGGCATCACCATCTTTATTGGCGTGATGATTATGAGTTTTGCGCTGCAGTCTCCCGGCGCCAGTATTGCACTGATGGTCGCACCGCTTTTTATTCTGGGTATGGCGATGTCAACACAGTTCACCGCGATGAACACTATTACGCTGGCTGATGTAACGGATGAGAATGCCAGCAGCGGCAACAGCGTGCTGGCGGTAACACAACAGCTATCGATCAGTTTTGGTGTGGCGGTAAGCGCCGCGGTGCTGCGCTTTTATGAGAGTTTTGAAAGCACTACGGTTGATCACTTTCATGCCACGTTCCTGACCATGGGCGTGCTGTCAGTATTCTCAGCCGCAGTGTTCATGCTGCTCAAACCTGGCGATGGACGACACCTTGTTGCGAATCGCGATAAATCGTCGACAAAGCAGGCTAAAAACCGTTAACCGAATGGCGTTCCACCAGCTCCGGCGTCAGCACCAGCGTTTGCTGACTGGCGCCGGGTTCACGCAGACGATGAATCAGCGTATCAATCGCCAGTTCGCCCAGTTCATCTTTAGGCTGGTGAATGGTGGTTAACGGCGGCGTCATGTAGCGCGCCAGTTCAATATCATCGTAGCCGATCACCGCCATGTCCTGCGGAATGCTGAGCCCCGCCTGATACAGGGCATGATAAACCCCCACCGCCATTGCATCGTTACTGGTAAAGACCGCCTGTGGCGGTTGTTCCAGCGACAACAGTTCGCTCATGCCATCAAAACCACCCTGAAACTCGAAGTTCTTTTCCACTATATAGTCAGACGGCACATCCAGCCCGGCGGCGGCCATCGCATTACGGTAACCCTGCAGGCGAAGGCGAGCCGGCGTTTTGTCCTGCGGACCCGCAATGCAGGCGATACGCGTAAAGCCGCGTGAGATCAGGTAATCGGTCGCCATCTCGCCGCCAAGCAGCGAATTGTCCTGAATGATGTCGCTGTTTGCCTCGAAAGGCGCCCAGTCCATCATCACCGTGGGAATAGAAGGATAACGATTCAGGATGTCGGCTGACGGCAGATGACTTTCGGTACACATGATCAGCAGCCCATCCACCCGTTTTTGCAGCAGGGTTTCCAGGCTACGATTCATACGTTCTTCGTCACCAGCGGTATTGCACAGCACCAGGCTGTAGCCGCGCTCGTAACAGCTGTTTTCCACGCCGCGCACCACTTCCGCATAAAACGGGTTGCTGCTGGCGGTTAGCAGCATGCCGATGGTGCGCGTCTGGTTCATCTTCAGGCTGCGCGCCAGAGCGGAAGGTGCATAGTTAAGTTGGCCGATCGCCGACTGCACTTTTTCCCGAACGCCTTCACTGACGAAGCGGTTGTTATTAATGACGTGCGACACCGTTGAGGTTGAAACGCCAGCCATCCGAGCCACATCCTTCATGGTCGCCACGGATTAAACCCGCTCGGCCAGGAAACGATCGATCTCTTCCCGCCACGGCACCGACGGTTGCGCGCCAGAACGAGTGACGGCGATGGCCGCCGCGGCGTGAGCAAAACGCACCGCCTTTGTCATCGGCTGGCCTTCAAGCAGAGCGGTAATAAGCGCGCCGTTAAAGGTATCGCCCGCGGCGATAGTATCGACGGCGGTCACCCTGAAGCCCGCAATGCGCTGCCCTTGTCCCTGCTCACTGAGCCAGACGCCACGGCTGCCCAGCGTAATCAATACGGTCGCAATACCTTTATTATGTAGCCAGCTAGCGGCGCGAGCAGCGTCATCATCGTTTTTAACCGGAATGCCGGTCAGAATTTCCGCTTCGGTTTCATTAGGCGTAATGATATCGATCAGTGACAACAGTTCGTCGCTGAGCGCGGCGGCGGGCGCCGGATTCAGAATAACGTGCGTATCATGCTGACGAGCGATCTGCGCAGCGGCCAGCACGCTCTCCAGCGGAGACTCCAGCTGCATCAACAGCGCCGAGGCAACGCCTATCACCTGTTGGTGTTGCTCCACGCGCTGCGGGGTCAGCGCCGCATTAGCGCCGGCATAAATGCCGATAACATTTTCACCCTCGCCATTGACGAAAATCATCGCCACGCCGGTTGCCATCGCAGGCACCACCGCCACCGGGGCCACATCAATGCGATCGACCGCAAGCTGCTGACGCACCCGCTCGCCGGTATCATCTTCGCCAACACAGGCGATAAACGCGATATCCGCACCTGCCCGACCTGCGGCCACCGCCTGATTCGCCCCTTTACCGCCAAAAGCGATCTGATACTGCTTACCGATCACCGTTTCACCCGGACGCGGAAAGTGCGTCAGATTGAGAATATGATCTGCATTGATGCTGCCGAGCACGGCCAGTTTACCGGTTTTAATCATGGGAGGGTTTTCCAAAAAAGTGCGCCACCATTAACTGGTGGCGCGGTGCCATACTTTTCTTTGTTTTATTTGGTGTCCAGCTTCAGGTCGACCGGAATGATCGCCTGCACTTTTTCACCTTTAAGCACTTTATCAGCGGTCTGCACGCCGATCATGCCAATTTTTTCCGGCATCTGCGCAACGGTTGCTGCCAGCTTGCCTGCTTCAACCGCTTTCACGCCATCGGCGGTGCCGTCAAAACCGACCACCACGACATCAGATTTACCGGCGGTTTGCAATGCACGCAGCGCCCCCAGCGCCATTTCATCATTCTGCGCAAATACCGCCTGCACATCAGGATGTGCCTGCAGCAGGTTCTGCATGACGTTCAGGCCTTTGGTGCGATCGAAGTCAGCAGGCTGGCTGGCAAGGATCTGGAATTTATGCGCATCGGCTGCTTGTTTGAAGCCTTCGCCACGCTCACGGGCTGCTGATGTACCGGCGATGCCCTGCAGCTCAATGATTTTGGCGTTTTCGCCAATTTTTTTGGCAATAAAGTCGCCGGCCATTTTGCCACCGAAACGGTTATCGGAAGCTACGTGGCTAACCACTTCGCCTTTTGCCGCTACGCGGTCGAGGGTGATAACCGGGATTTTAGCCTGATTAGCCATCTTCACGGCGTTGCCAACGGCATCGGAGTCGGTCGGGTTGATCAGCACCAGCTTAGCGCCGCGCACGGTAAGGTCCTGCACGTTGGCCAGCTCTTTAGCCGGGTTATTCTGTGAATCGAGCACCACCAGGTTATAACCCAGCTTGTCCGCTTCTTTCTGTGCGCCATCTTTCAGTGAGACAAAGAATGGGTTGTTCAGCGTGGAAACCACCAGCGCGATGGTATCTTTTGCCATCGCACCCGCGCTCAGGGTTGCGCCAAGAATTACTGCCAGAGCCGTCAGCTTTTTCATGTTCTGTCCTGTGTAGATAAGGTAAGAGGTTATTTACTGCTTTTATTATCCACCAGCACCGCCAGCAGAATTACGGCTGCTTTGACGATCATCTGGTAGTAGGAAGAGACGCCCATCAGATTCAGGCCGTTGTTCAGGAAGCCCAGAATCAGTGCGCCAATCAACGTGCCCATGATGCGACCTTTACCACCCGCGAGGCTGGTTCCGCCCAGTACCACGGCAGCAATTGCATCCAGCTCGTAACCCGTTCCCGCGGTCGGCTGCGCAGAAGAGAGACGCGCCACTTCAATGGTGCCTGCCAGCGCCGCCAGCATGCCCGACAGCGAATAGACGATAATTTTGATGCGGCTGACATTAATCCCGGAAAGGCGGGTTGCCGCCTCGTTGCCGCCTAAAGCATAGATGTAACGGCCAAGGCGCGTATGGTGCAACATGTACCAGGCCAGCAAAAACACGATCGCCATCAACCATACCGGTGTAGGAATACCCAGCGGACGGCCGATACCAAACCAGCCAAACAGATCGGCATTGTCGTTGAAGCCGGTATTAACCGGGCTACCGTCGGTGTAAACCATGGTCACGCCGCGCAGCAACAACATCATTACCAGCGTAGCGATAAAAGCCTGCACTTTGCCTTTGGCGACAATGGTGCCGGTCAGCGCCCCGATGGCCGCGCCAAGCGCCAGAGAAGCCACCACGGCCACCAGCGCATTCACCTCAAGACCAACAATCGACGCCGCAACCGCACCGGTCAGCGCCAGCAGCGACCCGACTGAAAGATCGATGCCGGATGTCAGGATCACCAGCGTCATGCCGACCGCCATAATGGCGTTTACCGACGTCTGCTGCAGAATGTTGAACAGGTTTGGCAGAGTAAAGAAATTCGGGCTCTGACTGGCGACCACGGCGATAAGAATCAGCAGCGCAATCAGCGATTTCTGCTCCAGCAGCCAGGCTTTGCTGAACCAGCGACGGCTGGCCGGTAAGGTTTGAGTACTCATAAATGCGCCAACTCCTCGCTGGATTGCTTACCGACCGCCGCCGCCATCAAGGCTTCCTGCGTGGCCTGCTCAATTGTGAATTCACCGCTCAGATGACCTTCGTGCATCACCAGAATACGATCGCTCATGCCGAGCACTTCCGGCATTTCGGATGAGACCAGAATGATGCTCAGTCCTTCCTGTTTGAACTGGTTAATCAGCTGATAGATCTCTTTTTTCGCGCCTACATCGACGCCGCGCGTCGGTTCATCAAGAATCAGCACTTTTGGCCGGGTCATTAAGCCACGGGCAATGGCAACTTTCTGCTGATTACCGCCGGATAACAGACCAATGGGCTGATCCATTGACGGCGTTTTAACGTTGAATAAACGAATAAAATCGCCCACTGCCAGCTGTTCAGCCGCGTGCTTTAATCCGCGACCATGGCTGAAATAGCGCAGCGCGGTGAGGGACATGTTCTCTTTGACCGACATGCCGAGCACCAGCCCGTCGCGCTTACGATCTTCAGAGATGTAAACGATGCCGTTTGCCAGGCCATCCTGCGGCGCGCGCACCTGCACAACGCGGCCGTCGAGCGTGACTTCGCCCTGCGTACGTGGCAAGGCGCCGTACAGCACTTTCATCAGTTCGGTTCGGCCAGCGCCCATCAGTCCGGCAACGCCGAGGATTTCCCCTTTGCGTAGCTCGAAGCTGACATTCTCCACGCCAGAACCGCTGAGGTTTTTAACCCGCAGACGGACGTCGCCCGGTGCCTGGTTAAGCCGTGGATACTGATCTTCCAGCTTACGGCCCACCATCATTTCAATTAGCGACGCTTCCGTCATGTCGCTCACTGCGCGCTCAGCAATAAACTGACCGTCGCGGAACACGGTAACGTCATCGCAAATTTCAAAAATCTCTTTCATGCGATGCGAGATATAAACGATGCCGCAGCCCTGCGCTTTCAGTTCATTAATGACGCGAAACAGGGAAACCGTTTCGGTATCGGTCAGCGCATCGGTCGGTTCATCCATGATGATCACTTTCGACTCGAAGCTGAGCACCTTGGCAATCTCAACCATTTGCTGATCGCCAATCGACAAATCGCCCACCAGCCGGTGGCTATTGAAACGCAGGTTCAGGCGTTGCAGCAGCTTATCCGCCTCGGCGTACATTTTTTTCCAGTCGATACGACCAAAATGCCCGGTGAATTCGCGGCCAAGAAAAATATTCTCGGCGATGGTCAGCTGAGGAATCAGGTTCAGTTCCTGATGAATAATGCCGATACCTGCTTCCTGAGACGCTTTTGGCCCGCTGAAGCTCACTTCATCACCCAACCACTTCAGCGATCCGGCATCACGGCTATAAATACCGGTCAGCACCTTCATCATGGTGGATTTGCCGGCGCCGTTTTCGCCCACCAGCGCCATCACCCGGCCGCCATAGACGGAAAGCGAGGCGCCGTTAAGCGCCTTCACGCCAGGAAAGGCTTTTTCGATGCCGGTCAGTTGCAGTAAAGGTTGCATAGCTGCCTCAAAAGGTGACGCCAGCGCCGAGAATGACATTGGCATAAGGAGAACACTCTCCGCTGCGAATGACCGCCTGGCTCTGTCGGGTGCGTTGCTTAAACGCATCATGCGGAATGTATTCAATGGCGATGATATTGCCCTGGCGCTGTTGCAGTTTTTCCAGCTGCGCCAGCATAGCCTGATGAAGCGCAGCGTTATGCTGTTTCACCTCTTCGGCCAGCACCGCATGCTCAACCTGCATCTCTTCGCTGACCGTTTCCAGCACCTGCATAAACGACGGAATACCGTGTGTCAGGGCTAAGTCGATGCGTAGCGGCCCCTGTGGAATGGGCAAGCCGGCATCGCCGATGGTCACCGTATCGGTATGACCGAGCTGTGCGATAACTGCTGACACCACAGAGTTAAGTAACGGGCCTTTTTTCATGTTTCACTCCCAAGCGAAACGTTTCGCTGGCGGCAGTGTGGAAAAAATGCGACGGGAAGACAACGAGGAGATGATGGAAATGTGATCGCTATCGAAACGTTTCGCTCACGGCGGAGGAAATTTGTTTTAGGGGTTAAAACGGGCTGCCTGGCAGCAGCCCGCTGGGAAGAATTACTGGATTTTACGGACCTGTTTAACGTCCATCTCAACATTGTTGAAATCTTTATCCAGCTCGCCCTGAATCTCGACTTTGTCGCCGGGTGCCACGTTCTGACCGTTCCAGTGCTTGTTGTCGATCTCGACCTTCAGTGAACCGGTGGCATCGCGGAAGGTATAATCATCCTCACCGACGCGCTCAACGATGTTACCGCGCAGGATAACCCAGCTGTCATCCTTCATGTCCTGTGCCTGTTTTACCGTCACTACGCTACCGCTTGGGCCACTAAAACCGCCTTTTTGCGCGCTGACGCTGGCGGCTGGCTGGCTTGGGTCAACAAAACCGCCCTGTTGTGCGGCTAATACTGGCGTCGAAGCCAGAGCAACAATTGCGAGAAGGGCTGCATGCTTTTTCATTGTGTCACCTCTTGTCCGTGAATGTGTTTGCGTTACAGAGCTAAGTAAAGCATGCAGTTCTTAACAGCTTCTTAAGGAGTAAAGTCGCGGTAAATTTTTTTGTGAAAACGCGAAAAATGCCGTTTTTTAGCGCAACTGCCTGTACAAGCGCGGACGCGCTTGCGTATAACTCGCTCCATGCAGGAGGAAAGCATGCGCATATTATTAATTGAAGATGATCCGCTGATTGGCGATGGATTACGGGCAGGGCTGGCAAAGCTGGGTTTCAGCATCGACTGGTTTACCGGCGGCAAAGCGGGTCAGCAGGCGTTGGCGGCGGCACCCTATGATGCAGTGATTTTGGATCTCAGCCTGCCGGAAACCGACGGTCTGGATATTTTGCGCCACTGGCGCCAGCAGGGCGCTGACGTACCGGTGCTGATTCTCACCGCGCGCGATGCGCTGGAAGATCGGGTTACTGGCCTGCAGCGCGGTGCCGATGACTATCTCTGTAAGCCTTTTGCGCTGGCGGAAGTGGCTGCACGTTTGCAGGCGCTGATTCGCCGCCGTCATGGTCAGCTGCAACCCACGCTCACACACGGCGCAGTGACGCTCGAACCCGGCACACATACCGCCACGCTTTACGGCGAGCCGTTGACCCTGAAAAGTCGGGAACTCGCCCTGCTGGAACTGTTTCTGCTGAATGCGGGACGGGTGTTAACGCGGGCGCAGCTGGAGGAGAAGCTCTACAGCTGGGAGCAGGATCTCTCCAGCAATGCCGTTGAAGTGCACATCCATCATCTGCGGAAAAAGATTGGCAGCACCTTTATCCGCACCGTACATGGCGTCGGCTACACGCTGGGAGAAGCGCCGTGAGTTTACGCACGCGCTTAATGGCCGGCTTTATTCTGCTTACGCTACTGGGCTGGAGTGCCGCCAGCCTGCTCGCCTGGCAACAGACGCGTCATACCATCAATGAACTGTTTGATACGCAACAGATGCTGTTCGCCAAACGGCTGATCGCCCTTAATCCCGATAGCCTCGATACGCAAACCACGCGACTGCCAAAAACTAAAACGCTGCTGCACGATCATCGCGGCGCACAGGAAGACGATGCGCTGGCTTTTGCCATCTTCAGCCGCGACGGCAGGATGGTGCTCAATGACGGTGAGAATGGCAAAGATATCATTTTCAATTATTCACGCGATGGCTTTACCGACGGCAAACTGCGCGGCGATGACGATCGCTGGCGGCTGCTGTGGCTGACATCGCCCGATAAACGCACGGTCGTCGCCGTGGGCCAGGAGTGGGAATATCGCCAGGACATGAGCCGCGATCTGGTTCAGAGCAATATTACGCCGTGGCTGGTGGTATTGCCGGTGTTAATTGCGCTGTTGTTGTGGCTGATTACCCGCGAACTGGCACCGCTGAAGCGCATTACCGCTCAGCTGGTACAGCGCGCACCGGATGACAGTACGCCGCTGGCAACGCCAGAGCTGCCAGCCGAAGTCAGGCCGATGGTCAACGCACTCAATCAGCTGTTTGCCCGTATCAATGCGCTGTTAACCCGCGAACGCCGTTTCACCGCCGATGCGGCCCACGAACTACGCAGCCCGCTGGCTGCGCTGAAAGTACAGACGGAAGTGGTTCAGCTGGCGCATGACGATCCGGTGATGCGTGAACATGCCCTGCATAACCTGACCAGCGGTATCGATCGCGCCACCCG
Source organism: Duffyella sp. Ts4 (assembly GCF_051851875.1). Taxonomy (NCBI): domain Bacteria; kingdom Pseudomonadati; phylum Pseudomonadota; class Gammaproteobacteria; order Enterobacterales; family Erwiniaceae; genus Duffyella; species Duffyella sp. Ts4. The sequence continues at coordinate 96,663 of NZ_JBLYPN010000014.1, read as the reverse complement.
GCTGGTGGATCAGCTGCTCACACTTTCCCGACTGGACGACGAGAGCGGCCTGCCAGAATGCGAAGCGATCGATTTGCGCCTGCTGTTGCAACAGGCGGTGATGGATCACGATGCGAAGGCTTACCAGGCGGGCATGGCGCTTGCTGTTGAAGCTCCGGTGGCGGTAACGATGTCAGGACAGCCGTTGTTGCTGGCATTACTGCTGCGCAATCTCATCGACAATGCCATTCGTTACGCACATCCCGCCGATCGTATTACGCTTACTTTGGGCAGTCGGCATCTTCAGGTGGCGGATAATGGACCGGGCGTGGATGCGGAGGCACTGACGCGTCTGGGCGAGCGGTTTTACCGTCCACCGGGTCAGGTTAAATCAGGCAGTGGGCTGGGGTTATCGATCGTTCATCATATTGCACAGCTCCACGGCATGCGGATGCAGTGTGCCAATGCGGCCAGCGGCGGTTTTGTGGTCACGCTGAGCTGGTAATAAAAAGGGCGACATTGCGTCGCCCTTGTTTTTAAATCTCTACCTGCGTGCCCAGCTCAATCACGCGATTTGGCGGGATCTCAAACTGATCCGGCGCGCGCAGGGCATTACGCTGCAGCGCCATGAAAAGTTTGCCGCGCAGCCGCAAATACCATGGCCGTTTGCCGATGATCAGCGATTCGTGCGACATAAAGAACGACGTTTCCATCATCCGGCAGTTCAATCCTTCCAGCCCGCAGCGATGAAAAATCTCTTCCATATTGGGCGTTTCGCGCCAGCCATAACTTGCCACCACACGCCAGAACGTTGGGGAGAGCTGCTCAATCGCTACGCGACGTAAATTATGCACGTAAGGCGCATCTTCCGTGCGCAGGGTCAACAGCACCACGCGCTCGTGCAGCACCTTGTTATGTTTGAGGTTGTGCAGCATGGCAAACGGAATAACGTTTAGCGCACGCGACATATACACCGCGGTGCCGGGCACGCGTACCGGCGGCGATTTCTCCAGTGAGGTGATCATCGCATCCAGCGAATTGCCGTGTTCATGCATACGGCGCAGCAGGCGGAAACGCTCGCTTTTCCAGGTGGTCATAATGATAAACATCACCAGTCCCAGACAGAGCGGCAGCCAGCCACCGGAGAAAATCTTCACCAGGTTTGCGGAGAACAGCGGCACATCGATACAGAGCAGCACCACCAGAATCAGACCCACGGCCGCCCGATTCCAGTGCCAGTTTTTCACCGCCACCGTGCAGGAGAGCATGGTGGTCAGCACCATGGTACCGGTCACGGCAATACCGTAAGCGGCAGCCAGGTTGCTGGAGTGCTCGAAACTGATAATGACGATAAGCACGGCAAAATAGAGCACCCAATTGATGATCGGGATGTAAATCTGTCCGGCCTCTTTTTCCGACGTGTAAATAATGCGCATCGGCGGCAGATAGCCGAGACGCACCGCCTGGCGGGTCAGGGAAAACACACCTGAAATAACCGCCTGCGAGGCGATTACCGTGGCCAGCGTGGCGAGGATCAGCATCGGAATCAACGCCCAGTCAGGCGCCAACAGAAAGAAGGGGTTTTTGATCGCTTCAGGATGGGTAAGCAGCAGCGCGCCCTGACCAAAGTAATTCAGTATCAGCGAAGGCAGCACCACGCTAAACCAGGCGACGCGGATGGGCAATTTGCCGAAGTGGCCCATATCGGCATAAAGCGCTTCAACGCCGGTAATCGACAGCACCACCGCGCCCAGCGCAAAGAAGGAGACGGTCTTATATTCGACAAAGAAATGGAACGCCCACCACGGATTGAGCGCCTGCAGCACCGTTGGGTTATCCATAATGCCGCGAATACCCAACACCGCCAGCACCAGAAACCAGAGCAACATTACCGGAGCAAACAGCTTGCCCACCAGCCCGGTGCCCTGCTTCTGAATCATAAACAGAAAGGTCAGTACGGCTACCGAGAGCGGTACAATCCAGGCATCCAGCGAAGGCGCAGCAATTTCCAGCCCTTCCATGGCGGACATCACCGAAATTGCCGGGGTGATCACCACTTCACCATAGAAGAAACTGCCGCCGATCAGTCCCATAATCACCAGCAGCGCGGTGGTACGAGCACCGGTATGGCGTCCCGCCAGCGACATCAGCGTCAAAATACCGCCTTCACCGGCGTTATCGGCACGCATCACATAACTGATGTATTTCAGCGACACCACGATGATCAACAGCCAGCTAATCAGCGACAGAAAGCCCAGAATGGCATCGTGCTCAACCCCGAAACCAAACTGGCCGGAGAGACATTCGCGTAAGGTGTAAAGCGGGCTGGTGCCAATGTCACCATATACCACGCCGATGGCAGCCAGAGTGACGGCTGCGAGGGGCTGTTTTTTATCCGAGCTCATAGGATTTGTCTTGTGTTGGGCGGCGCCAAAAAGAGCACAGTATGCACGATTTACATGAAAAGCCTATCCCTGCAACGAGGCTGCATCGCGTCGGCTCACCCTTTCAGGATAAAAAAGCTGACTGCAATCAACTCTTTCAAGCATGATAGCCGATAGTGTGTGCGCTGGCGAAAAGCAGCTTAAATCGGTTTACAGGATGATTTGTGATTATGGCCCAACCTCATTTACTGGCTGAACGAATTTCGCGCCTCAGCAATGCGTTAGAGAAAGGATTGTATGAGCGTCATCATGCGATACGTCTCTGCCTGCTGGCCGCCCTGAGTGGCGAAAGCGTCTTTCTGCTTGGCCCGCCAGGCATTGCCAAAAGCCTCATCGCGCGCCGCCTAAAATATGCCTTTCAGCATGCGCGGGCGTTTGAATATTTAATGACGCGCTTTTCCACGCCAGAAGAGGTGTTTGGTCCACTGTCGATTCAGGCGCTAAAAGACGAAGGGCGTTATCAGCGGCTGACCAAAGGCTATTTGCCCGACGCAGAGATCGTTTTTTTGGATGAGATTTGGAAAGCCGGGCCAGCGATTCTTAACACCTTGCTGACCGCCATTAACGAACGCCGCTTTCGCAACGGCGACTGCGAAGAGCGCATCCCAATGCGCCTGCTGGTTACCGCATCAAACGAGCTGCCCGAGGCAGACAGCGGCCTGGAAGCGCTTTACGATCGCATGCTGATTCGGCTCTGGCTCGATAATGTGCACGAAAAGCAGAATTTCCGCAGTATGTTGACGCATCAGCAGGATGAAAACAGCAATCCGGTGGCCGATTCGCTCTGCATCAGCGATGAGGAATACCATGAATGGCAGCTGGGCATTGCCAAAGTGGCGCTGCCTGATAACGTTTTCGAGTTGATTTATCAGCTACGCCAGCAGCTCGAAAAGCAGCCCGACGCTCCCTACATTTCTGACCGCCGCTGGAAAAAAGCGATCCATCTACTGCAGGCCTGTGCATTTTATAGCGGACGTCAGGCGATTGCGCCGGTCGATCTGATCCTGTTGAAAGATTGCCTGTGGCACGATCTCGCCTCGATGAAAATGCTGGATCGCGAAATCGATGCGTTGATCTGCCAGCAGGCGTGGCAGCAGCAGGCGATGCAGCTGAAAATTCAGCAGATCACCGCGCGTCGGCTAAGCCTGCAGCAGCAAAAGAACAGCGAACTGGCGATTCGCCTGGAAAAACATGGCGGCATGTTCAGCCGTAAACCGCATTACGACCTGCCTGCCGCCCTGGCTGGCGAACAGATTACGCTGATGCTGCAACAGCCGTTGACGCTACATGATATGCAGGTAAGCCATATTGAGCTCAGTCAGGACGCGCTGACGCACTGGCTGCAAAAGCACGGCGACATTCGCGGCAAGCTTAACGGCATCGGTTTTGCGCAGGTGCTGGATATGCAGGTCGATAGCCAGGATTATCTGGTTATTCGGGATCTCAGCCTGCAGGCTTCACGGCTGACGCTCCCCGGCGCGGCCGATAATCGCGATCTGCCGGAAGAGATCGTCACCGCGCTGGAAGAGCTGGAAAGTCAGCTACGCATGCAGCGCGCGCAGTTCAGTCAGCATCAGCGTTGTTTGTTTATCAGTGATGACTGGCTGGCACGCATTGAAAACAGCTTGCAGGACGTGGCAGAACAGCTGAAAAAGGCGCGCCAGTGATCTCGCTCGATACGCTCAGCGCACTGTTGGCAGTAGGTGAAGGCGAGCTTATCGAAGAGTTGATTATTGCGTTATTAGCCTCGCCGCAGCTGGCGCTGTTTTTTGAAAAGTTTCCCCGCATGAAGCAGGCCATGCTGCGCGATGTGCCGCGCTGGAAAAGCGAAATTCTTGAGCATCTGAAAAGCACGCCGGTGCCGCCTGCGCTGGAGCAGGAGTTCAGCCTGTTCCAGCATGCTCAGCTGCTGAGTAGCGAGCAGTTCTGCCAGCAGTTGCCCTCGCTGTTGAAGCAGCTGGCAGCGTTGCCGTCGCCTTTTTATGATCAGGCCTCACAGCTGATTGGCCATAGCGATGCGCTGCTGCTGAGTCATGCACAACACACCTTATTTCTGCAGCGCTGGCGACTGAGCCTGACGTTGCAGACGCTGACGCTGAATCAGCAGCTGTTGGAAGCAGAGCGTGAAAAGCTGCTGGCGGAACTGCAGCAGCGGCTGGCCATGAGCGGCCAATTGTCACCCGTGCTGGCGGACGATGACGAAGCCGCTGCGGGCCGGCTGTGGGATATGAGTAGTTCAACCTTACAACGCGGCGATTATCAGCTCATCGTGCAATATGGCGATTTCCTGGCGCAACAGCCGGAGCTGATGAAGCTGGCGCAGCAGCTGGGTCGCAGCCGTGAAGCCAAATCCGTGCCGACGCCGGATGCGCCGCTGGAAGAGCATCATGCCTGGGTGCGCGAGCCGGAATCGGTGCCGGAAGAGGTCAACGGCATCCATCAAAGCGCCGATGTTATGCGGCTATTGCCGCCTGAACTGGCCACGCTGGGCATCAGCGATCTTGAGCTGGAGTTTTATCGGCGGCTGGTGGAGAAACGCCTGCTCACCTATCGCTTGCAGGGCGATGCCTGGCACGATCATGTTTCCCTGCGCCCAGTTAGCCACCAGCAGCACGAAGAGCAGCCACGCGGGCCTTTTATTGTTTGTGTCGATACTTCAGGCTCCATGGGCGGCTTTAACGAACGCTGTGCCAAAGCCTTTTGTCTGGCGCTGCTCAAGGTGGCGCTGGCCGACAAACGACGCTGCTACATTATGCTGTTCGCGCAGGATGTGATTGGCTACGAGCTGACCGGCGACAACGGCATGGAACAGGCGATCCGTTTTCTCAGTCAGCGCTTTCGCGGCGGCACTAACCTGGCGGCCTGCCTGGAAGCCATTCTCCGCCGGCTGGCCGAACCTGCCTGGCACGATGCCGATGCGGTCATTCTGTCTGATTTTATTGCGCAGCGCCTGCCGGATAGCGTCATCGCCGCGGTTAAATCCAGTCAGCAACAGCAGCAACAGCGCTTTCATGCGGTGGCCATGTCAGCCCACGGTAAGCCGGGCATTATGCGTATTTTCGATCATATCTGGCGCTTTGATACTGGCCTGAAGAGCCGCCTGCTCCGTCGCTGGAAACGTTGAGTCATACGCATTTCACGCTTCTTTGCTACAGTTTACCGTTACGCTTGTAGCCATTTGGCACCAGGAGCATAACGTGACGTCACTACAGTACCATTCTGATAACGCTTTACCTGCACCCACCCGCACGCTTTTACTGAGCGGCACTGACCCGGAACAAAAACGCCAACAGCTGCTCGATTACTTCACGCAAACATGGACGCTGTACGAGAGCCTGTTTGATTGCCTGGCGGACGAACAAGCCTATTTCAACAAGGCGATTTCGCTGCGCCACCCGCTGATCTTCTATTACGGCCATACCGCGACCTTCTATATCAACAAGTTGATGGCGGGACGCTATATCGATCGGCGCATTGACGATCGTATCGAAGCCATTATGGCGATCGGCGTGGATGAGATGAGCTGGGATGATTTGAACGACAGCCATTACAGTTGGCCGAGCGTGGCCGAAGTCCGTGATTATCGTAACAACGTGTTTGCGTTAGTCAGCGAGGTGATTCGCACCCTACCGTTAACGTTGCCGATCGACTGGCATAGCCCGGCCTGGGTGATTCTGATGGGCATTGAGCATGAGCGTATTCATCTGGAGACCTCCAGCGTATTAATACGTCAGCTGCCGATCGAGTGGGTAAAACCGCAGCCGCACTGGCCAGCCTGTCCGCAAGCGCGCCATCAGCGTGATGCGGTACCGCATAACAGTTTGGTGTCGCAGGCCGGTGGCCGCGTGAGTCAGGGTAAAACCGATGACACCTACGGCTGGGATAATGAATACGGCACGCTGCACAGCGATGTGGCGCCCTTCAGTGCCAGTAAAATGCTGGTCAGCAACGCTGAGTTTTTCGAGTTTGTTACCGCTGGCGGCTATCAAAATGAAACGTGGTGGGATGGCGAAGGCTGGCGCTGGTGTCAGTTCGCTAAAGCCGACAAGCCAACGTTTTGGGTCGGTGATATCGCCCATCCTAACGCGCTGCGTTTACGCCTGCTGACCGAAGAGGTCACAATGCCGTGGGACTGGCCTGCCGAGGTAAATCAACTGGAAGCCGCCGCTTTCTGCCGCTGGAAAGCTGAAGTGACCGGTGAGCCGGTGCAGTTGCCGAGCGAAGCAGAATGGACCTTTCTTCGCGACAGCCTCGACAGCGATCAGACCAACTGGTCACGGGCACCAGGCAATATCAATCTGGAATACTGGGCTTCATCCTGTGCGGTTGACCGTTTTCAGCAGGGTGAACTGTACGATGTGATCGGAAATGTCTGGCAGTGGACCACAACGCCCATCAGCGGCTTTGAGGGCTTTCGTGTTCATCCGCTCTATGATGATTTTTCCACGCCGACCTTTGATGGTCAGCACAACATCATCAAAGGCGGCAGCTGGATTTCCACCGGTAATGAAGCCCTGAAATCCGCGCGCTACGCATTCCGCCGCCACTTCTTTCAGCATGCGGGCTTCCGATACGTCGTTTCGCAGCATAAAGAAGTGGCAAAGCTTAATCCGTATGAAACCGACAGCATGGTGTCGCAGTATCTCGATTTTCAGTATGGTCCGGACTACTTCGGCGTCGACAACTATGCCACCGCGCTGGTAGATATTGCCTTACAACACAGCAAAAAACGCGGCCGCGCCCTCGACATTGGCTGCGCCACCGGTCGGGCCAGTTTTGAGCTTGCCCGCCATTTCGATCGGGTTGTCGGCATGGATTACTCGGCGCGCTTTATTGATGTCGCGTTGCAGCTAACCAGCGGCGATGAGTTTCGTTATGTGGTGCCGGAAGAGGGCGATTTGGTGGAGTACCGTCAGGTCAGCCTGAAAGCACTCGATCTGAATGTGGAGCAAGCGCGGCGCATCAGCTTTTTACAGGGCGATGCCTGTAATCTGAAACCGCAGGCGGATCACTATGATCTGGTGCTGGCGGCTAACCTGATCGATCGCCTGCGCCAGCCCGCGCGCTTTTTGCAGGATGTTACCCCAATGATCGTCTCAGGCGGGCTACTGGTGATCGCCTCGCCTTATACCTGGCTGGAAGACTACACGCCAAAAGAGAACTGGCTGGGCGGTATCCGCGAGAACGGCGAAGCGCTGACCACGCTGCAGGCGCTACAAAGAATGCTGGCTGAAGATTTTGAACAGCTGGCGGCGCCGCGTGATGTGCCATTCGTGATTCGTGAGACCGCGCGTAAGTTCCAGCATAGCGTTGCCCAGGTCACGCTGTGGCGTAAGCGTTAATCCCCATCAGGCAGCGGGAAACCGCTGCCTGACTGTTGCCATCCCCGCTGTTTTCCTGCACATTCTGCCGCATGCCTTTTCCTCTGGAAACCCGCTCTATGACAGACAATATTCAACTCGATAATCTTGATCGCGGCATCCTTAATGCGCTGCTGGAGAACGCCCGCACAGCGTACGCAGAGCTGGCCAAACAGTTTAATGTCAGCCCGGGCACCATTCACGTACGGGTAGAAAAGATGAAGCAGGCGGGCATCATTCTTGGCACGCGCGTTGAGATCGATCCGCGCCGCCTCGGCTTCGACGTCTGCTGCTTCATCGGCATCATCCTGAAAAGCGCCCGAGACTACCCTGCCGCACTGGCGCGCCTGAACGCACTCGACGAAGTAGTAGAAGCCTGGTACACCACCGGCCACTACAGCATTTTCATTAAGGTCATGTGCCGCTCAATCGACGCGCTGCAGCAGGTGCTGATCAATAAAATTCAGACTATCGATGAGATCCAATCCACTGAAACGCTGATCTCCCTGCAAAACCCCATCATGCGAACCATCAAACCCTGATCAAGTTGTGCACAAAGTTATCCCTGTCCGGATCCGCTCGCCAGCACTGCCAGCAGCGGATCGCCGATCAACCATAACCTTGTTTTCCACAGGTGGATCAGACGTTAATCACAGCGTACAATGCGCCTCTTTAACGGGGGATCTTCATGGCTGACATTACCTTTATTACCGGTAGCACGCTGGGCAGCGCGGAATACGTTGCTGAACATCTGGCTGAAAAGCTTGAGGAAGTGGGCAAGTCCAGCGAAATGTTGCACGGACCGGCGCTGGATGAACTGACGTTATCCGGAATTTGGCTGGTGGTGACATCGACGCATGGTGCAGGCGACCTGCCGGACAATTTACAGGTGCTGTTTGATGAGATCACCAAGCGGCAACCCGATCTGTCAGCGGTACGCTATGGTGCAATTGGTATTGGCAACCGTGAATACGATCTTTTTTGCGGCGCGATTAAGCAGTTTGATGCGCTATTGCAAAATCGTGGTGCGCAACGCATCGGCGATCGCCTGGAAATCGATATGCTGGAGCATGAGATTCCTGAAGATCCTGCGGAAGTCTGGCTGGAAAGCTGGATCGAGCAGCTATAAGGAGACGATCCTGCGTCAAAACGATCGTTATTGGCTCGCGATCGCGTCCTTAATGGGCGATCTTTTCCCTGGATCGCACGTTTTGCACCGGAATATCTGTGGATAACTAGGCCTTAATGCTGGTAACAACCGGTAGTTATCCAAAGAACAACCGCTGATGCTTTTTCAGCCTGTGCATAACTAGCAAAGTTGATCCCAGCTTATACGGATCAGGATCACCGATCATTCACAGCATACGATCCTTTGTAATCTCCTGTTATTGTGCATGAATTCGTGGTTATCCACAGATAATGGCGATCCTAATAAGAGATCTAACAGAGAGATCATCAAAGAATTAAAGATCTATCTTTTAAAACCTACGGATCCCGGCGCTTTCCCCTTCGACTGAATTTAAGTAGAATCTTTCACCCAGGACACCACACGATCCTGATGGTCCAACTTTGAGGTGCACTTCCATGTTTTATCCCGATCCTTTTGACGTCATCGTGATCGGTGGCGGTCATGCAGGCACTGAAGCCGCAATGGCAGCTGCCAGGATGGGTCAGCAAACCCTGTTATTAACTCACAATATCGACACGCTGGGACAAATGTCCTGTAACCCGGCGATTGGCGGCATTGGGAAAGGTCATCTGGTTAAGGAAGTGGACGCTCTGGGCGGCCTGATGGCACATGCTATCGACCATGCCGGCATCCAGTTTAGGATACTAAACGCCAGCAAAGGCCCCGCGGTGCGGGCAACTCGTGCTCAGGCCGATCGCGTCCTCTATCGGCAGGCCGTCAGAACCGCGCTGGAGAATCAGCCAAACCTGATGATCTTCCAGCAGGCGGTCGACGATCTGATCGTTGAAAACGATCGTGTTGTGGGTGCCGTAACCCAGATGGGTCTCAAGTTTCGTGCAAAATCGGTGGTCCTGACCGTTGGGACTTTCCTTGACGGCAAAATTCACATCGGACTGGATAATTACAGCGGTGGCCGTGCTGGCGATCCGCCTTCTATTCCTTTGGCACGCCGTTTGCGTGCATTGCCACTGCGCGTCAGCCGCCTGAAAACCGGCACGCCGCCGCGTATTGATGCGCGCACAATCGATTTCAGCGTTCTGGCACCACAGCACGGTGATACGCCGTTGCCGGTCTTTTCGTTCATGGGCAATGCCGCACAGCATCCCCAGCAGGTGCCGTGCTATATCACCTACACCAACGAAAAAACCCATGATGTGATCCGCAATAACCTCGATCGCAGCCCGATGTATGCCGGGGTGATTGAAGGCATTGGCCCACGTTATTGTCCGTCGATCGAAGATAAAGTGATGCGTTTTGCCGATCGCAACGCGCACCAGATCTTCCTTGAACCGGAAGGCCTGACCAGCAATGAAATTTATCCAAACGGTATTTCTACCAGCCTACCGTTTGATGTCCAAATGCAGATCGTTCGTTCGATGCAGGGCCTGGAAAACGCGAAGATCGTCCGTCCGGGCTACGCCATTGAGTATGACTTTTTCGATCCGCGCGATCTGCACCCGACGCTGGAAAGCAAATTTATTCATGGCCTGTTCTTTGCCGGTCAGATTAACGGCACTACCGGTTATGAGGAAGCAGCCGCGCAAGGTCTGTTGGCTGGTTTGAACGCCGCGCGCCTGTCTGCTGACAAAGAGGGCTGGGCACCTCGCCGCGATCAGGCCTACCTGGGCGTGCTGGTTGATGACCTGTGTACACTGGGTACCAAAGAGCCGTACCGCATGTTTACCTCACGCGCCGAATACCGTTTGATGCTGCGTGAAGATAATGCCGATTTGCGTCTGACCGAAACGGGCCGCGAATTAGGTCTGGTTGATGACGCTCGCTGGGCACGTTTTAACGACAAACTGGAATCGATCGAGCGTGAACGCCAGCGTCTGCGCGATATCTGGGTTCACCCTAAATCAGAAAGCGTGGCAGAAGTGAATACCGTGCTGAGTGCTGCCCTGACCAAAGAAGCGAGCGGTGAAGATCTGCTGCGTCGCCCGGAAATGACCTATAACCAGCTGATGACCCTGAGCCTGTTCGCTCCAGCACTGGTGGATGAAGAAGCCGCTGAGCAGGTTGAGATTCAGGTCAAATATGAAGGGTATATCGCGCGTCAGCAGGAAGAGATCAATCGTCAACAGCGCAATGAGAACACCGCGTTGCCTGTCGAACTTGATTATCACAACGTCAGCGGCCTTTCGAACGAAGTGATCGCCAAGCTTAACGATCATAAACCGGTTTCAATTGGCCAGGCTTCGCGTATTTCTGGTGTGACGCCAGCGGCAATTTCGATTTTGCTGGTTTACCTGAAAAAGCAGGGCTTGCTGCGTAAAAGTGCCTGATTTTGACTGCATCACCCGGGCGTACTGCTGTACGCCCGCCTTTTATCCTCTGAATTCCTGGTAACGTTGTGATAGCTAAACTCGATACGCTGCTGAAAGCGGCCAACATTTCATTGTCCGATCAACAAAAACAGCAGCTGGTTGCCTATGTCGCCTTGCTGGATAAATGGAACAAGGCTTACAACCTGACCTCAGTTCGTGACCCGCAGCAGATGTTGATCAGGCATATCATGGACAGCATTGTGGTCGAACCGCATCTACAGGGCGAACGCTTCATCGATGTTGGCACCGGTCCGGGATTGCCTGGTGTTCCGCTGGCTATCGTGCGGCCGCAGTCGCATTTTACTTTGTTAGACAGTCTGGGAAAACGCGTGCGATTTCTGCGTCAGGTTAAGCATGAGTTAGGGCTTACTAACATTGAACCCTTACAGAGCCGCGTAGAAGATTTTCCTGCCGAGCCTGGCTTTGATGGCGTCATCAGCCGTGCCTTTGCCTCCATTGGTGACATGGTAAGCTGGTGTCATCATTTACCCGGCAGGGAAGGGCGCTTTTATGCCTTAAAAGGCGTGCAGCCAGACGATGAAATTGCTGCTTTACCCGCGCCATTTGCTGTTGAAAAAATCATCCGATTGCAGGTGCCCGAACTGGAAGGTGAGCGTCATCTGGTGATTATTACTGCGCAATAATCGCTTTTTTTGCGTCTTTAGCCGCTGAGCGAACGCTATCGATTCTGTCCATCGGTCAAAAAAAACGCATTCGAACCCGTTGGAGATCGATTGTTGTTTTTAGGTAATGTTATCGTTCGGTTAAAAGCCCTGCAGGAAACTGATAGCAATTTCTCGTTACATTTAACGTAATATTCACAAGTTATTAGCAGGAAGATCACGACTGGCCTGCCATTTTACATTGTCGATAATTACAGGCGGAAATATATGTCAGCGATAAGTGGCCCAGGGTGATGGCATTTAAATGCAAAATTGATCGTACTGATGTCAATTCAGGCTGTTAATCGATGTTATTTTTGTTTTTGTTTTTATGAATAATTATTTGTTTGATTTTAAAGGGTTTTTATGGTCATGTAGTCCTAATTCCAGGAATAATCCGTATTGATATGGATAAATTATCTGAGAATTTTGTGATCTGAAGCACGCTTTATTGCCAGGATTTTAAGCGTTTTAAGAAAATAGCAGGGTGAAAGCAGTGAGAGAATGGTTTTACAAAATAGCCCTTCCGAAAGAAATTTAAATAATTGTTCACCTTTTCTCTACTTATCGATTGAAATCGCAGGTATGCACCGTATAATTTGCTCGTTTTTTGCTGCTTGACTCAAATGAGTAAAGACAGTCTCATACGACACGCGACATACCCCCAACGGGGCAGGAGAGTTTCAGCGTCATGTCAGTGTCTCTTTACAGTGTGAAATTTGCCCGGACCGTGCTGCTTATTCAGCTGGTGACGTTTGTCATAATCGGCGCGCTGTTTACGTTGAAAGGTGTCACTTGGGGCGCATCTGCCATCGCAGGTGGTTTGGCGGCCTGGCTGCCTAACGTGTTGTTTATGATTTTAGCCTGGCGCCTACAGGCGCAAACACCCGCAAAAGGTCGAGTCGCCTGGAGCTTTGCTCTGGGAGAAGTGTTGAAGGTGTTTGCCACCATCATTTTTCTTATTGTGGCGTTAGGTGTGTTCGATGCGGTGTTTATGCCGCTCGGGTTGACCTGGTTATCGGTGTTGATTGTTCAAATCGTTGCACCGGCTGTAATTAACAACAAAGGGTAAGAGGCATCATGGCCGCAGGAGAACTCTCTACGCCACAGGAATACATAGGTCACCATCTGACACATCTTCAGATGGATCTGCGTACTTTCCAGTTGGTGGCACACGACGCACCAGCGACGTTCTGGACGTTAAATCTTGATTCCATGTTTTTCTCTGTTGTGCTGGGACTGTTGTTTCTGTTCCTGTTCCGTAAAGTGGCGAAGAACGTCACCAGCGGCGTACCGGGAAAAATGCAGGCGGCTATCGAGCTGGTTGTGGGCTTCGTTGACAGCAATGTTCGCGACATGTACCACGGCAAGAGCAAGCTGATTGCCCCGTTAGCCCTGACGATTTTCGTCTGGGTGTTTTTGATGAACTTTATGGATTTGCTGCCGATTGACCTGCTGCCGTATATCGGTGAGCACTGGTTAGGTCTTCCGGCGCTGCGCGTGGTGCCTTCAGCTGACGTTAACGTTACGCTGTCGATGGCATTGGGCGTCTTTATTTTGATTCTGTTTTACAGCATCAAAATGAAAGGTGTGGGTGGCTTCACCAAAGAACTGACTCTGCAACCTTTCAATCACCCGCTCTTCATCCCGATCAACCTGATTCTTGAAGGTGTGAGCCTGCTGTCTAAACCGGTTTCGCTTGGTTTACGACTGTTCGGCAACATGTATGCGGGTGAGTTGATTTTTATCCTGATTGCAGGTCTGTTGCCGTGGTGGTCACAGTGGATCCTGAATGTGCCATGGGCCATTTTCCACATCCTGATCATTTCGCTGCAGGCTTTCATTTTCATGGTCTTAACGATTGTCTATCTGTCGATGGCATCTGAAGAACATTGATTTTTTTCTCAACACTACTGCTTTTAACTGAAACAAACTGGAGACTGTCATGGAAAACCTGAATATGGATCTGCTGTACATGGCTGCCGCTGTGATGATGGGCCTGGCGGCAATCGGTGCTGCGATCGGTATCGGCATCCTCGGAGGTAAATTCCTGGAAGGCGCCGCGCGTCAACCGGATCTGATTCCTCTGCTGCGTACGCAGTTCTTTGTTGTGATGGGTCTGGTGGATGCAATCCCGATGATCGCTGTTGGTCTGGGTCTCTACGTGATGTTCGCTGTCGCTGGATGATCGAGGGTTCGCCATTCATCTAATGTTTGGCGAACGGATTCTGCCGCTTCTCCTTGATGCGGCAGAGTAAGTTAATTTAACAAGAGGCATTGTGCTGTGAACATTAACGCAACAATCCTCGGCCAGGCTATCGCGTTCATCCTGTTTGTCGCGTTCTGCATGAAGTACGTATGGCCGCCGATTATGGCTGCTATCGAAAAGCGCCAGAAAGAAATTGCTGAAGGCCTTGCTTCCGCCGAACGTGCCAAAAAAGATCTGGATCTCGCGCAGGCTAATGCGACCGACCAGCTGAAAAAAGCGAAAGAAGAAGCTCAGGTCATTATCGAGCAGGCAAATAAACGTCGTGCACAGATTTTGGACGAAGTGAAAGCGGAAGCTGAGCAGGAACGTAACAAGATCCTCACGCAAGCGCAGGCAGAAATTGATGCTGAGCGTAAACGTGCTCGTGAAGAGTTACGTAAGCAAGTCGCGATGCTGGCTGTGGCCGGCGCCGAGAAAATCATCGAACGTTCCGTGGATGAAGCTGCTAACAGCGACATCGTTGATAAACTGGTCGCTGAACTGTAAGGAGGAAGGGGCTGATGTCTGAATTAATTACTGTAGCTCGCCCCTACGCCAAAGCAGCTTTTGACTTTGCTGTTGAAAAGCAGAATGTCGATCGCTGGCAGCAGATGCTGTCATTTGCTGCAGAAGTAGCAAGCAATGAACAGGTGGCTGATCTCCTTTCCGGTGCGTTAGCACCGGAAGCTTTATCTGCCTCTTTCATCGCCATCTGCGGTGACCAACTGGACGAAGCGGGTCAAAACCTGATTAAGGTAATGGCCGAAAACGGGCGTTTAACGGCGCTACCGGCAGTACTGGAACAATTCATCGCGCTGCGCGCGGCGTATGACGCTACCGCAGAAGTTGAGGTGATTTCCGCCAGTACGCTGAGTAACGACCAGCTGGCTAAAATCAGCACCGCGATGGAAAAACGTCTGTCACGCAAAGTTAAGCTGAATTGCAAAATCGACAAGTCTGTTATGGCAGGCGTTATCATCCGTGCGGGTGATATGGTCATTGATGGCAGCGTTCGCGGCCGCCTTGAGCGTCTGGCAGACGTCCTGCAGTCTTAAGGGAACTGGAGCATATGCAACTGAATTCCACTGAAATCAGCGAACTGATCAAGCAGCGCATTGCTCAGTTCAATGTAGTGAGCGAAGCTCACAACGAAGGTACTATTGTTTCTGTAAGTGACGGTATCATCCGCGTACACGGCCTGGCCGATGTGATGCAGGGTGAGATGATTGCCCTGCCGGGTAGCCGTTACGCTATCGCCCTGAACCTTGAGCGCGACTCTGTCGGTGCTGTGGTCATGGGTCCTTACGCTGACCTTGCTGAAGGCATGAAGGTTAAGTGTACGGGTCGCATCCTGGAAGTTCCGGTTGGCCGCGGCCTGCTGGGCCGTGTGGTTAACACACTGGGTGCACCAATCGATGGCAAAGGCGCTATCGAAAATGACGGCTTCTCGCCAATTGAAGTGATTGCGCCAGGCGTAATCGATCGCCAATCCGTTGATGAGCCGGTTCAGACTGGTTATAAAGCCGTTGATGCGATGATTCCAATCGGTCGGGGCCAGCGTGAGCTGATCATCGGCGACCGTCAGACCGGTAAAACCGCGATGGCGATCGATGCGATCATCAACCAGCGCGATTCTGGCATCAAATGTGTTTATGTTGCTATCGGTCAGAAAGCCTCCACCATCGCTAACGTGGTACGTAAACTGGAAGAGCATAACGCCCTTTCGAACACCATCGTCGTGGTTGCTTCCGCTTCTGAATCTGCTGCTCTGCAATACCTGTCTCCTTATGCAGGTTGCGCAATGGGCGAATATTTCCGTGACCGCGGTGAAGATGCACTGATCGTTTATGATGACCTGTCTAAACAGGCTATCGCCTACCGTCAGATTTCTCTGCTGCTGCGTCGTCCACCAGGCCGTGAAGCCTTCCCTGGCGACGTATTTTACCTTCACTCCCGTCTGCTGGAGCGCGCATCTCGTGTTAACGCTGAGTACGTGGAAAACTTCACTAAAGGCGAAGTTAAAGGTAAAACCGGTTCTCTGACCGCTCTGCCGATCATTGAAACCCAGGCGGGTGACGTTTCAGCATTCGTTCCAACCAACGTAATTTCGATTACCGATGGTCAGATCTTCCTGGAATCTAACCTGTTTAACTCCGGTATTCGTCCGGCGGTTAACCCGGGTATCTCCGTATCCCGTGTGGGCGGTGCTGCTCAGACCAAGATCATCAAGAAACTGTCCGGTGGTATTCGTACCGCACTGGCACAGTATCGTGAACTGGCAGCGTTCTCTCAGTTCGCTTCCGATCTGGATGACGCAACCCGTAAACAGCTCAGCCATGGTCAGAAAGTGACCGAATTGCTGAAACAGAAACAGTATGCGCCGATGTCAGTTGCGCAGCAGGGTCTGGTGCTGTTTGCTGCTGAGCGTGGCTTCCTGAACGACGTTGAACTGGCTAAAATTGGCAGCTTCGAAGCCGCTCTGCTGGCGTACGCGGATCGCGAACACGCTGAGCTGATGCAGGAAATCAACCAAACTGGCAACTTTAATAACGATATCGAAGCGAAGCTGAAAGGCCTGCTCGAAACGTTTAAAGCAACCCAGTCCTGGTAATGTCTGGCGGCCTGTCTGAAAAGGCAGGCCGCAAGGCTTTGAGGAGAAGCTAATGGCCGGCGCAAAAGAGATACGTAGTAAGATCGGCAGCGTAAAAAACACGCAAAAGATCACCAAAGCGATGGAAATGGTCGCCGCCTCCAAAATGCGTAAAACGCAGGAACGCATGGCGGCCAGCCGTCCGTATGCAGATACCATGCGCAAAGTGATTGGTCACATTGCACTGGGTAATCTGGAATACAAGCACCCTTACCTTGCGGAGCGTGACGTTAAGCGCGTCGGCTACCTGGTCGTTTCGACTGACCGTGGGCTTTGTGGTGGTTTGAACATTAACCTGTTCAAAAAATTGCTGGCTGATATGAAAGCCTGGTCTGATAAAGGCGTACAGAGCGATCTGGCCATTATCGGTTCCAAAGGTCTCGCTTTCTTCGGTGCAGTAGGCAGCAACGTCGTGGCTCAGGCATCAGGCATGGGAGATAAACCTTCTCTGTCCGATTTGATTGGCCCGGTAAAAGTGATGTTGCAGGCTTACGACGAAGGTCGCCTTGATAAGCTCTTTATCGTTAGCAACAAATTTAACAACACCATGTCTCAGACTCCAACGATTACCCAGCTGCTGCCGTTACCGCCAGCAGAAGGCGAAGAAGAACTGGAGAAGAAAACCTGGGATTATCTGTATGAACCCGATCCGAAAGCGCTGCTGGATACTTTACTGCGCCGCTATGTAGAGTCTCAGGTTTATCAGGGTGTTGTGGAAAACCTGGCCAGCGAGCAGGCCGCGCGTATGGTGGCGATGAAAGCCGCAACCGACAACGGCGGAGAGCTGATCAAAGAGCTGCAGTTGGTATACAACAAAGCTCGTCAGGCCAGCATCACCCAGGAACTTACCGAGATCGTCTCGGGGGCCTCCGCGGTTTAAACCAGGTATACCCAACGCATCGTGTTGCGGCAATGCATGCCTGCGCCACAGCGGCGGTGGGTATAAACGAATTAGGTAGAGGATTCAAGATGGCAACTGGAAAGATTGTCCAGATTATCGGCGCCGTTGTTGACGTCGAATTCCCCCAGGATGCAGTACCGCAGGTGTACAGCGCCCTCGAGGTGAAAAATGGTGATGCTCGTCTGGTGCTGGAAGTACAGCAGCAGCTGGGTGGCGGTGTGGTTCGTACCATTGCTATGGGTACGTCTGACGGCCTGAAGCGCGGTCTGGAAACCGTTGATCTGCAGCACGCGATTGAAGTACCTGTAGGTACTGCGACCCTGGGTCGTATCATGAACGTGCTCGGTGAGCCGATCGATATGAAAGGCGACATCGGCGAAGAAGAGCGTTGGGCGATTCACCGTCCGGCTCCTTCTTACGAAGATCAGTCTAACTCACAAGAGCTGCTGGAAACTGGCATCAAGGTCATCGACCTGATCTGTCCGTTTGCTAAAGGCGGTAAAGTCGGCCTCTTCGGTGGTGCGGGCGTGGGTAAAACCGTAAACATGATGGAGCTGATCCGTAACATTGCGGCTGAGCACTCAGGTTTCTCGGTATTTGCCGGTGTGGGTGAGCGTACTCGTGAGGGTAACGACTTCTACCACGAAATGACTGACTCCAACGTTATCGATAAAGTTGCGCTGGTGTATGGTCAGATGAACGAGCCGCCGGGTAACCGTCTGCGCGTTGCACTGACCGGTCTGACTATGGCGGAGAAATTCCGTGATGAAGGTCGTGACGTTCTGCTGTTCATCGATAACATCTATCGTTACACCCTGGCCGGTACTGAAGTATCAGCACTGCTGGGTCGTATGCCTTCTGCGGTAGGTTATCAGCCTACGCTGGCAGAAGAGATGGGTGTGCTGCAGGAGCGTATTACCTCCACCAAGACGGGTTCAATCACTTCCGTACAGGCCGTTTACGTTCCTGCGGATGACTTGACTGACCCCTCTCCGGCGACCACCTTCGCCCACCTTGACTCAACCGTTACGCTGAGCCGTCAGATCGCGTCTCTGGGTATCTACCCGGCCGTTGATCCGCTGGACTCCACCAGCCGTCAGCTCGATCCGCTGGTTGTTGGTCAGGAACACTACGACACCGCGCGTGGCGTGCAGTCTATTCTGCAACGTTACCAGGAACTGAAAGACATCATCGCCATCCTTGGTATGGACGAACTGTCTGAAGATGACAAACTGCTGGTGGCTCGTGCGCGTAAGATTCAGCGCTTCCTGTCTCAGCCGTTCTTCGTAGCAGAAGTATTTACCGGTTCCCCGGGCAAATACGTGTCGTTGAAAGACACCATCCGTGGCTTTAAAGGCATCATGGAAGGCGAATTCGACCATCTGCCAGAGCAGGCTTTCTACATGGTTGGCGCCATCGAAGAAGCTGTGGAAAGAGCGAAGAAACTGTAATCACGGTTTCCCGGGAGGTTAGTTATGGCTTTGACTTATCATCTGGATGTCGTCAGCGCGGAACAGCAGATGTTCACCGGGCTGGTGCAAAAGATCCAGGTGTCAGGTAGCGAAGGTGAACTGGGAATTTTTCCTGGCCACGCCCCGCTGCTGACCGCCATCAAACCTGGTATGATTCGCATCGTTAAAGAACGCGGTGAAGAGGAGTATATTTACCTCTCTGGCGGCATTCTGGAAGTTCAGCCTGGATCGGCAACGGTGCTGGCTGATACCGCTATTCGCGGTTCTGACCTTGATGAAGCGCGTGCGCTTGAAGCGAAACGCAAGGCAGAAGAGCACATGAATAGTTCCCACGGCGACGTGGACTATGCTCAGGCTTCGGCTGAACTGGCGAAAGCCATTGCCAAGCTGCGTGTGATCGAGTTGACCCGCAACAAAGCGATGTAACAGGTTTACGGTATATAAACAGTGCCAGCCCTCGGGCTGGCATTTTTTTTAGCTATTTTTAGCCACTGTCGCCTGGCTAATTTCGTACTGAGAAAAATGTAGTAATCTCACCGGGAAACCGTTTTACTTTCCTCTGAAAAAAACCAACAGGATAGTTATGTCAAACAGCACTTTGAGCGTGGTCATCCTTGCGGCTGGCAAAGGAACGCGCATGTATTCGGCGTTGCCTAAAGTTCTGCACAAGCTGGCCGGCAAACCTATGGTGCAGCACGTTATCGATGCTGCGAAAAGTATTGGCGCACGCCATATTCATCTGGTTTATGGTCATGGCGGAGAGCTACTGCAATCCACATTAGGCGATGATTCGTTAAACTGGGTGATGCAGGCAGAGCAGCTCGGCACCGGCCATGCAATGCAGCAGGCCGCGCCCCATTTTGCTGATGACGAAGATATCCTGATGCTTTACGGCGACGTGCCGTTGATCTCGCCGCAGACGCTGAGCCGCCTGCGCGATGCCAAACCTGCGGGCGGCATTGGCCTGCTGACCGTGGTATTAGACGATCCTTCCGGTTATGGGCGCATTGTGCGCGAGCAGGGTGAGATTGTTGGCATCGTTGAGCAGAAAGACAGTTCACCGCAGCAGCTGCTGATCAATGAGATCAACACTGGCATTCTGATTGCCAACGGCGCTGATTTAACGCGCTGGCTCAGCAAGCTGACCAACAACAATGCCCAGGGCGAATACTACATCACTGACATCATTGCCCTGGCGCATCAGGAAGGCCGCACCATCACCGCTGTTCATCCGGATCGCGCCAGCGAAACCGACGGCGTTAACAATCGTCTGCAACTGGCAACGCTGGAACGTGTTTATCAACGCGAACAAGCGGAAAAGCTGCTGCTGGCTGGCGTAATGCTACGCGATCCGCAGCGATTCGATCTGCGTGGCGAGCTGAAGCATGGTCGCGACGTTGAGATTGATATCAATGTGGTGATCGAAGGCAACGTTACGCTGGGCGATAACGTCAAGATTGGCGCCGGTTGCGTCATTAAAAACAGTGTTATCGGCGACGGTTGTGAAATCAGCCCTTATTCCGTGATCGAAAACGCCACGCTGTCGACCGACTGTACCGTAGGTCCATTTGCGCGTCTGCGTCCGGGTGCTGAACTGGCAGAAGGTGCGCACGTCGGTAACTTTGTCGAGATGAAAAAAGCGCGTCTCGGTAAAGGCTCCAAGGCCGGGCATCTGAGCTATCTGGGCGATGCTGACATTGGCGCTAACGTTAACATTGGCGCTGGCACCATCACCTGTAACTACGATGGCGTCAATAAATCAGTGACCACCATCGGCGATAATGTGTTTGTTGGTTCTGATACTCAGCTGGTGGCGCCGGTCAACGTGGCCGCAGGGGCGACTATCGCCGCAGGAACCACGGTGATGCACGATGTTACCGCGGCCGATCTGGTTTATAACCGAAAAGAACAGCTGCAAAAATCGGGCTGGCAGCGGCCAGCGAAGAAAAAGTCATGATTTACTTGCGCCGGCCAGCGATGCCGGCGCGAAATCGATAGCGGCCTCTACAGGCGCGTTATCCTACTTATCCGCAGAAGATGGATAAGCATAATAAGCCCCACTCTCTACAAGGCTCGGGGCGCCGGTCAACCGGCATATCAGATCATAAGACAATGCAAATGGCGCGAAACGCCATGAGTCAGGAAATTAACTATGTGTGGAATTGTTGGCGCTGTAGCACAACGTGATATCGCAGAGATTTTGTTAGAAGGTCTGCGTCGTCTGGAATATCGCGGTTACGATTCGGCCGGGCTGGCCGTAGTCGACAGGCAAGGGCATATGACGCGCCTGCGTCGCCTGGGTAAGGTTCAAAAGCTGGCTGAAGCAGCCGAGCAACATCCGTTAATTGGCGGAACCGGCATTGCGCATACGCGCTGGGCCACGCACGGCGAGCCGTCAGAAGTGAATGCGCATCCCCATGTTTCCGGGGCGATCACCGTGGTGCATAACGGCATCATTGAGAATCATGAACCGCTGCGTGCGCTGCTGACTGAACGCGGCTATCAGTTTGTCTCTGAAACCGACACCGAAGTGGTGGCGCATCTGGTCAACTGGGAGCAAAAACAGGGCGGCTCGCTGCGCGAAGTGGTGCAGCGTGCGATTCCTCAACTGCGCGGCGCTTACGGCATGGTAATCATGGACAGCCGTGATCCCGCTGTGCTGGTGGCCGCCCGTTCTGGCAGCCCGCTGGTGATTGGCCGTGGCGTGGGTGAAAACTTCATCGCCTCCGATCAGCTGGCGCTGCTGCCGGTAACCCGTCGCTTTATCTATCTGGAAGAAGGCGATATCGCGGAAATTACTCGCCGTGAAGTGGCTATCGTCAACGTGCGTGGCGAAAGCGTACAGCGTGCCGAAATTGAGTCTAACGTGCAGTATGATGCCGGTGATAAAGGTCTTTATCGTCATTACATGCAGAAAGAGATTTACGAGCAGCCGATGGCGATCAAAAACACCCTGCACGGGCGTTTTAGCCATGGCGAAATCGATCTCAGTGAGTTGGGCCCGGAAGCGGCGACGCTGCTTGGCCAGATTGAGCATGTACAGATCATCGCCTGTGGCACCTCGTATAACTCAGGTATGGTGGCGCGTTACTGGTTCGAAGCATTGGCCAACGTCACCTGCGACGTCGAGATCGCCTCTGAGTTTCGTTATCGCAAATCTGCCGTGCGGAAAAACAGTCTGCTGATCACACTGTCGCAGTCTGGTGAAACCGCCGATACGCTGGCCGCGCTGCGTCTGTCAAAAGAGCTGGGCTATTTGGGTTCGCTGGCAATCTGCAACGTGGCGGGCTCATCGCTGGTACGCGAATCCGATCTGGCGCTGATGACCAAAGCGGGTACCGAGATTGGCGTTGCGTCGACCAAAGCTTTTACCACGCAGCTGACCGTACTGCTGATGCTGGTGGCAAAAGTGGGCCGTCTGCACGGCATGAGTCTGGAAAAAGAGCATGAAATCGTTCATGCGCTGCAGGCACTGCCGAGCCGCATCGAACAGATGCTGGCACAGGATAAGCTGATCGAAAGTCTGGCTGAGGGCTTCTCTGACAAGCATCATGCGCTGTTCCTTGGCCGCGGCGATCAATATCCGATCGCTATGGAAGGTGCGCTGAAGCTGAAAGAGATCTCCTACATTCACGCGGAAGCCTATGCCGCTGGCGAGCTAAAACATGGTCCGCTGGCGCTGATCGATGCCGATATGCCGGTCATCGTCGTGGCACCCAACAACGAACTGCTGGAAAAGCTGAAGTCGAACATTGAAGAAGTACGCGCTCGTGGCGGTCTGCTTTATGTGTTTGCCGATCAGGATGCGGGCTTCAGCGACAGCGAAGGAATGAAGATCATTTCGCTGCCGCATGTGGAAGAGGTGATTGCACCGATTTTCTACACCGTGCCGCTACAGCTGCTCTCCTACCACGTCGCGCTGATCAAAGGCACCGACGTTGATCAGCCGCGTAACCTTGCCAAATCCGTTACCGTTGAGTAAGCAAGCGGGCCTGCTCAGGCCCGTTTTACGCTAAGTCCGCCGCAACAGGCTTTATAAATCATCACCGGTATCCTTACAGGGCCGGTGATTTTTTTCGCGTACTCTTTGCGGAACAGGCACTGACGATCAAATGTCGCCTCAGGCGGGTGGCAAGATGAACGCTCAACAGGGAACAGGAGACGATGTATGTCAGTGAACGATTGTGGATTGAGCCATATAGCGTTGCAGGTAAGGGATCTGGAAAAGAGCGTGGCCTTTTATCAGCGCTATGCCGGCATGCAGGTGATTCATCAGCGCGAGCCGGGCATTGCCGAGGCGCAAAAAGTGGCCTGGCTGTCCGATCTTACCCGCCCGTTTGCGCTGGTGTTGGTGCAATCAC
Organism: Duffyella sp. Ts4; assembly: GCF_051851875.1. Taxonomy (NCBI): domain Bacteria; kingdom Pseudomonadati; phylum Pseudomonadota; class Gammaproteobacteria; order Enterobacterales; family Erwiniaceae; genus Duffyella; species Duffyella sp. Ts4. The sequence goes on along the minus strand of NZ_JBLYPN010000014.1, from coordinate 73,070 downwards.
AAAGCACGGTGGATACGCCGCTGGGGCCTTTTGGACATATTGGCGTGGCCTGCGCCAGCCGCGATGAAATTGATGCAAAAGTGCGTCTGGCTGAGCAGGAGGGCGTACTGCGGCGGGCGGCACAGCAATCTGCTGCACCGGTAGGTTATTGGGCCTTCTTCGCCGATCCGGATGGCAACACGCTGGAACTCTCTTACGGTCAGCAGATCGGTATGGACGTGATTGCCGCTCAACAGCAAGCAGGCGAATAGTTCTACCGCGGCATCGTCCGCTTTTTGCCCGGCCACGTCAGTCGATAGCTGTCATCCACCCAGCCCAGCAGCTCGTCGTCACCCATTGGGCCCTCAAGCAATAACGTGACCCAATGCTCTTTGTTCATATGCCATGCCGGATAGACGCCCGGCTGCTGTCTCAGCGATCCGGCAACGCCTGGCGCTACCTTGATATTGATCGCCTCGACCAGCGCATCACTCTCTGCGCCCAGCTTGCTGGCGGCAATTTTTATCAGCAGGGCATACCATTTTCCGCTGTCACCATGGCGAAACACCGCGTAGTCGGGCAGTTTAGCCCAGGGATAGTCGGGCGCCGTGCCGTATCGATTTTGCATATGGGCAATAAACTGTTGCCGATCCATCTTCCGCTCCTGCATAACGACCTGGGCATTAGCTCATCAACTTTTCCGTACCTGATCAAGCTGCAAATTCTTGCGCACGCCTTTATCCAGCACGCGTGATGGCGCAAAGCGGCGTAAAAAGGCCAGCTGAGCAGCGGCCTTGCCAGCCGTATAGCGTATTTTTGGCCGCCTGGCCTGGGCTACACGCACCACAACCCGCGCAACATCATCGGGCGTATCAGCAATATTCATCGCCTGGCGAATGGTTTGTGTCACGCTGGCACGCACCGTGCTGTATTCCGCCAGTGGCCGATCGGGCGCGATGGTATGGGTATCAAATGCGGTTTTCGTATAGGCAGGCTCAATCACCGATACTCTGATGCCCTGCGTACGCAGCTCATGGTCCAGCGCTTCTGAATAGCCTTCAACTGCATGTTTACTGGCGGCATACAGTGCCACATAAGGCATAGCAATCACGCCGAGAATGGAACCAATATTAATAATTCGCCCCGATCCCTGACGACGCATATGCGGTACCACAGCGCAGGTCATGCGCACTATGCCCATAAAATTGGTGTCAAAAAGCGCCCACGCCTGTTCGACGGAACTCTCCTCGGCAGCGGCGGGGGCAATACCAAAGCCGGCATTGTTGATCAGCAAATCGATGCGCCCTTCACGGGCAATGACCTCTTTGATCACCGCGTCGACCGACTGTTCATCGGTAACGTCCAGCGGCAGCAGGGTAAAGGCCCCGGATGATGGGCTGTCTGCACGTCGGCTGGTGCCGTAAACGCGATAGCCTGCGGCGGCAAGTTGCCTTGCACAGGCTTCACCGATGCCTGATGAGGCGCCGGTGACCAGAGCGACTGGGGTATTTGTCATGGCGCAATATCCTTTATTAAATCTTGGGTGACGCTGCCGGAAGTAGCCATCACCGGCAGCAGCGCAGGGAGTTAGCGCACCGTTTTATAACGTTCGGCGGCTTCATGCTGTTTGAGATCGATAAACAGGCTCTGACGGGCGGTATCCAGCGTTTCCCAGCGTTCAGCGTTATGCAGCGGCGGAATGGTGATGCCTTCACGACGGTCGAAGCCATGAAGTGCCGCATCGACCAGCTCACCCACTTCCATCATCGGCGCCGCCGCTGTGATATCAATTCCGGCGCGATCCCAGATTTCGGTATAGGTGCCAGCTGGCAGCACCGCCTGCACATACACGCCTTTCGCCGTTAATTCATGGCGCATCCCCTGCGTCAGAAACAGCACAAAGGCTTTGGTGGCGCCATACACCGTCATGCCAAATTCAGGTGCCAGACCGACCACCGAGCCGATATTCACAATCGATCCACTGCCTGCCTGAGCAAATCGCGGTGCGACAGCACTGGCCAAACGCGTCAGCGCGGTAACGTTGAGCGCAATCAGCGCGTCGATGGTCGCTGGCGTCTGCGTCGTAAATTCACCGGACTGACCGATACCGGCATTGTTAATCAGCGTGTCGATGCGCATATCGTCACGCAGCCGCGCTTCTACCGCGAGCAGGTCGTCGGCCCGGGTCAGATCGGCCTGCATAACATCAACGCCAACGCCATATTCCTGGCATAAGCGCAGCGCCAGCGTATCCAGCCGCGCTTTATCTCGCGCCACCAGCACAAGGTCGTTGCCGCGACGAGCGAAGCGTTCGGCATAGGTTGCACCGATGCCGGAAGAGGCGCCAGTAATCAGCACAGCAGAAGGCGTAGTCATATGATGTTCTCTCTGTTATCAAAAGGGGCGCCTTAAACAGGCGGCGGTAGTCAACTCACCGGATTAATAATTACGATCATCATCTAAAGAGTCAACTTATTTTGATTATGGTCGTAATCAATAAGCACGTGCGGTTTATTGCGCACAGATATCTGACGTAGCGCGAAGCGAAATATGCTGACAGCAAAGGCGGCAGATTTGCCGCAGAAATAGCTATAAAATCATGCAGGATGAACGCGTTACGCGCCGTGGGCTTGCGATGGTGTCTCTGTCAGACCCTGCCAGAAGCTTTTTGCAGATGAACGAATTTTACTGGTGCTTCTTAATGGTCTTTATCATATATAGTTGTAACTAAAGTACAGGGTGGTGCGAAAAAAACGGCAACAATTGCCTGGTTTATCAGCAGGATTCTGTTGTGTTGCCATCAGTCACGACGCCACGCCGTATCGTCCAGCGGCAACCGCGCTACGGCAGTCAGGGCCCAAGGCTTCGCAAGCTGATGCGGGTAAGGTATAGTCCGCTTCTTTGCGGAGGAACCATGCTGACTAACTCATCCACTCGTCTCAATAAATACATCAGCGAAAGCGGCATCTGTTCGCGTCGTGACGCCGATCGCTATATCGAACAGGGCAACGTTTTCATTAACGGCAAACGGGCCGCCGTGGGCGCGCAGGTGTTTGCCGGAGACGTGGTGAAAGTGAATGGTCAGCTGATTGAGCCGCGTGATGAAGAAGATCTGGTCCTGATTGCGCTGAATAAGCCGGTGGGCATTATCACCACCATGGAAGAGGGCGAACGCGACAACATCAGCGATTTCGTCAACCACAGCAAGCGTGTTTTCCCGATCGGACGACTGGATAAAGATTCGCAGGGACTGATTTTTCTTACCAATCACGGCGACCTGGTGAACAAGATCCTCCGTGCCGGTAATAACCACGAAAAAGAGTACGTGGTGACCGTCAATAAACCGATCACCGACGAGTTTATTCAGGGCATGGGCGCGGGTGTACCGATGCTCGGCACGGTGACCAAAAAATGCAAAGTGGTAAAAGAAGCGCCGATGGTGTTCCGCATTACGCTGGTGCAAGGGCTTAACCGACAAATTCGGCGCATGTGTAAGCACTTTGGCTTTGAGGTGACGCGGCTGGAACGCACGCGCATCATGAATGTTAATCTCAAAGGCCTGCCGCTGGGTGAATGGCGTGACTTAACCGACGATGAGCTGATCGAGCTGTTTAAGCTAATTGAAAACTCGACCTCGGAAGAGAAGCCCGGCAAGAAGGCGCCAGCGAAAGCGAAAGTAAAAAAGCCCGCAGTGAACGCGCCGAAAAGCAGTGAAAAAGCGGACGGCAATGCCGCCTCACGTAAACGCTTTGCCCAGTCGGGCCGTCGTAAGAAAGGGCGCTAAACCCAGCGGCGCTGTTTTTCCCGCAATCTTCTGCCCTCAGCAGCACGATCTGAACGCCGGGCGATCGTGCTGCATTCCCCGTCATAAAACTGTCATATTTCGTACATTTTACTGTCACCAAACTGTCCTATTTTCCCTCCAGCAGCAATCAACAATCTTATAAAACGACAATTTATCTGACATTGCTCCCCTGGAGGGAATATGACACTGATGCGTAGCACCGTAGCCCAAATCGTCGCAGCGACCCTTTCACTGAGCGCGGTAACGGCGTTTGCCGCCACCGATCTCACAGGCGCTGGCGGCACGTTTCCGGCGCCGGTGTATGCCAAGTGGGCAGCGGAGTACCAGCAGGCAACCGGCAGCAAGGTTAACTATCAGGGTATCGGTTCCTCTGGCGGCGTAAAACAGATCATCGCGAAAACCGTTGATTTTGGTGCCTCCGACGCGCCGATGAAAGAAGAAGACCTGCAGAAAAATGGTCTGTTCCAGTTCCCGACCGTGATTGGCGGCGTGGTGCTGGCGGTAAACCTGCCGGGCATCAAATCAGGTGAGATCGTGCTGGACGGTAAAACCACCGGCGATATCTATCTGGGCAAAATCAAAAAGTGGGACGACGAAGCGATTAAAAAGCTGAACCCTGGCCTGAAGTTGCCGTCGACCAACATTAACGTTGTGCGTCGCGCTGACGGCTCCGGCACCTCTTTCGTATTCACCAGCTATCTGGCAAAAGTGAACGAAGAGTGGAACAGCAAAATTGGCAAAGGTAACACCGTAAACTGGCCAACCGGCCTGGGCGGCAAAGGCAATGACGGCGTCGCCGCCTTTGTTCAGCGTCTGCCGGGTTCTATTGGCTATGTGGAATACGCTTACGCCAAGCAGAACAACCTGACTTACACCAAGCTGATGGATGCTGACGGTAAAGCGGTGGCGCCTACCGAAAGCAGCTTCAGCAACGCCGCGAAAGGCGCAGACTGGAGCAAAACCTTTGCTCAGGACCTGACCTTCCAGAAAGGCGCGGATGCCTGGCCAATCACCTCAACCACCTTCATTTTGGTTTACAAAGATCAGGCCAACGCGGAGAAGGGCGGAGAAGTGCTGAAGTTCTTCGACTGGGCATACAAAAACGGCGATAAAACCGCCACCAGCCTGGATTACGCCACGCTGCCCGATTCTGTGACCGAGCAAATTCGCGCGGCATGGAAAAGCAATATCAAAGACAGCTCAGGCAAGGCGTTATATCAGTAAGCATTGGCAGGGCCGGTTCGCCGGCCCCTCCCCCGGCGCCCGCAGTGCCGCTTCATGACATCCTGACTATTGAGACTTCTATGGCTGCCACTAAGCCGACGTTTAAAGCGCCTGGCAAGCAAGGCGATATCCTGTTCGGCGCGCTGGTAAAACTGGCTGCGCTGGTTGTGCTATTGCTGCTGGGCGGCATTATCGTCTCCCTGATCATCTCCTCCTGGCCGAGCATTCAGAAGTTTGGCTTCTCTTTCCTGTGGAATAAAACCTGGGATGCCCCCAACGAGCAGTTTGGCGCACTGGTGCCGATTTACGGTACGGTGGTCACCTCGCTGATTGCGCTGATTATTGCTGTGCCGGTGAGTTTCGGCATTGCGCTGTTCCTGACGGAACTGGCTCCGGGCTGGCTGCGCCGTCCGCTGGGCACGGCGATTGAGCTGCTGGCCGCCATTCCAAGCATCGTTTACGGTATGTGGGGGCTGTTTATCTTCGCTCCGCTGTTTGCCGAATACTTTCAGACGCCGGTGGGCGACGTACTTTCCGGCATTCCGTTTATCGGCGCGCTGTTTTCCGGCCCGGCATTTGGCATCGGCATTCTCGCCGCTGGAGTCATCCTCGCCATTATGATCATTCCTTACATCGCCTCGGTAATGCGCGATGTGTTTGAGCAGACGCCGGTGATGATGAAAGAGTCCGCGTATGGCATTGGCTGTACCACTTGGGAAGTGATCTGGCGCATCGTGCTGCCGTTTACCAAAAACGGCGTGATCGGCGGCATCATGCTTGGCTTAGGTCGCGCACTGGGCGAAACCATGGCGGTGACCTTTATCATTGGTAACACCTACCAGCTCGACAGTCCGTCACTGTTCATGCCCGGCAACAGCATTACCTCGGCGCTGGCCAACGAATTCGCCGAAGCGGAATCGGGTGTGCATGTTGCCGCACTGATGGAATTGGGACTGATTCTGTTTGTTATTACCTTTATCGTGCTGGCGATCTCCAAACTGATGGTGATGCGTCTGGCTAAAAATGAAGGAGCGCGCTCATGACCGCCCTGGAATTACAGAGTCGTGCTGAGCTACAGGCATCACGCCGTAAAATGCAGGCCTGGCGCAGCACCAAGAACAAAATTGCGCTGGTGCTGTCGATGCTGACCATGGCGTTTGGTCTGTTCTGGCTGGTGTGGATCCTGTGGACCACGGTGACCAAAGGCGTGGATGGCTTCTCGCTGGCGCTGTTTACCGAAAGCACGCCGCCGCCGAATACCGCGGGCGGTGGTCTGGCAAACGCACTGGCGGGCAGTGGCCTGTTGATCCTCTGGTCAACGGTAATAGGTACGCCGCTTGGCATTATGGCGGGTATCTATCTGGCGGAATACGGTCGCAAATCCTGGCTGGCGGAGGTGATTCGTTTTATCAACGATATCCTGCTTTCGGCACCGTCGATCGTTGTCGGCCTGTTTGTTTACACGCTGGTGGTGGCACGCATGCAGCACTTCTCCGGCTGGGCGGGCGTGATTGCGCTGGCGCTGCTGCAGATTCCTATCGTGATTCGTACCACCGAAAACATGCTCAAGCTGGTACCTGACAGCCTGCGTGAAGCGGCTTACGCGCTCGGCACGCCGAAGTGGAAGATGATTTCTGCTATCACGTTGAAAGCCTCTGTCTCGGGCATCATTACCGGGGTGCTGCTGGCTATCGCGCGTATCGCCGGGGAAACCGCCCCGCTGCTGTTTACGTCGCTGTCGAACCAGTTCTGGAGCACCGACATGATGCAGCCGCTGGCTAACCTGCCGGTGACCATCTTTAAGTTCGCCATGAGCCCGTTTGCCGAATGGCAAAGCCTGGCCTGGGCGGGCGTGTTGATTATCACGCTGTGCGTCCTGCTGCTGAACATCCTGGCGCGTGTGGTTTTCGCCAAAGGTAAACACTAATTTTTTCGCGCGGCGAAAGCGGCGCCAGTAATGAGAGAACAGCTATGAGTATGGTAAATCAGACCCCCGATAAGATTCAGGTTCGCGATTTGAACTTCTATTACGGGAAATTCCATGCCCTGAAAAACATCAATCTGGATATCGCCAAAAACCAGGTAACGGCGTTTATCGGTCCGTCCGGCTGTGGCAAATCCACGCTGCTGCGCACCTTTAATAAGATGTTTTCGCTCTATCCCGATCAGCGTGCAGAAGGCGAGATTTTGCTGGATGGCGAAAATATTCTTACCCTTAGCCAGGATATCGCCCTGCTGCGCGCGCGCGTCGGCATGGTGTTTCAGAAGCCGACGCCGTTCCCGATGTCGATTTTTGACAATATCGCTTTTGGCGTGCGCCTGTTCGAGAAGCTGCCACGCGCGGAGATGGAAGAGCGCGTACAGTGGGCGCTGACCAAGGCGGCGCTGTGGAACGAAACCAAAGACAAGCTGCATCAGAGCGGCTACAGTCTCTCCGGCGGCCAGCAGCAGCGTCTCTGTATTGCACGCGGCATCGCTATTCGTCCGGAAGTGCTGCTGCTCGACGAACCCTGCTCCGCGCTCGATCCTATCTCAACCGGCCGTATCGAAGAGCTGATCACCGAGCTGAAGCAGGATTACACCGTGGTTATCGTCACCCATAATATGCAGCAGGCGGCGCGTTGCTCTGACCACACCGCCTTTATGTATCTGGGCGAGCTGATTGAGTTCAGCGACACCGACACCCTGTTTACCAAGCCGCATCAAAAACAGACTGAAGATTACATCACTGGCCGCTACGGCTGATCCACGGAGACGTAAATGGATAGCTTAAATCTGAACAAACATATCTCCGGCCAGTTCAACGCCGAGCTGGAGCACATCCGCACCCAGGTTTTGATCATGGGCGGTATGGTGGAGCAGCAGCTCACTGACGCGATTACCGCCATGCACAATCAGGATGGTGAGCTGGCGCAGCGGGTCATTGATGGCGACCAAAAGGTCAACATGATGGAAGTGGAGATTGACGAGGCGTGCGTGCGCATTATTGCCAAGCGCCAGCCTACCGCCAGCGATTTACGTCTGGTGATGGCGATCATCAAAACCATTTCCGAGCTGGAACGCATTGGTGACGTGGCGGAGAAAATTAGCCGCACCGCGCTGGAGAAATTTGGCCAGCAGCATCAGTCGTTGCTGGTTAGCCTTGAATCGTTGGGATATCACACCGTGCAGATGCTGCATGACGTGCTGGACGCCTTTGCGCGCATGGATTTAAGCGCGGCCATCGATATCTATCGCGAAGATAAAAAGGTCGACCAGGAATATGAAGGCATCGTGCGTCAGCTAATGACCTACATGATGGAAGATCCGCGCACCATTCCCAGTGTGCTGACCGCGCTGTTTTGCGCGCGCGCCATTGAGCGCATCGGCGATCGCTGTCAGAACATCTGCGAAATTATTTTCTATTTCGTGAAAGGCCAGGACTTCCGCCATGTCGGCGGCGACCAGCTGGATAAACTGCTGGCTGGCGATGAGAGCGGCAGCAATCCTGCCTAAGCGCTAAGCGGGCAGGGGAACGCCCTGTTGCACCGCGCATGATTCCGCCTGGCATGTCGAGGCCGCCAAACTTATACTGGCGGCCTCTTCTCTTTCCGGGCAAAACAATGCGCGCTTCCTCACCGAAAAAACAGGCCACGCCGGGCAAGGCGATGCTGGCTGCCGTCAGTGGCTACGCCATGGATGGCTTTGATCTGCTGATCCTCGGCTTTATGCTGCCAGCGATCAGCGCCTCACTGCTGCTCGATCCTTCGCAGGCCGGATCGCTGGTCACCTGGACGCTGATAGGCGCTGTCATCGGCGGCATTATTTTTGGTCATCTTAGCGATCGCTATGGCCGCATCCGTATTCTCACCGTCACCATCCTGATTTTTTCCGTGTTTACCGGACTGTGCGCGCTGGCGCAGGGTTACTGGGATCTGCTGGCGTATCGCACGCTGGCGGGCGTTGGCCTGGGTGGCGAATTCGGCATCGGCATGGCGCTGATCGCTGAAGCCTGGCCCGCTGAAAAGCGTAACCGTGCCTCAGCCTGGGTTGGCATGGGCTGGCAACTGGGCGTGCTGCTGGCGGCATTTATCACGCCGGTGCTGCTTGGCATTATCGGCTGGCGCGGGATGTTTCTGGTTGGGCTGGCACCGGCGATTCTCTCCTTCTTCATACGTCGCAGCATGGGTGAGCCGGAAGCATTCAGCCGCCACGTGGAACCGGGCCAGGGGTTATCGTTCGGTGCCCGCCTGAAATTGCTGTTTAAGGATCGCGCCACGACCAAAGCGAGCATCGGCATCCTGATTCTCTGTTCGGTACAAAACTTTGGTTATTACGGACTGATGATCTGGATGCCAAGTTATCTCTCCAGCAATTTCGGCTTTTCTCTGACTAAATCGGGTTTATGGACCGCGGTGACGGTGGTGGGCATGACCTTTGGCATCTGGCTGTTTGGCCTGCTGGCCGATCGTTTTGCACGCTGGAAAATTTTCCTGATTTACCAGTTCGGCGCGGTGGCAATGGTGATTATCTATGCCCAGCTGCGCGATCCCACGGTGATGCTGTTTACCGGCGCGATCATGGGCATGTTCGTTAACGGTATGATTGGCGGCTACGGCGCGCTCATCTCTGACACCTATCCGGTGAAGGCCCGCGCCACGGCGCAAAACGTGTTGTTTAATCTGGGCCGCGGCGTTGGTGGTTTTGGCCCGTTGGTGATTGGCCTGCTGGCCGGGCATTTCTCCTTCACCGCCGCCATTACGTTGTTGGCGTTGATTTACCTGCTTGATATCGCCGCAACGCTGTTTTTGCTGCCCAGGAAGCAGGGACAGGAAGATGTGTTGGGCGCCATTGGGTAGATCTGAGCAGCAGACCGGCTGCGGGCGGCTTTTTGCCTTGCAGGCGGCTTTAGGTCAAGGTCTTCAAAGTCAAGGTCTTCAAAGTCAATGACTTAAGGTCAATGTCTTAAGGTCAATGTCTTAAGGTCAAAGACCCTTTCGTTCTGCCTGAAGGCAGCCCGAGCAGGGGCGGCATGCGCCCCGCCCCTGCACTATCCGGCAAACACAACCGCCCACTTCGTGGGTGCCCTCAGCAAAAGCGTTTTCCTGACGGACCGGACGCGATTCGCTCCCGGCTCAGCGCGCCCTCTCGCCGCATCCCTGCGGCTCGCCCTGGAAAACGCTTTTGCCTCGGCGTTTGTGATGCCTCCTCAAGGTCAACGTCAAAACCGAAAAGACTAAAACCAAAATCTAAAAGAAAACCCAAAATATAAAAAGGAAACCCAAAACCCAAAATCTGGAAAATCGAATTGGCTTTGGCTTTGGCTTTGGCTTTGGCTTTGGCTTTGGCTTTGGCTTTGGCTTTGTTTTAGAGGTTTTTTTGTTTTTGTTTTTGTTTTTGTTTTTGTTTTGGGTTTTGACCTGGGTGTTGACGTTGAGGAGGCATCACCACCGCTGAGGAGGTGAACATTTCAGGATGTCCCGCCATGGATGGCGGGACAAGGGAGCGCTGAGCAGGAGCGAATCGCGAGCGGTCCGTGAAGAAATGTGAACCGACGAGGGTACCCGCCTGTGGCGGGCGGTTGTGTTTGCCGGATAGCCGGGGTGCAGGGGCGGGGCGACTGCCGCCCCTGCTCGGGCGGCCCGAAGGGCAGAACGAAATGGCCGTTGACCTGGCCGTTTAAGCGGGCTGCCTTCAGGCAGAACGAAATGGCCCTTGACCTTAAAGACGTTGACCGACCTTAAAGACGTTGACCTTAAAGACGTTGACCCTAAACGCCAGCCTGCAAGGCACAACCCATAAGCGGCCTCGCTTATACGATCTCCCAGCCCCGGGCTTGCCACAACCCTGGCAGCTGCGCCATATCATCAAAGCGCGTCACCAGCGGATGATCCAGCGGCGGGTTGTGGGCATCGGCGCAGTAATAAAACACCGGAATGCCAGCGGCGATGCCCGCTTTGGCTCCCGCTTCAGAATCATCGATCAGAATGCAGTTCTCAATCGGCACCTGCATCTGCTGTGCGGCATGGTGCATGATGGCCGGATCGGGCTTCCAGCGGGCGATGTCGTAACCGCTATACAGATGGGGGCCAAAATAGTGGCGCAGGCCGGTAAGTCCCAGCGAATGCTCCATTTTCTTTACTGTGCCGTTGGACACCACGCCCATCGGCAGGCGAATGGCAGCCAGCAGATCCGCTGCGCCGCTGATCGGTTGCAGATGCAGATCAAACAGGCGTGCCACTTCAGCCCGATAGGTGCTTTCCAGCGTCTCGGTGGAGGCCTCAATCGGATGCTGCGCGGTTACGTCGGCAATGATGTCATAGAGCTTCACGCCTTTGTATTTCTCAAACATCTCCTGCAAAGAGAGCTGGATGCCAAACTGTGCAAAGGTATTCACGTAACCCTGGGTGCAGAGCATCTCGCTGTCCACCAGCGTGCCATCGCAATCGAAAAGCAAACATTCTACCGTCATCACATCGCCTCTTTTTTTAGTCAGGGTGAACACTGTAACCTGGTGGTAAGAGAATGCGACCCGCAAACCCGCCAGGACTAAAAATCAGTGTGTCACAGCGGCAAAGCCGTTAGGATACGCGTCGAAAATCATTCCTCATCTGGGTATTGCACATGAGTAAACAGGGTTTGTTGCAGCGGGTTTTTAAGCTGCAGGAGCACGGCACCACCGTGCGTACGGAAGTGATCGCCGGTTTCACCACTTTCCTGACGATGGTTTATATCGTCTTCGTTAACCCGCAGATTCTCGGTGCCGCCGGAATGGATACCCAGGCGGTGTTTGTCACCACCTGCCTGATTGCCGCCTTTGGCAGCATCATGATGGGGCTGGTGGCCAATCTGCCGGTCGCGCTGGCCCCGGCAATGGGGCTGAACGCCTTTTTCGCTTTTGTGGTGGTTGGCGCTATGGGTTACTCATGGCAGGTTGGCATGGGCGCAATCTTCTGGGGCGCGGTGGGCCTGCTGATCCTGACGCTGTTACGCGTGCGCTACTGGATGATTGCCAATATTCCGCTTAGCCTGCGCGTCGGCATCACCGCGGGCATCGGCTTGTTTATCGCCATGATGGGGCTGAAAAATGCTGGCATCATCGTTGCCAATCCCGATACGCTGCTGACCATCGGTAACCTGACGTCGCACAGCGTGCTGCTTGGCGCACTCGGCTTCTTTATCATCGCTATTCTGGCTTCACGGAATCTGCATGCGGCGGTGCTGGTGTCGATTGTGATCACCACCGCGATTGGCCTGCTATTGGGCGATGTCACTTTTAACGGCGTGTTCTCTGCGCCGCCGCCGGTGAGTTCGGTGATTGGCCAGGTGGATCTGAAAGGTGCGCTGAACATCAGTATGGCCGGGGTGATCTTCTCGTTCATGCTGGTTAACCTGTTTGACTCCTCCGGCACGCTGATTGGCGTAACGGACAAAGCTGGCCTGACCGATGAAAAGGGCACCTTTCCCCGCATGCAGCAGGCGCTGTATGTCGACAGCATCAGCTCGATGAGCGGCGCGTTTATCGGCACCTCTTCCGTTACCGCCTATATCGAAAGCTCATCGGGCGTGGCCATTGGCGGACGCACCGGCTTGATGGCGGTGGTCACCGGCGTACTGTTTCTGCTGGTCATTTTCCTGTCGCCGCTGGCTTCCATGGTGCCCGCTTACGCAGCGGCAGGCGCACTGATTTACGTTGGCGTATTGATGACCGGAAGCCTGGCGCGCGTTCGCTGGGACGATTTAACCGAAGCGGTGCCGGCGTTTGTCACCGCGGTGATGATGCCGTTTAGCTTCTCAATTACCGAGGGCATTGCGCTGGGCTTTATTGCCTATTGCATCATGAAGGCGGGAACCGGCCGCTGGCGTGAAATCGGACCGTGCGTGCCGATTGTCTCGCTGCTGTTCGTGCTGAAGATTGCGTTTATCGATCATCACTAAGCGTACGCGAGTGATGACAATCAGAAACCGGGGGCGTGCCTCCGGTTTTTTTATGCCTGCAACGGCCGATCCTGCGGCAGGCTGGTAAGACGCAACGTATGCGAGCCGATACTGGGCTTATTGAGCTCGAGTGTCCGCAGGGCTCGCCAGCTGCCATCGGCTTCGCGATCCCACAGGCAGAGGCGATCGGTGTTGGTGAGCAGCGCGCATGACCACACCAGCGACGGTTCGACATCGGAAATGACCTGTACATCAGGAAAGCGGGTGGCGCGTAACCGTCCGGCGCCAGGCTGTAAACAGATGGCCGCCATTTCGCGCTCCCCTTCGCCCGCCAGCTTAACCACGCTCTGTCGCAGCGTCCAGATTTGCGTTGAAGCTTCCAGCGGATCCGGCTGCGCGTTGATCCAGGTGCGTTCGCTGGAGGAGATAAACCGCTGATGATATTCAATGGTTTGACGGCTGTGCGCGCGCACCATTTCCATATCCAGCCCAACGCGGCCACCTTCCTCCGCCAGCAAAACGCCGATAACGTTTCCGGCATAGGCAATGCTGAAATCGGGCAGATCACGATTAGCGAATAAAGGGCGACCATACTTGCAGGTAGTTAATTCTGGCAGCGGCGTCAGGCCATAAACCTTAAGCATCAGTTCGGCCAGCAGCGCCCTTGCGGCAAGAAAGCGTTCCCGACGGCGCGCGGGCAGACGGCTGGCGTGATCGAGCACCGCCTGCGACGTGGGTAAGGCGCAGGGCAGGGATAACGGTAGCGTGGCACGCACAAAATGACTGGCCATCTTTCACTCCGTGATAATGGTCGAATAATCATCAGATCCATTGTAAGAATTTTCTGACTATTTTCTATTAGATTAGGGCGAAACTGGGCCAGTTTCAGATTAAGGACAGCGGCGGCTGGCTGATTTACAGCAATAAAAAAGGCAGCCACCGGCTGCCTTTGGCAATGAGGCGAGAGGGTTTATTTGCCGATGCAAAAGCTGGAGAAAATCCGTCCCAGCAGATCGTCAGAACTGAATTCGCCGGTGATCTCGCTCAGACACTGCTGCGCCAGGCGTAGCTCTTCAGCCAGCAGTTCTCCGGCCCACGCGCCGAGCAGCTGCGCTTTGCCCTGTTGCAGATGAGTAGCCGCCAGCTCCAGCGCTTGTAGATGGCGTCGGCGCGCCAGGAAGCCGCCTTCCATGTTGCCAGCAAAACCCATGCTCTGTTTCAGGTGATCGCGCAGCAGATCGATGCCTTCGCCGGTGCGAGCAGAGAGCCGAATCAGCGCGCTGCCATTGGCCTCCGCCAGGCCCAGCGTTTCGCCGGTCATATCCGCTTTATTGCGTACCACGGTAATCGGCAGCGTGTCGGGCAGACGCGCAATAAAGTCAGGCCAGATTTGCGCCGCTTCGGTGGCGTCGGTGGTCGTTCCGTCAACCATAAACAACACGCGGTCAGCCTGTTCAATCTCCTGCCAGGCACGCTCAATACCAATGCGCTCTACTTCATCGCTGGCGTCGCGTAATCCCGCGGTATCGATGATATGCAGCGGCATGCCATCGATATGAATATGCTCACGCAGTACATCGCGCGTGGTACCGGCAATGTCGGTGACGATCGCCGCTTCGCGACCGGCCAGCGCATTAAGCAGGCTCGATTTACCGGCATTCGGACGACCGGCAATGACTACCTTCATGCCTTCACGCAGCAGGCTGCCCTGACGCGCTTCGCTGCGGACGTTATCCAGATCGACGATGACCTGCTGCAGCTGCGCCTCAATTTTGCCGTCAGAGAGGAAGTCGATCTCTTCGTCCGGAAAGTCGATAGCGGCCTCAACGAAAATGCGCAGGTGGGTCAGGGCTTCGACCAGATGATTCACGCGCGCCGAAAAAGCGCCCTGCAACGAGTTAAGCGCTGAGCGCGCAGCCTGCTCTGAACTGGCATCAATCAGATCGGCAATCGCTTCTGCCTGCGCCAGATCGAGTTTGTCATTCAAAAAGGCGCGTTCAGAAAACTCACCCGGTTGCGCAATGCGGATGCCGGGCAGCGCGACGATGCGCTTCAGCAGCAGATCGAGAATAACCGGGCCGCCGTGGCCCTGCAGCTCCAGCACATCTTCACCGGTGAAAGAGTGGGGACCGGGAAACCAGAGGGCAATGCCCTGATCGAGCGGCGTGCCGTCGGCATCACGGAAGGGCAGATAATCAGCGTAACGCGGCTTCGGCAGCTTGCCGAGCAGCTGCTGAGCGACCTCGGCTGCTTTCGTACCCGATACGCGCAGGATGCCCACGCCGCCGCGCCCTGGCGGTGTGGCCTGGGCTACAATGGTATCGCTGTGGCTCATGGCAACTCTCCTGATAGGGGCCGCATAGCAGCACCCGCAAAATGAAAAAAGGGCGAGATATTATCCCGCCCTGCCTGTCCGTTTTGCGCCGCTGCGGCGTTATCGCCATCGCAGCGGCTCAGTGAATAACGGCGTTATGCTTTCTTCTTGTCGCGGCTGTGTAAGCCACGTTTTTCCAGGCCGCGATAGATCAGCTGCTGCTGGATGATGGTCACCAGGTTACTGACGATGTAGTACAGCACCAGACCTGACGGGAACCACAGGAAGAACACGGTAAAGATCACCGGCATAAAGGTCATGATCTTCTGCTGCATAGGATCGGTGACGGTGGTTGGCGACATCTTCTGAATGAAGAACATTGTCACGCCCATCAGGATCGGCAGGATGTAGTACGGGTCCTGCGCAGAAAGGTCATGGATCCACAGGGCGAACGGCGCATGGCGCAGCTCGACCGAGCCCATCAGCATATAGTAAAGGGCAAGGAAGATTGGCATCTGAATAACCAGCGGCAGACAGCCACCCAGCGGGTTAACCTTCTCCGCCTTGTACATCGCCATCATTTCCTGGCTCATACGCTGCTTATCATCACCCATGCGCTCACGCATCGCCTGAATCTTCGGCTGCAGCATGCGCATTTTCGCCATGGAGGTGTACTGCGCTTTGGTCAGCGGGTACATGATGCCACGAACGATAAAGGTGATAACGATAATCGAGAAGCCCCAGTTACCGATAAAGCTGTGCAGGAACTTCAGCAGTTTGAACAGCGGCTGCGAGATAAACCACAACCACCCGTAATCCACCGTCAGATCGAGATGCGGCGCAACGGCAGCCATACGATCCTGAATTTCCGGGCCAACCCACAGCGTGGCGGCCAGCGATTGCTGACTGCCCGCGGCGATGGTGACCGGCGCAGACTTATAACCTACCGCAGCAATATCGTTGCCGAGATTGGTGGTATAGAGCGAGTTCATGCCAGCGGTGCGCGGGACCCATGCGGTAGCAAAATATTGCTGCAACATAGCGACCCAGCCGTTGCTGGTGGTGGTGCTCAGGTTCTCGTTATCAGCGATGGTGTCGAACTTATATTTCTCGTACTTCTCTTCGCTGGTTGAGAAAGCCGCACCGCGGAACGTGTGCAGCGCAAAGTTGTTGCTGCCCGTGTCGCGATGTTTTGGCAGCGTCATGGTCTGCTTCAGCTGGCCGAACATTGAGACTTCCAGCGGCTGCTGCGTGGTGTTATTCACCTGGTAGTCAACGTTAACGGCATATTCGCCACGTTTCACTACGAAGGTTTTTGTGAACACCGCGCCGTTCTCTGCTGTAAACACCATTGGAATACGCAGTTCGCTCTGGCCATCAGCCAGCTCGAAATTATCCTGCGTGGTGGTGTACAGCGGACGCGCACCGTTGTTTGGATTGTCTGGACCGTTACGACCGGTCAGGCCACTTTGCGCCTGATAAATGAAGCCCGGCTTGGTTTCCAGCAGCTGGAATGGCTGCGTTGAACCGAGCTTATCCGGATAGGTCAGCAACTGAGCCTGCTCAACATCGCCACCGCGAGTATTAATGTGCAGGGACAGGACATCGGTCTTAACGGTGATCGTTTTGCCCTGGCCGCTGGCAGGAACACCCTGGCTTGCGGCATCACCGGCTACTGTTGTGTTTTGCGTGGTCTGGGTTTGCTGCGGCTGCGGAGCGTGGTCCGTCTGCCAGGCTTGCCAGATCATGAAAGACACGAACAGAAAAGCGATGAGAAAAAGATTGCGTTGCGAATCCATCGTTAATGTTCTCTGGTATCAAAGGTTTTTGGCGGCACAGGATCGTCGCCACCCGGGTTTAAGGGGTGGCATTTTAATACGCGTTTCATTGTCAACCAACTGCCTTTTATAACCCCAAACCTGCGTAATGCCTCAATCCCATACTGTGAACAGGTGGGATTGAACCGACAGTGGGGTCCAAGCAGCGGACTGATAACGCGTTGATAGACGCGAATCAGTGCGATCAGGAGCCGCGAGCCAGGCGACAGTGACGACGCCATAGTTTCTCCAACGCTTCCACTAGCGCACTATTATCGAGGTCGGCAATTCCCTTCTTCGCCACGATCACAAAGTCCATTGCCGGAAGCTCGTGTTGACGCAGGCGAAAGCTTTCGCGGGTCAATCGCTTGATCCGGTTACGCTCATGCGCGCGTTTGACATGCTTTTTGGCGACTGTGAGACCGATGCGGGGATGCCCCAGCGAATTAAGGCGGCCGAGTATAGTAATTTGCGGCGTGCCAGCCCGTTGTGGCTGCTGGAAGACGAAAGTGAAATGAGTGGGAGTTAACAAACGTAACTCCCTGGGAAATGCGAGCTTAACCACGAGGGTTAGCTTTATTACTTAGAAACGGTCAGACGAGAGCGGCCTTTAGCACGACGACGTGCCAGAACCTGACGACCATTTTTGGTTGCCATACGAGCACGGAAACCGTGTGAACGGTTACGCTTCAGTACGGACGGTTGAAAAGTGCGTTTCATGGCGATTTCTACCTAAACTTGAAAAATTTCACTTGGTGACGCGTTTCAGGTCAGAAAACCGACCGACGCCTCAATAATAAAGAGGCGGGATTGTAATAATTGTACAGTCCGGAGTCAATTTACTTCGCATAAAACGGCACCGCTCGGTCCCGAATCGGCCCAATCGGGCGAGTAGCGATTACGCTGGGGGGAGAATTATACGGGCTGCGCATAAAAGCGCAAGGATCGTACCGGATCTTCTGGCGATCATTTCATTTATGCCTGTGGTCAGAGCAGTGGATATCCTGGGAAAAAAATCACGGTTTTCGGTGCCCGCCTGGGTGCGTTTTGTACAAGCTGGCGTAAACTTAGCCCGGTTGAACGCCTGTGGATAAAATGGATCAAATCTGTGTAGAAAGTGAAGATCTCTGCGGCACTTTGCGTTATGATCCGCCGCTTCCGCTGACGATCCTGAAAGCGATTGTCAAAGGAACCACCGCAGATAGCGGTCGCATGCGTGTCTTCGCCTCTGCGTCAACAATGATGAATTCGTTTCAGCGCCTTTTTTCTTATCGATTTTGTTCGAGTGGAGTCCGCCGTGTCACTTACGCTTTGGCAACAGTGTCTTGCCCGTTTGCAGGATGAGCTACCTGCCACCGAATTCAGTATGTGGATAAGACCTCTGCAGGCTGAGCTCAACGGCAATACGCTGGCCCTGTACGCACCAAATCGGTTTGTACTCGACTGGGTTCGGGATAAATACCTAAATAATATCAACGGGCTGCTGAATGACTTTTGCGGCTCGGATACACCTTTATTGCGTTTTGAAGTAGGCAGCAAGCCGGTAACGCAGACGCTCAGTCAGCCAACGCTGGCCAGCGCCAACGCGACTATCTCGGCACCGACGTTGGCACCGAATCGTCCGTCGCCCATTGCGCGTCCAAGCTGGGACAACGTGCCGGCCCCTGCGGAGCCTTCTTACCGCTCTAACGTTAATACGCGACACAACTTTGATAACTTCGTTGAGGGTAAATCTAACCAACTGGCGCGCGCGGCGGCACGTCAGGTGGCAGATAATCCCGGCGGCGCTTATAACCCGCTTTTCCTTTATGGCGGCACCGGTCTCGGTAAAACCCACCTGCTGCATGCGGTAGGCAACGGCATCATGGCGCGTAAGCCAAATGCTAAAGTGGTTTACATGCACTCCGAGCGTTTTGTGCAGGATATGGTAAAAGCGCTGCAGAATAACGCGATTGAAGAATTCAAACGCTACTACCGTTCGGTTGATGCGTTGCTGATCGATGATATTCAGTTCTTTGCTAATAAAGAGCGCTCACAGGAGGAGTTTTTTCACACCTTTAATGCGCTGCTCGAAGGCAATCAGCAGATCATCCTGACGTCAGATCGCTATCCAAAAGAGATTAACGGCGTGGAAGATCGCCTGAAATCGCGCTTTGGCTGGGGACTGACCGTGGCGATTGAGCCGCCAGAGCTGGAAACCCGCGTGGCGATCCTGATGAAAAAGGCGGATGAGAACGATATTCGTCTGCCTGGCGAAGTGGCGTTTTTTATTGCCAAGCGCCTGCGTTCCAACGTCCGTGAGCTGGAAGGGGCGTTGAACCGCGTGATCGCCAACGCTAACTTTACCGGCCGCGCCATTACCATCGATTTCGTGCGCGAAGCGCTGCGCGATCTACTGGCGCTGCAGGAAAAGCTGGTCACCATCGATAACATTCAAAAGACGGTGGCGGAATATTACAAAATTAAAGTGGCCGATTTGCTCTCCAAGCGCCGTTCGCGCTCGGTAGCGCGGCCGCGTCAAATGGCCATGGCCATGGCCAAAGAGTTAACCAACCACAGCCTGCCAGAAATTGGCGATGCGTTTGGTGGCCGCGATCATACGACCGTGCTGCACGCCTGCCGGAAGATCGAGCAGTTACGTGAAGAAAGTCACGATATCAAAGAAGATTTTTCCAATTTAATCAGAACCCTATCTTCCTGACGCTATGAAATTTACTGTAGAACGTGAGCAATTACTCAAACCATTGCAACAAGTTAGTGGCCCGTTAGGCGGTCGTCCTACGCTGCCTATTCTCGGTAACCTGCTGCTGCAGGTTAATGAAGGCACGCTGTTGCTGACCGGCACCGATTTGGAAATGGAGATGGTGGCGCGCGTGGCGTTAAGCCAGCCTCATGAGCCAGGCGCCACCACCGTGCCCGCACGTAAGTTCCTCGACATCTGTCGCGGGCTGCCGGAAGGCGCGGAGATCAGCGTCGTGCTGGAAGGCGAACGGATGCTGGTGCGCTCTGGCCGCAGCCGCTTCTCGCTCTCCACGCTGCCGGCCAGCGATTTCCCGAATCTTGACGACTGGCAGAGCGAGGTGGAATTTACCCTGCCGCAGGCGACGATGAAACGGTTAATCGAAGCGACCCAGTTCTCGATGGCGCATCAGGATGTTCGTTATTATCTCAACGGCATGCTGTTTGAAACCGAAGGTGAAGAGCTGCGTACGGTAGCCACCGACGGCCACCGTCTGGCGGTCTGTTCAATGCCGGTGGGTCAGGCATTGCCGAACCACTCGGTGATCGTGCCGCGCAAAGGGGTGATTGAACTGTTGCGCCTGCTGGACGGTGGCGACACGCCGCTGCAGGTTCAGATTGGCAGCAGCAACATTCGTGCGCACGTCGGCGATTTTATCTTCACCTCCAAGCTGGTTGATGGCCGTTTCCCTGATTATCGCCGCGTATTGCCGAAAAATCCGGATAAAACGCTGGATGCCGGTTGCGATTTGCTGAAACAGGCTTTTGCCCGTGCTGCGATTCTGTCGAATGAGAAGTTCCGCGGCGTTCGCCTCTACATCAGCGAAAATCAGCTGCGTATTACGGCAAACAACCCGGAGCAGGAAGAAGCGGAAGAGATTCTCGACGTGACTTACGGCGGCAGTGAGCTGGAGATTGGCTTCAACGTCAGCTACGTGCTCGACGTGCTGAATACGCTGAAGTGCGAAAACGTGCGTCTGCTGCTCACCGATTCAGTGTCCAGCGTGCAGATTGAAGATGCAGCGAGTCAGTCGGCGGCCTATGTCGTTATGCCAATGCGGCTCTGAGGCGATCGCAGCGGGCTAACTCACTGGCCAGTTTGACGCCGGGCAGTGCGCGCAATGCTCACGTACTTCAGTACGCTCCGCTTGCTGTGCGCTGGCCGTCGCCAAACTGACTGCGCCGTTAACGCCCTGGATTTAGGTAGTCAACGGCGGATGGTTTGTTGGAAAGGCGCGTTGTTTTGTTTAGTGCCGCTTGCTGTGCGCTGGCCGTCGCCAAACTGACTGCGCCGTTAACGCCCTGGATTTAGGTAGTCAACGGCGGATGGTTTGTTGGAAAGGCGCGTTGTTTTGTTTAGTGCCGCTTGCTGTGCGCTGGCCGTCGCCAAACTGACTGCGCCGTTAACGCCCTGGAATTAGGTGGTTAACGGCGAGTAATTTTGGAAAAGGTACTGTTTTTTGTCGTGCCGTTGCTGCTCCGGTTTTCTGGCGATAAACGCCGCGCGAAACGATTAAAAAAGTCGCGTTTTATCCTTGTTTAGTGCGGCTTGCGACCCCATATTCTTATCAGGCGAAGCAGTTCTCCTGTCCCGCTTTTTTTGGATTAATTCATGGCTTTAACCCGCCTGCTTATTAAAGACTTCCGCAACATCGAAAATGCCGATCTGGCGCTGGCGCCGGGATTTAACTTCCTGATTGGCGCAAACGGCAGCGGCAAAACCAGCGTGCTCGAAGCGATCTATACGCTGGGTCATGGCCGCGCGTTTCGCAGCCTGCAGGCGGGCCGGGTAATTCGCCATGAGCAGGATGCGTTCGTGTTGCATGGCCGTATTGAAGGCAACGAGCGGGAAATATCGGTGGGCCTGTCGAAAAACCGTGCTGGTGACAGCAAAGTGCGTATCGACGGCAGCGACGGGCATAAAGTCGCCGAACTGGCGCAAATGCTGCCGATGCAGCTGATCACGCCGGAAGGTTTCACCCTGCTGAATGGTGGGCCAAAATATCGCCGCGCCTATATCGACTGGGGCTGTTTTCACAATGCGCCGGGCTTCTTTCTTGCCTGGAGCAATCTGCGCCGCCTGATGAAACAGCGCAACGCCGCGCTGCGTCAGGTGAGTCGCTATCAGCAGATTCGCGCGTGGGATCAGGAACTGGTGCCGCTGGCGATGGAAATCAGCCGCTGGCGCGCGGAATACAGCGACGCTATCGCCGCCGATATCAGCGCGACCTGCGCCCAGTTTTTACCCGAATTCCAGCTGACCTTTTCGTTCCAGCGCGGCTGGGACAAAGAGAGCGATTACGCCGAACTGCTGGAGCGTAACTTTGAGCGCGATCGTGCGCTGACTTATACCGCCAGCGGCCCGCATAAAGCGGACTTCCGCATCCGTGCCGACGGCACGCCGGTGGAAGATCTGCTGTCACGCGGGCAGCTAAAACTCCTGATGTGCGCCCTTCGCCTGGCTCAGGGTGAGTTTCTCACCCGCCAGAACGGCAGGCGCTGTCTCTATCTGATCGATGATTTTGCCTCGGAACTGGACGACAGCCGTCGCCGCCTGTTAGCGGACCGTCTGAAAGCCACTCAAGCCCAAGTTTTTGTCAGTGCCATTGGCGCTGAACACGTCATCGATATGACTGACGAAAAGGGCAAGATGTTCCGCGTAGAACAGGGTAAAATAGCGGTTCAACCTGAAGATGAAATGAGCGAGAAACGTTGATGTCGAATTCTTATGACTCCTCCAGTATCAAAGTCCTGAAAGGGCTTGATGCGGTACGCAAACGCCCGGGCATGTACATCGGTGATACCGATGACGGCACCGGTCTGCACCATATGGTATTCGAGGTTGTGGATAACGCCATCGACGAAGCACTCGCCGGACACTGTAGTGAAATTCAGGTCACCATTCATGCTGATAATTCCGTATCGGTACAGGATGATGGTCGCGGAATTCCAACCGGTATTCACGAAGAAGAGGGTGTTTCTGCGGCGGAAGTGATCATGACCGTGCTGCATGCCGGCGGCAAGTTTGATGACAACTCCTATAAAGTTTCCGGTGGTCTGCATGGCGTGGGCGTATCGGTGGTAAACGCCCTGTCCGAGAAGCTGGAATTGACCATTCGTCGCGATGGCAAGGTTCACCATCAGCTCTATGTGCACGGCGTGCCACAGGCACCGCTGGCGGTCACCGGTGAGACCGACACCACCGGTACGCGCGTGCGTTTCTGGGCCAGTCACCAAACCTTTACCAACGTGCTTGATTTTGAATATGACATTCTGGCCAAGCGCCTGCGCGAGCTGTCATTCCTGAACTCCGGCGTGTCTATTCGCCTGGAAGACAAGCGCGACGGCAAGAGCGACCATTTCCATTACGAAGGCGGTATCAAAGCCTTTGTGGAATACCTGAACAAAAACAAAACCCCCATTCACCCGAACGCCTTCTATTTCTCTACCGAGAAAGATGGCATTGGCGTGGAAGTGGCGCTGCAGTGGAACGACGGTTTCCAGGAAAATATTTACTGTTTCACCAACAACATTCCACAGCGCGACGGCGGTACGCACCTGGCCGGTTTCCGTGCGGCAATGACCCGTACGCTGAACGCCTACATGGATAAAGAAGGCTACAGCAAGAAAGCCAAGGTCAGCGCTACCGGTGACGATGCGCGTGAAGGCCTGATTGCCGTGGTATCGGTGAAAGTGCCAGATCCAAAATTCTCTTCGCAGACCAAAGATAAGCTGGTCTCTTCCGAGGTGAAATCCGCGGTGGAGCAGCAGATGAACGAACTGCTGGCCGAATACCTGCTGGAAAACCCAGGCGATGCGAAAATCGTAGTGGGTAAAATCATTGATGCGGCGCGTGCGCGTGAAGCAGCACGTCGTGCCCGTGAAATGACCCGTCGTAAAGGCGCGCTGGATCTGGCTGGCCTGCCGGGCAAGCTGGCGGACTGTCAGGAGCGCGATCCGGCGATGTCTGAAATCTACCTGGTGGAGGGTGACTCCGCAGGCGGTTCAGCGAAGCAAGGCCGTAACCGTAAGAATCAGGCGATTCTGCCGCTGAAGGGTAAAATCCTCAACGTCGAGAAAGCGCGCTTCGATAAGATGCTCGCTTCGCAGGAAGTTGCCACGCTGATCACCGCGCTGGGCTGCGGCATTGGACGCGATGAGTACAACCCGGACAAGCTGCGTTATCACAGCATCATCATCATGACCGATGCCGACGTCGACGGTTCGCACATCCGTACGCTGCTGTTGACCTTCTTCTATCGTCAGATGCCGGAAATCATTGAGCGCGGCCATGTTTATATCGCGCAGCCACCGCTCTACAAGGTGAAAAAAGGCAAGCAGGAGCAGTACATCAAAGATGATGAGGCGATGGATCAGTATCAAATCGCCATCGCGATGGACGGCGCCACGCTGCATACCAACGCCAGCGCACCGGCATTGAACGGCGAGCAGCTGGAAACGCTGGTTGCAGATTTCAACAGCACGAAGAAAATGATCAAACGCATGGAGCGCCGTTTCCCGGTGGCGCTGCTGAACGCGCTGATCTACCATCCGACGCTGGCCAGTCTGGAGAACGAGCAGGAAGTCACCGAATGGAATACCGCGCTGGTGAACTACCTGAACGAGAAAGAGTCGCACGGCAGCACCTATATGGCGCAGATGCGTGAAAACCGTGAGCACAACACCTTTGAACCGGTTTTGCGCGTTCGCACCCACGGTGTTGATACCGATTATGTGCTGGACAATGAATTTATCCTCGGCGGCGAATACCGCAAGATTTGCGCCCTTGGCGTGAAACTGCGCGGCCTGATCGAAGAAGATGCCTTCATTGAGCGTGGTGAACGCCGTCAGCCGGTGACCAGCTTTGAGCAGGCGCTGGAGTGGCTGGTGAAAGAGTCGCGTCGCGGTCTGTCGGTACAGCGCTATAAAGGGCTGGGCGAGATGAACCCTGAGCAGCTGTGGGAAACCACGATGGATCCGGACAGCCGTCGCATGCTGCGCGTCACGGTGAAAGACGCCATCGCGGCCGATCAGCTGTTTACCACGCTGATGGGCGATGCGGTTGAACCGCGCCGTGCCTTCATCGAAGAGAACGCACTGAAAGCCGCTAACATCGATATCTGATTGGCTTGATGCAGTAAAAAGGCGACCCATTGTGGTCGCCTTTTTTATGGGCGGCGCGCACCTTGCGCATTGTCTGAATCCAGGATCATGCCCAAACTCTCCAGGCAATGCGAGCTGAATCGCGCTAGCATTGAGACAAATACCGACGTTAACGAGGATGTTATGGCGATCAAGCTTATTGCAATTGATATGGACGGCACGCTGCTCAATCCGCAGCATCTTATTACTCCTGCGGTAAAAGAGGCGATTGCCCGCGCGATTGAGCAGGGCGTGCACATCGTCCTGACCACCGGCCGCCCGCTGGTGGGGATTCAGCGCTATCTGATGGAGCTGGATCTGCAACGTGAAGGCCAATACTGCATCAGCAACAACGGCGCGCTGGTGCACCGTGCCACCGATGGCGAATGCATCGCTGAAGTCACGCTCACCTTTGATGACTATCTCTATTTTGAGCAGCTGGCGCGTGAGCTGGGTGTGCATTTCCAGGCGCTGGATAAAGCCTCGCTGTATACCGCTAACAAAGACATCAGTGAATACACCATTCATGAAGCGAGCCTGACCGGCATCCCGCTGCGCTACCGCAGCGTGGAAGAGATGGACCGCGGCTTAACCTTTCCCAAGGTAATGATGATCGATTCGCCTGCGGTACTGGATGCAGCGATTAAACGTCTGCCGCAGCAGGCCACCGCCAATTACACCATCCTGAAAAGCGCGCCGTACTACCTTGAAATTCTGAACAAACGGGTTAATAAAGGCGAAGGCGTGCGCGTGCTGGCTGAGCAGCTCAACCTGTCACGGGATGAAGTGATGGCGATTGGCGATCAGGAGAACGATCTGGCGATGCTGGAATATGCCGGTACGGGCGTGGCGATGGGTAATGCTATCGACTCGGTTAAGGCGATCGCGCAGTTTGTTACCAAAACCAATATGGAAGATGGCGTCGCCCACGCGATTGAGAAATTCGTGCTGGCATAAATAGCGCCTTGCGCCATAACGCGGCCTGCGCTGGCACCCCTCAGCGCTTTCGCGTAAGTTGACTGGCAACGCTTTCAATTAAGGTTGCCAGATGACTGAAAAACAAATCACTTTTGCTGCACGTAATCATCAGCTTACCAACATCAACGTCTGGACCGCCGACAGCGAATGGCTGGCTTTTGACGTGCGGCCTTCCGGCGCCTCTTTTACCGGCCTGACGATTGAGCAGGTCAACGTTCACAGCGGTGAGACGGCGGTAATCTATCAGGCGCAGGATGGCGCGCACGTTGGCGTGGTCACCGTCAGTCCCGATCTGCCGCCGCGCTATGCGTTTATTCACGGGCCGGAACACCCTGACGCGCAGTGGCAATATGACCTGCATCACCGGCGTGGCGTTATTGTGGAGAATGGCCAGGCAACCAACCTTGATGCCTGCGATATCACGCCGCCGTTTACGCCGGGCGCGCTGCGTGGCGGCTCGCACGTCCACGTTTTCAGCCCGGATGGATCGCGGCTGAGCTTTACTTATAACGATCATGTGATGCACGAGCGCGATCGACGTGACGATCTGCGCAACGTTGGCGTCGCGCTGCCCATCGGCCCCGTTTGCCCGCTGAAAGCGCATCCGCGTGAGCATGATGGCAGCCATTTCTGCGTGCTGATCAGCCAAACGCAGGTCGCGCCACGGCCAGGTAGCGATGAGATCAATCGCGCCTATGAAGAGTGTTGGGTAGGTGATAACGGCTATAAAAAGCTGGATGGCAGCTGGCAGCGTTGGGCGATCGCCTTCATTGGCGATACGGTTTCCGCCAGTGGCGAAAAAGTCCCGGAGGTGTTTATTGTCGATTTGCCTGATGACCCAGAAGCCTGTAAACAGCCCGGCGAAGCGCCACTGGAAGGGACGGCAGAGAGATTGCCTGCGCCGCCGCGAGGCATACAGCAGCGGCGATTAACCTTTACTCACGGGCTGGCGCAGCAGCCAAGGCACTGGTTGCGTGCCACGCCGGACGGCAGTCGTATCGCTTTTTTGCTGGCCGATGAACGGCAGCAGCCGCAGCTGTGGACGGTGTCGCCCAACGGCGGCGAGCCACATCAGCGCACACAGCTCAGCGGCGGCATTCAGTCGGCATTTAGCTGGCGGCCCGATGGCACGGCGGTGGCGTTTATTGCCGATAACAGCGTGATGCTGTGGCAAAGAGCGAACGGGAAAATTGATCGTTTGACGCCGCGGACGGTAACGGCGCCATGCGGCGATGCGGTGGTGTTTTCACCCGATGGTAGCCAGATTGCCTACATGCGTGACGTGGCAGGCTATCGGCAAATTTTTACAGTGACGACTGACTAACCGGCATGGGCGCGGCCTGGGCCAGATTTTCCTGGGTATGCGCCAGCTTTTCGCTTTGCAGCACGCGAGCACGCGGTGAGTCGAGGCTTTTATCGTCGTCCGAACGGAAGTAATCCCACGGCAACAGCAGCGTATCCATCACCGCAGAGAAAGGCAGATCGACGATAGCCAGCGGCTTAATGGCCCAACTGGTGCCATCATCGGCAATCAAATCCGCACTGGCACGCGTGCCGGGATAGTAACCCTGGCTGGCACCGGTATGCGACATCACGCTGGAACAGCCGGTGCTGACCAGCGTGCAGCAGGCCAGTAAACCGGCCATACGGTATTTTTTCATCATGTTCATTTTCATCATCCCTACAGTCCGTTGCTAACGGCCCGAGTGTTATCGCCTGCGGGTCGGAAACCATCCGATCACTCTGTGGTGACTGCAGCCGTTGTATGGCGAATTGTCCTCTGAGTGTATGACAATCACTGGTTTTTGGTTAAAAAAAATTGCTGTTTTCCCCCTTGAAAGCCGCAGTGAAATCCCCATTTTCTTGTTACGGTCACAAAAGCGAACGCCGAAAGGGTCGCCGACCGGATGTCACGCCTGTCCTTAAAGGAGGGCGAACACCTAACACTTGCTGAATTCAGGAGTATTTCCATGCGTAACTTTGACCTTTCCCCACTGTACCGCTCCGCTATTGGTTTCGATCGCCTGATTAACCTGATCGAATCTGGCCAAAACCAGAGCAACGGTGGCTATCCTCCTTACAACGTCGAGCTGGTCGATGAGAATAAATATCGCATCACCATCGCCGTTGCTGGCTTCGCCCAGAGCGAACTGGATATCACCGCTCATGACAATCTGCTGATTGTGCGTGGTGCCCATGCTGAAGAGCAAACCGAGCGTAAATACCTCTATCAGGGCATTGCAGAGCGTAACTTCGAGCGCAAATTCCAGCTGGCTGAGCACGTTGTTGTGCGTGACGCCCGCCTCGAAAACGGTCTGCTGTACATCGACCTTGAGCGTCTGGTGCCGGAAGAGCGCAAACCGCGCCGCATTGAAATCCTCAACTAAGAAAAACGCCGCTGAAAAGCGGCGTTTTTTTATCGTCTCTTCACCGGGTTAGGGCGACCGGCTGAGCCGTGCGGTTAACAGCAGTCCGCCAAAAATATTCACCAGCAGGCCTGCAATCACTACCGCTGCGCCTGCCATCTGCTGTAACGACAGCCGCTCGCCCAATACCACTGCGGCGCTGATAATGCCTACCACCGGCACCAGCAACGACAGCGGCGCCACGCGCCAGGTTTCATAACGGCTGAGCAGATTTCCCCAGATGCCATAGCCAAGAATGGTGGCAACAAACGCCAGGTAGATCAGCGCCAGCACCGTGGTCAGCGAGATATGCAGCAGGCTGGTGGTGATCGCCTCGCTGCCTTCAAACAGCCATGAGCAGAGAAAAAAGGGCGCTATCGGCACCAGCGCGCTCCAGGTAACCAGCGACAGCACTGGCACCGAGCGATTACGCATGATGATCTTATTGGTGATATTGCCGAATCCCCATGACAGCGCCGCCGCCAGCGTCATCATCATGGTGGTCAGCGTCACGCCCGCGGTGGTTTGTCCCTGCATGCCCGAGGTTGCCAGCAGAAAGATGCCCAGCGTCGCGATCAGCATGCCCGCCACATGATTCCAGCGCAGCTTTTCGGCCAACAGCAACGCGCCCAGGCCAATGGTGAAGAACGCCTGCGCCTGCAACACCAGCGACGCCAGACCTGCCGGCATACCGAGCTTGATGGCCAGAAACAGCAGAGCGAACTGACCAAAACTGATGGTCAGGCCATACAGCATCAACCAGCGCAGCGGCACCTGTGGTCGGCGCACAAAGAAAATGGCGGGAAAGGCAACCAGCGTGAAGCGCAGACCGGCGAGTAAAAAAGGCGGCATGCCCTGTAAACCGAGCTTGATCACCACAAAGTTGACGCCCCAGGCGACCACCACGCACAGCGCTAACAGCATATCTCTGACTGACATAAACCTCCCTGATACAGACGATTAACATGGCAAGCCGTCACGTAATGCCGGACGATGGCCAGCCGCATTCTTTTATCGATGAATCCCGGTAAAACGCCAGCGACGCGTATTCAGGGCGAGCGCGGTAGTGACGATCATCCGGGTTAACGGATGCTCACGCCGATCGGTTTACTGAGCTCCTGCGCCAGCCAACGACACGAAAAACCCGCCGAGAGGCAGCAGGTTGGGAAACGCGCTGTGTTACAGACAATCGGCGCCAGAAGTGGCAGCCGACGTTAAATGCCTGCTGTCCGTGCTTATTCGCCGCTAAAGGCTTTATCCAGTTCCTCGGCGAGAATCTGGATACCACGCTCAATTTTTTCCGCTTCCGGCACATAGTTCATGCGCATGCACTGATGGGTGTGCGGCCAGTCATATTCCAGGCCTGGAAAGAAGAAGTGGCCAGGCACCATCAGCACGCCGCGTGCCTTCAAACGCTGGTAGAGCATTTCCGTGGTGATTGGCAAATCCGGAAACCACAGCCACAGGAAAATCGCCCCTTCTGGTTTGTGTATCAGGCAGCGATCGGTCGATAAATAGCGGCGAATGACGGCGATAGTCTGCTCAACACGCTGCTGATAAAAAGGTTTGATGACCTCTTCCGACAGCCGCAGCAGATCGCCGCGTTTAATCATTTCGCAGGCGATGGCCGGGCCAATACTGCCGGGTGCCAGGCTGATAATGCCGTTCATATTGCTGATGGCGTTAATCACTTTCTCATCGGCGATGATGATGCCGCAACGCGCGCCCGGCAGGCCGAGCTTCGACAGGCTCATGCACAAAATGATATTAGGGTTCCACAGCGGCCGAACGTCGCTAAAGATAATGCCGGGAAACGGTACGCCGTAGGCGTTATCGATCAGCAGCGGAATGTTGTGCTGTTGTGCAAGGACGTCGAGCTTAAGCAGCTCCTCATCGGTGATCACGTTGCCGGTGGGATTAGTCGGCCGCGAGACACAAATCAGGCCGGTCTCTTCGCCGATGTGCAGATGTTCAAAGTCGACGTGATATTTAAACTGGCCTTCCGGCAGCAGTTCAATATTGGGGCGAGCAGAAACAAACAGCGACTCATCAAGCCCGGCATCGGCATAGCCGAGATATTCCGGTGCCAGCGGAAACAGCACGCGCTTTTTGCTGCCGTCGGCGCAGCGACCGGCGTAAAGATTAAACAGATAGAAAAAGGCGCTCTGGCTGCCGTTGGTCAGGGCGATATTCTGCGATGAAATATCCCAGCCGAGATGATCGCGCAGCAGTGCAGCCAGCGCATCGAGCAGCGTGGCTTTGCCGCGTGGACCGTCATAATTGCACAACGCTTCCGCCAGCTTGCCATCGTTATGCATCTGCTGCAAAAGCTGCTGAAAATAGTCATCCATTGCCGGAATCTGCGCCGGATTACCGCCGCCCAGCATAATCGCACCGGGCGTGCGCAGGCCTTCACCCATGTCTTCCATTAAGCGGGAAATGCCGGAGTGACGCGTAAATTTTTCACCAAATTGGGAGAAGCTCATAGCAGGATCGTTTGTTAATGAGATGTAGAGGTCCACCTTAACGCCGGTGGCAAATGGGTGCAATGAGAAAGGGCAGCGAAGCGGGACGAGGCGAACCTCGTCCGCCAGAACTTACTTCAGGACCTGAGGATTAACGCAGTTTTTCTCGACGTTGCCGCTTAACGCCGCAATCAGGTTATCCACCGCGTCGCGTGCCATGCCGTAACGCGTTTCATGGGTGGCGGAGCCGATGTGCGGCAGTGCCACGACGTTAGGCAGCGTCAGCAGTTCAGAGCTGACCGGTAATGGCTCAACTTCAAACACATCCAGACCTGCAGCGTGAATCGTGCCGTTTTTCAGGGCGGCAATCAGCGCCTGCTCATCCACCACCGGCCCACGGCCCGCGTTGATCAGGATGGCGCTCGATTTCATTTTGGCTAGCTGCGCTTCGCCAATCAGATGATGGGTTTCATCGGTCAGCGGCAGGCTGATACAGAGAAAATCAGACTCTTTCAGCAGTGTATCCAGGTCGCAGTATTGTGCATCAAAGCGGGTTTCCGCCTCGCTGTGCTGCTTACGTGCATTGTAGAGAATGGGCATGTTAAAACCGAGGTGCGCCCGCTGCGCCAGCGCCAGGCCGATGCGGCCCATGCCGAGAATACCGAGCTTTTTATGGTGTACGTCAACGCCAAACCAGTCAGCACCGATGCTGCCCTGCCATTCACCCGCTTTTACCCGTTCGGCCACTTCCACCACGCGCCGCGCGGCGGTCAGCACCAGCGCCATCATGGTATCGGCCACGGTATCGGTCAGCACGGTTGGCGTGTGCATCAGCACCACGCCGCGCTGGTTGAGCGCATCAACGTCAAAATTGTCATAGCCCACCGAGACCGACGACGCCACGCGCAGTTTGGGCGCTTTCTGCAGAAACTCGCCGTCTACTTTGCCGCCGGAGCCGAGGATGCCTTCCGCCTGCTGGAACGCCTCCGCATGCTGCGCAACGGTCTCCGCGTTGAGGTTACTGATTTCGGTAACGGTGAAGTGCTCATCCAAACGACTGCGCAGATCGTCCGGCAGCTTTTTATAAAGAATAATCGAAGGCTTCATGCATAACTCCCTGTGAATTCTGTGATCGAAGGCGACGGCTTGCGTCGCCCTGCACGATGTTCAGGCGTGTTTCGCGCCATGGTTAACCGCAGGCTGTTTCTGCTCTGCCGGCTTTACGATCAGCGTAAGGACCACCGAGACCAACAGCGCTGCACCCATGAAAATATAAGACGCTGCCGGGCTGCCGGTGGCACCGTTGAGGTAACCGACCACCCAGGACCCGAGGAAAGATCCGAGCGCGCCCATGCTGTTGATTAACGCCATCGCGCCACCGGCGACGTTGCGTGGCAGCATCTCCGGGATAATGGCGAAGAACGGGCCGTAAGGCGCATACATCGCCGCACCGGCGATCACCAACAGCGTATAAGAGAACCAGAAATTGTCTGAGCCAACCAGATAAGAGCCGAGGAACGCCAGTGCGCCAATCAGCAGCAGAGGCCAGACAAACAGCTTACGGTTTTGCGTTTTATCCGATGCCCATGACACCACCAGCATCGCCACGGTCGCTGCCAGATAAGGCACCGCTGACAGCCAGCCCGCTTCGACCATACCCATTTGTGAGCCGCTGCGTAAAATCGACGGCAACCACAATACAAAACCGTAAACGCCGATGCTCCACGCAAAGTATTGCAGACAAAGCAGAATAACGTTACGTGACTTAAAGGCTTCGCCGTAGTTACGCACCGCTTTAATGCCTTCCTGCTCTTTCTCCAGCTGCGCCTGCAGCGCGGATTTCTCTTCGCTGCTCAGCCATTTAGCCTGGCCCGGTTTGTCCTGCACCAGGAACCACCAGGCAACCGCCCAGATCACCGCCGGAATGCCCTCAAAAATAAACATTTCGCGCCAGCCAAAGGCGTTGATCAGATAGCCGGAGACCACCGACATCCACAACACGGTGACCGGATTACCCAGGATCAGGAAGGTGTTGGCCCGTGAGCGCTCTGATTTGGTAAACCAGTTACTGATGTAGATCAGCATCGCCGGCATCACCGCCGCTTCCACGACGCCAAGCACAAAGCGAATGGCGGCCAGCATCGGAATATTGCTCACCACGCCGGTTAATGAGGCGCAAACGCCCCACAGCACCAGGCACCAGAACACCAGCTTTTTAACGCTGCGGCGTTCGGCATAAATCGCGCCCGGAATCTGGCAGAAGAAATAGCCAAGAAAAAAGAGCGCGCCCAGCAAGGAGGACATGCCTTTGGTGATGCCGAGGTCGTCGTTGATACCAGCCGCGGAGGCGAAGCTAAAGTTCGCGCGATCGAGATACGCCAGGCTGTAAGTGATAAACACGATGGGCATAATATACCACCAGCGTTTAGGCGCAATTGTGTGCTTTTTCATCCAGATATCCTCTGTTGAGGTCGCTGTCGGCCTGCTTCGCCAACCCGAAAAAAGAGAGGCTAAAAGTCACCCAGTTCAGCGCGCGTCGGTAATCCTTCGCTGTCGCCAATCACCTGGATAGCCAGAGAGCCAATTTTATTGCCGCGGCGGATCGCATCCGGCAGGCTTTTGCCGTCGAGCAAGCCGCTGATCACGCCAACCGCAAAGCCGTCGCCAGCACCTACGGTGTCGACCACGTTATCGACGCGAATCGCAGCAACCTGACCTTTTTCACCCTCGGCCGTTTTGTACCAGGCGCCGTCACAGCCGGTCTTGATAATCACCGTTTTCACCCCTTTATCGAGGTAGAAATCGGCAATCGCTTCCGGCTGGCTGTAGCCGGTGAGGATTTTGCCCTCTTTGTCGCCCGGCAATACCCAGTCGGCATATTCCGCCAGCAGGTTCAGTTGTTTCACCATCGTCTGTTCGCTCGGCCAGAGCACCGGGCGCAGATTAGGATCAAAAGAGATGGTTTTGCCCTGCGCGCGCATGCTTTTAGCCGCATGATGCAGCAGTTCAAATGAGCTGGCGGAGAGCGCCGCCGCCACGCCGCTGAGATGCAGATGGCGCGCGGCACCAAAGTAGTCGCGATTGAAATCATCGGGGGAGAGGTGGCTGGCTGCCGAACCCTTGCGGAAATATTCCACGCGCGGATCGGAGCCGTCGTCGACTTTGGATTTCAGCTGAAAGCCGGTCGGATAACGGGCATCTACGGTGACTTGCTGATGATTGACCCGCTCCTGCTCAAGCTGCTGGCAGATGAATTGCCCCAGCGAATCGTCGCCAATGCGGCTCACCCAACCGACATTGAGGCCCAGGCGCGCCAGGCCAATCGCCACGTTCAGTTCAGCGCCCGCGGCGCGTTTAACAAAGCGTTCTGCCGCCGCCAGATCGCCTGGCTCCAGCGCGACAAACATCGCCATCGCTTCGCCAATGGTGACCACATCCAGCGTACCGTTCTGTAAGCTGTGCATCGTTTACGCCTCCCGCAACAGATCAACGTAGTGACGTGTTACCGCAACCAGATCGTCGCCTTCCAGCGGGAACTCGATGCCGCGTGGCACCTCGTCAGGCAATTGCTGCAACAGCGTGCGCCAGGCATCTCCCGCCTCATCCAGCGCGATGGCGCGGAAGGTATCGCCCTGCGCCGTAGCCGCTTTTACATGAATATAGCGCACGGCATCGCTAAGCTGCGTTGCCGCCGCGTCAGCCGCCTCCCCGGTCCAGAGCCAGTTGGCCATATCAAAGGTCATCACCACCGGCACGCCAGCTTCACTGGCCTGCTGGAAAAAACGGCTGATAATCGGCAGTCGGCCATACACCGTCTGATCGTTCTCAACCGCCAGCTGCGCCTGGTATTTCGCCAGCGTGCGTTGCAGTTCAGTGAAGTCAGCCTGTTGCGGGAAGCCGCCCAGCGCCAGCTTCAGCAGGCGCGCATTGAGTTGGTCCGCTTCGCTGAGCAGGGCATCAAGATGAGGATTCAGCTCACCCTGTTCGGTGTAAAGGGATTCAGGGGCAGAATAGAATGCCACCAGCTGGTGCTCCGCCAGCGCGGCGGTCAGGGCCGGCAGATCGCCTAACGCCTGCGGGTTCATCAGCTCGCGACGGATCTCAACGCCATCGGCGCCCGCCGCTTTGATGATTGGCAGCAACGCCTGCTGACCACCGAGTTCAGCGACCTTTTGCGAGCCGTAAGCGGCGGTCACCACAATTACCTGTTTTTTCATTTTCATCTCCGCGTCTTCCGCGTTTGCGCGCATGACATAGCAAAAACGGTAATTGGAACCGGTTCCAAAGAAAAGCGGAGGAGTGTGAAACTATGATCCTGCTCACGATGTGCGCAGAATCAGGGAGAAAAAAATCTGAAAGTGAAAAATGCGGGTAAAAGTTCGCTATGGGGAGGCGATTCAGGCGCGACGTGAGGAGCCGCGGACAATCAGCTCACCGGAAAACATCTTTTCTTCCGGCGGTGTCAGGTCGCCATCGATGCGGCGAATCACCTGTTCCAGCGCCGCATAGCCAATCTGCCAGGTCGGCTGTTTCAACGTGGTGATGCCGGAACCGGCCAGTTCTGCCCACTCCAGATCGTCAAAGCCCACCAGGCCAATCTCTTCGCCCCAGGTCAACTTTAACCGCTGTAACGCGCGCGCCACCTGCAGGGTTAATGCGCCGTTGCCGACCATCAGCGCGCAGGATGTGCCCTGATGGCGCTGATAAAAGGCGCGCAGCGCCTCGTCAATCTGCGCTGGCTGCGTTAGCGGGACTTCAATGTTTTCAGCCAGGATGCCCGGCAGCGTCGCGGCGGTCTCCTGAAAGGCGCGCAGCCGTTCGCGGCGAGTATTCACCAGGCCCAGCGGTTCGCTGACAAACAGCAAATTTTTCCAGCCGTTGTCGGCCAGATGCTGTGTCGCCATTGCGGCGGCTTCCTGGTTATTCAGGCCCACAACATCACAAACAAAATCGGGAATTTTACGGTCGATCAGCACCATTGGCAGCAGCGACTGCTGTAACTGGCTGAGCGCCGCTTCGTGCATGCCCACCGCGTTAACCACAATGCCTTCTACCTGATAGCTGCTGAGCAGCTGCAAATAATATTGCTCAAGGTCGATTTCGTTATTGGTATTGCACATCAGCAGGGTAAAGCCGCGCGCCCGACAGGCGGCTTCGATGCCGGAAAGCACATCGATGGAATAGGGGTTGGTAATATCAGCGATAATCAGGCCGATCAGGCGGGTGCGGCCACGCTTCAGGCTGCGCGCCATCTGACTTGGGCGATAATCGAGTTCGGCAATCGCCTGTTCAATACGCTGTTTGAGATCCGCAGACAGCACGTTCTGCTCGCCGTTCAGGTAACGTGACACGCTGGTTTTACCCGTGTTAGCGGCGCGAGCAACGTCGCTGATCGTGGCGCGTATGGCCTTGCGGTTCATGATCTTCCTTCAGGATGACGCGAAAAGCGGAAGACTAGCACAGCTTACGAAGCGGCCGTTAGTGCTGGTTAGCTGCGGTGCGGCCGATCGCGGACTAAGGACCAGCCATAACGAAAAGGGACCATCAGGCCCCGGACGATCAGAGAGGACTGAGGGTGATTTCAACGCGACGGTTCTGCGCTTTGCCCGCTTCGCTGCTGTTGCTGGCGATTGGGTTATCCGGACCCATACCCTGAGTACGAATGCGGTTAGCCGCCACGTTCTGGGTGATCAGGGCACTGGCAACGCTGTCAGCACGCTGCTGTGACAGGTTCATGTTCAGTGAACGCGAACCGGTGCTGTCGGTGTAACCCAGCACGTTAATGGCGGTTTTTGGATACTCTTTCAGTACCATTGCCACGCCGGTCAGCGTGTTCGCACCCGCAGGTTTCAGGCTGCTGCTGCTGGAATCAAAGGTGACGTTGCTTGGCATGTTCAGCACGATGTTGTCGCCGTTACGCGTTACGCTAACGCCGGTGCCTTTCATTTTGTCACGCAGCTTAGCTTCCTGCACATCCATGTAGTAGCCCACGCCGCCGCCGACCGCTGCGCCCGATGCCGCACCAATCAGTGCGCCTTTGCCGCGATCTTTTTTAGATGATGACAACACGCCGATACCCGCGCCTGCCAGCGCGCCGAGGCCCGCACCGATGCCCGATTTACCCGCCTGTGATTCGCCGGTGTAGGGATTTGTCGTACAGCCAGAAAGCGCAATGGTGCCGCTCAGTAACAAGGAGAACGCGAAAATGCGCTTGTTCATCTTAAATCCCTCAAAAAAATCATAAAGACCCATTTATAAGCGGTACGATTATGACGTCCAAAGATGAAGAAATGTCTGGGTAAAAGTCTTATTTTTGTAAAGAACGGCGTCACTGATGCGCTGGATGGCGAAAACAGCCGGTTAAATGATCGTTTACCAGGCCGCACGCCTGCATAAAGGCGTAACAGATGGTCGGGCCAACAAAGGCAAAGCCGCACTTTTTCAGCGCTTTCGATAAGGCTTCCGAGACCGTCGTGCTCGCCGGTACGGCCGAACCCGCAGGAAAATGGTTGATCACCGGCTGATGCTCAACGAACTGCCAGATAAACGACGAAAACGCGTCACCTTGTGCTTCCATCGCCAGCAGCGCCCGTGCATTGGTGACAATGGCGGTGAGTTTGCCGCGATGACGGATCAGACCGCTGTTACTCATTAACCGATCGATCGCCTGTTCATCCATCAGCGCTACCGCCTGTGGATCAAAATGGTGAAACGCCTCGCGGTACGCAGCGCGCTTTTTCAGCACCGTTATCCAGGATAAGCCCGCCTGTTGGCCTTCCAGACAGAGCATCTCAAACAGTGCCTCGCGACGCGTTTCCGGAATGCCCCATTCCCGATCGTGATAGGCGACATAAAGCGGATCTTCAGTAACCCAGCCACAGCGTTGCATGCGATCTTCCTCTTGATTCTGGCGAATTTTTCATCAGTTATCTTGACGTAACGGCCATTGCGGCGATAGTTATTAGCAGCGCGATCCGCGCCGGTTAATCATACGCGTAACTTCCTTTTTCGGCTCTTGTCTGGAGTCATTTATGCTGCAAAAAATTCAGTATCCACTTCGCCTTGTTGCTGGCGCGGTTAGCACGGCATTACTGTTAGCCTCACCGTTGCCCGGCTACGCCTGGGAGCAATTCTATGTGTTTGGCGACAGCCTGAGCGATAGCGGTAACGTTGGCCGTTATACCTGGGATGGCAGCGCGCATCCGCTGTATGACGACATTCTGGCAGAGAAAATTCAGCAAAGCCTGGTGCCATCCAGCGCAGGCGGCACAAACTATGCGGCGGGCGGCGCGGTGGCCACGCCCGCGCTGGATGCGGACAACAATACGCAGCAGCAGCTACAAACCTATCTTAACGCCAACGGTGGCCGTGCCGACGGTAACGGGCTTTATGTCCACTGGGTGGGCGGCAACGATCTGGCCGCTGCCGCGCTAAATCCGCTGGCCGCCGAGCGTATTGTCAGCAGCAGCGCGGCTGCCGCCGCCAGCCAGGTGAATACGCTGCTTAACGCCGGTGCGGGCACGGTGATTGTGCCCACGGTGCCCAACATCGGCGCCACGCCTGCGCTACTGGAGGCGATCATCTCTGTTGGCCTTGCGCCGGTCTCTGGCAACGCATTAGAGGCGGCGTTTAGCGCGCTGGCCAGTCAGGGCACGGCTAACGCTAATGAACGTAATGAAGCCGTGCGCAATGCGTTTTATGCCGCAGCGGGGTCAGCAACCGGTGTGCCGGCACTGCAACAGGCGATTGCCGATCGGCTCTATCAGGCGTGGCAAACCCTGAGCACGCAGGCGCAGGCATTGACCGACAGCTATAACCAGCAGGAAGAGCGCTATCTGGCGCAATATCGCGGCAATATCGTGCGCGTTGATATCAACGGCCTGTTTAACGAAGCGATCGCCGATCCGGCGCGTTACGGCCTGAGCAACACCGCGGGCATGGCCTGTCCGCCAGGCGTATCGGCGGCACAGTGCAGCAGCAGCGAGCCGGGATTTTCGCGCGATCAGGCTTACCTGTTCGCCGATCGGCTGCATCCCAGTCCGGCAACCCATTTGCTGATCGGTGATTATATTCAGTCGGTGCTGGATGGCCCGTTGCAGGCGACGGCGTTGAATCAGGCGACGATGGCGATGGCGCGAGATATGCACAACACGCTGGACAGCCGTCTGCAACAGCAGCGCAGCGGTGAGCAATCAGCGGGTGCGGTGACGGTTTATGGCGGCTATGCCGGGCAGCACAGCGATGTCGAGACCGGCGCAGGCGACGGCGATGCGGTGACGCACAACCTGACGCTGGGTGTCGATTATCAGCTCACCGACAGCTGGCTGGTGGGTATGCTGGCGTCCGGCTCCAACGACAATCAGCATCCGACGCCCGATTACGACTACCGCATGCGCGGCTGGCTGGTTTCGGCCTACAGCGCCGTTACGCTGTTTGAACAGGGTTACGTCAGTGCGGATCTGCATTTCGCCTCTGCGGATTACGATGACATCACGCGTAACATTTCACTGGGTCCGGCATCACGCAGCGAACAGGGCAGCACCGATGGCCGCCAGCTGGGCGCCCGCGTAATGACCGGCTGGGATTTTCCACTCGGTCAGGCGGTGACCACCGGGCCGGTGGCAAAATATGCCGTTGATTACAGCCGGGTTGACGGTTATCAGGAGAACGGCAGCGACAGCACGGCGATGCGCTTCGGCGATCAGACCTATCATTCACAGATTGGTGCGCTGGGCTGGCGGGTTGATTCGCGGCTGGGATGGATCAATCCGTGGGCTGAAGTGAGCTATAACCATCAGTTTGGCGACGATCGCTGGCGCGCCAGCGGCGGACTGAAATCCACCGCCACGCGTTTCAGTCGTGAAAGCGCAGAGCAGGACAGCAACTGGGTCGATGTCAGCGTCGGTGCCAACCTGCCGTTGACGGAAAATGTCGCCGCGTTCGCGTCGTTTACCCAAACCGGCGGCCTCAGTACAGGCGAGCAGTTCATGTATAACCTCGGCGTCAGTGCCCGCTTTTAAGCGGTAAAGGCACGCTACTTGCCGTTTTGGCGGTGAAAAGGGCATCAAATGGGAAGCCGATCGGAGAGCTGGAAATATAATTAGCGCGCTTTTTATTTTTTAGGAAACATTATGCGCGACAATCTAATTATTATACGCAATGAACTGCTGGTATTTCTGGCTCAGGGACTGTTTTTAACGCTGATCATGGGGCTGATTTTTATCGACGTAAGCTGGATGAGCGACGGCCTGCATGAGAACTCATTTACTGAGATTTCGCAGGAAGTCATGCTGGCGATCATCAGCGGTCTGTTTTTTGTGCAGGCGGTGAAACACCCGCGTCTGCGCGGCAGTCTGGCGCTGGTGGGCGGTTTTTATGGCTGCATGCTGATCCGCGAAATGGACTTTCTGTTTGATGAACTGCATCACGGCAGCTGGGTCTGGTTTGCCCTTGCCCTGGCGCTGACGTCGCTGCTGGTGGCGCTGCGTCATCCGGCACGCACGCTGGCTGGGCTGGTCACACTGCTGCGCCATCGCGCCTGGCATATGATGGCGGCGGGCCTGCTGACCACGCTGGTGTTTTCACGCCTGTTTGGCATGAACGACCTGTGGCAGCACCTGATGCCGGATAATTTTCATCATGTGGTAAAAAACATGGCGGAAGAGGGATCGGAGCTGCTGGGCTACAGCCTGTGCCTGCTTTCCAGCGTGCGCTATCTGCTGTTTTTACCGCGCCGCGCCATGGTTTTCGCTACCGAATCACAGCCGATTCGCTGGCAGAACGTCGCCTGATTACCCGCGCTCGCCGCACAGAATTAGGCGATCCTTACCGCTAAACTTGATAGAATATCGCTTCAGGCGCTGGCGCCTGAATGCGGTAATCGATTTGCTATGCGGGATTCCATCATGTCTGTCAAAATTCTCACCTCCACCATTATCGGCATCGACGCTTTTTGTCAGGATCCGGCGCAGGCGTTGCAGGCGACTGAACAGGGCGCCGTGGCCGTCTTCGCCAATAATGCGCCACAATTTTATGCGCTTACGCCGCAACGCCTGGCGCAATTACTGGCAGCCGAGGCGGCGATGCAGACGCGCAATGATGTCGCGCTGGACGAACAGCTATTCCAGGATGATGCCGCATCGCCCGTGGCCATTGCCGTGCCGGCGGGTAAATTTTCGCTCTATGATGGCTGGCAACCCGACGCCGATTTTTTGCGGCTGGCCGCCGTCTGGGGCGTATCGCTGAGCGCACCGGTTACGCCTGCGGAGCTCGCCTCTTTTATTGCTTACTGGCAGGCAGAAGGCCGCATGTTTCACCACGTTCAATGGCAGCAGAAGCTGGCGCGCAGCCTGCAGGTTGGACGCGCTACCAACGGCGGCCAGCCACGACGCGATCTGACCCAGGTTGCAGAGCCCGATCACACCATTCCTGATGGATTCCGAGGTT
Source organism: Duffyella sp. Ts4 (assembly GCF_051851875.1). NCBI lineage: Bacteria > Pseudomonadati > Pseudomonadota > Gammaproteobacteria > Enterobacterales > Erwiniaceae > Duffyella > Duffyella sp. Ts4. The sequence goes on along the minus strand of NZ_JBLYPN010000014.1, from coordinate 31,839 downwards.
AGCGATGAAAAGCCCGACCACACTGTTTACCCGTTTACAAAGGCTGGTTCCGGCGCACGTAAAGCCGAAATTCACCAGCGGCGAAGAGCTAATTAAGTGGAACCAGGAGCAGGGCCGCCAGCGTTCAGAGTCGATCGTGCGTGAAAACCGTGCGATGCGTATGCAGCGGGTGATGGGCCGCTCCGGCATTCGCGAGCTGCACATGAACTGTTCATTTGATAACTACCGGGTGGAAAACGAAGGCCAGCAGCGCGCACTGGCGCTGGCGCGTCAGTATGCCAGCGAGTTCGAAGGCAACATCGCCAGCTTTGTGTTTTCCGGCAAACCGGGCACTGGCAAAAACCACCTCGCAGCAGCCATTGGTAACGACCTGATTTTACGCGGCAAAAGCGTGCTGATTGTGACCGTGGCTGACCTGATGTCCAACATGAAGGGCACCTTCAGCGGCACCAGCGACACCACCGAAGAGCGGCTGCTGCACGATCTCAGTACCGTTGACCTGCTGGTTATCGATGAGATCGGCATGCAAACGGAATCGCGTTACGAGAAGGTGATTATTAATCAGATTGTCGATCGCCGATCCAGCTCGAAACGGCCCACCGGCATGCTCTCCAATCTCGATCATGCGGGCATGAACCAGCTGCTCGGCGAGCGGGTAATGGATCGCATGCGCCTCGGCAACAGCCTGTGGGTGCGCTTCGACTGGGAAAGCTATCGCAGCCGGGTACGCGGCGACGAGTATTGAGTGAGGCTGGTGGTAAAGCATGAAAGCGGCACAGGCTAATAAGCGTGAAGGTCAGCAGAGATCGTACCGCAAACTTGTGCAGAAATGGCAGAAATCAGGCTGCTTAACTACCGTAGAATTTGAATTTAACAGCGATCGGGTTTATATCCGGCGTGATGAGGCGGGTAATCTCATTCTTTCTCTTAAGCCAGCTAACCCTGATAACGGGGATGACGTGCTTAAGCTGGTGAGCAAAGCACAGGTTAACGATGCGTTTTAAGTCACTCAACTCATCGCAGCACAGGCGTTGAGCCTTACTATGACCATCGTGACCCGCGATCAGGCTTTCAAAAAACTACCTGATTGGGTGCTGGAAGAGTGGATACTATAATCCGATTGTAAAAATGCCCGCGCTGTTAATACACGCGGGCATTTTTTTGGCGCAGTTTCAGCGCGCCAGCGATCGTTACCGACTATTTCTGATCGAGATCGGTGCGATTGTCCAGCGTTTGCCGGTATTCATCAAGGAACGGCTGCTCTGCCGGATCGATGCGGTCCATGCCGCTGGTGAAACGGTGCCAGTAGGGATACTGCGGTGCCGGACGCGTCGCCTGCTCAATCCGCGCCAGCTGCGCTGGGCTGAGCGTCAGGCTGGCTGCGGCCAGATCCTCCTGCAGATGCGCTTCGGTGCGGCTGCCGATAATCAGCGATGAGATACCCGGACGCGTCAGCAGCCAGGCGAGGCACACCTGCGCCGTGGTGGCATTCGCTTCTTCGGCCACCGCGCTGAGCACGTCGATCACGTCCCAAGCATGTTCCATATCGTGCACATAGGGTTCCGGCCAGCCGTTGCCCTGACGCGAGGTTGCCGGTGTTTTCTGACCGCGACGCACGGTACCGGTCAACAAACCTTCGCCCATTGGCCCCCAAATCAGCGTACCAATATTCTGATCGATCGCCATTGGCAGCAGCTCATACTCCGCCTCACGCGATTCCGGCGTGTAGTAGATTTGCTGGCTCACCGGCTTCATCAGTTGGTTAACCTCGGCACAGCCCAGCGTTTTCATCATCTGCCAGGCGGTGTAATTGGAGGTGCCGAAATAGCGAATCTTGCCGCTTTTCACCAGATCTTCCAGCGCCCGCAGCGTCTCTTCCGGCGAGGTGACGCCATCCCAGTTATGAATCTGATAAAGGTCGATATGATCGGTTTTCAACCGACGCAGGCTGTTTTCACAGGATTTGATCAGGTGAAAACGGCTGGCGCCGCTGTCGTTGGGATCGTCGCTCATCGGGCTGCGCGCTTTGCTGGTAAGAATCAGTTTATCGCGATGTACGGCCAGCGCATCACTCAGCACCTCTTCCGCGCCACCGTGTGAATAGAGATCGGCGGTATCCACGGCGTTGACGCCGTGTTCGAGGGCAATATCAAGAAATCGGCGCGCCTGTTTGGCATCAACATTACCGGTCTTTTCAAAACCCGCCTTGCCGCCAAAGGGAACCGTACCCAGCGTCAGTTCAGAGATCATCAGACCTGAATGGCCCAGCTTCCTGTATTTCATTGCTTTTTCCTCTTTAGTGTCATGGGAAATCCGTGTCGCGGTTAAGGCGACACCCCAGAGAAAGCGTAGACTATTGGTTTTTTTTATTATTATTCATGGCGTTATGAAGTGGCTTATTCCTGTGCAAAGCAGAAAATCACACTGCCGTGCTTTTGATCGTAATCAACGCCGCAAGCCTCGTGCAGCGCAACAATGGAAAACGTTGAAAACGAGGAGGCGATATGAACAGAGAAATGATGACCTTGCCGGAGGTGGCGCGTTATATCGGCGTGGCACCGGCGACGCTGGTGCGCGTGCTGTGCAATCGTGGTTCGCTGGACGGTGTGCCGCTACCTGAAGCGGTGGACAAGGCACCTCCAGGCCGCCGCCACTGGCTGTTTCATGAGGTCCGCCAGTTCAGGCACGCACTGGAACGTGCGCGGCATCAGGTATAGGCAAACGCCTGGTTTTACCGAATGCGACATGCGCCGTAGCCTGTTGTCTTTGAACAGAAGGTGATGAGCCAGCACGAAGGTGCCGTCAGCGTCAGGTACCGTGGAAAAAAGGTTTCAGACGGTAATTTCACCGTAGCGATCGCGGTACTCTTTCGGCGTGCTGGCATACACCTTTTTAAACACCGAATAGAAATATTGCAGCGAAGGGTAGCCGCACATCTGTGAAATCTCGTTGATCGATAATGAGGTCGACACCAGCAGCGAGCGTGCTTTTTCCAGTTTCTCCGCGTGAATCACCGCGTGAATGGTTTCGCCGGTTTCATCTTTAAAACGTTTTTCAAGATTAGAGCGCGATATGCCCACCGCATCCAGCACCTGTTCTACCTTGATGCCTTTGCAGGCGTTGTAGCGAATAAAATGCATCGCCTGAATCACCGCCGGATCGCGCAGTGAGCGATAGTCGGTGGAACGCCGCTCTATGACCTTCACCGGCGGCACCAGAATGCGCTGCAACGGAAGCTGACGTTGATCCAGCAGTCGATGCAGCAGCTTAGCCGCCTGATACCCCATCTGGCGCGACCCCTGTGCCACCGAAGAGAGCGCCACGCGCGATAAAAACCGCGTCAGCTCTTCGTTGTCGATGCCAATCACGCAGAGTTTTTCCGGTACGGCGATGTTCAGGTGTTCGCAAACCTGCAACAGATGCCGCGCGCGGGCGTCGGTGACGGCAATAATGCCGGTCTGCGGCGGCAGCGTTTGCACCCAGTCCGCCAGCCGGTTCTGTGCATGCTGCCAGTTCTCCGGTGCGGTCTCCATGCCCTGATAAACCACGCCCTGATAACGCTCTTCCGCCACCAGTTCGCGAAAGGCATATTCCCGCTCCTGCGCCCAGCGTTTGCCGCTGGCAGCGGGCAAACCGTAAAACGCAAAGCGGTGAACGCCTTTCTCTTTGAGATGCAGAAACGCACTTCTCACCAGCGCGGCGTTGTCGGTGGCGATGTAGTGCACCGGCGGATAATCCTCGTCACGATGATAAGAGCCGCCAACGCCAACGATGGGCACATCGACGTTTTTGAGCAGCTGTTCGATCTGTTTATCGTCGTAATCGGCGATCACCCCATCGCCCAGCCACTCTTTAATGTTATCGATGCGACAGCGAAAATCCTCCTCAATAAAAATGTCCCAGTCGGTTTGCGACGCCTGCAAATATTCCCCGACGCCTTCCACAACCTGACGGTCATAAACCTTGTTGGCGTTGAACAGCAGGGTGATGCGAAAACGTTTTTCAAACATGGCTGTGTTCCACTGTTTATTCTGCTTTCTGAATAGCACAGTGCTGTGATGACCAGAAATAAATTCATCCGCCATGTGATCGCCTACACGCGCCGCTTGGTGGCGGAGTCCATCCAGACCGCCAGCAGCAGAATCGCGCCTTTGACGATGTACTGCCAAAAGGTCGGCACATCCATCATGCTCATGCCGTTGTCCAGCGATGCCATGATAAACGCGCCCATCACCGCGCCCGCCACGCTACCAATACCGCCCGCCAGACTGGTGCCGCCGATGACGCAGGCGGCAATGGCATCCAGTTCGGCAATGTTACCGGCCGAAGGCGAACCGGCACCCAACCGCGAACTGAGAATCAGGCCAGCAATCGCCACCATCAGGCCATTGATAGCAAACACCGCCAGCTTGGTGCGGGCGACGTTGATGCCCGACAGACGCGCGGCATCGATATTGCCGCCAATAGCGTAAATACGTCGGCCAAAGGCGGTTCGGGTAGCGACAAACAGGCCGCCGAGCAGCAGCAGCGAAAGAATCAACACCGGCGTTGGCACGCCGCGGTAGTCATTCAGCATCCAGATCGCACCCAGCACAATCACCGCCGTTAACGCCTGACGCGTCACGGTGCCGGAAGCGGCAGGCATCGCCAGCCCGACTTTTTGCCGACGCAGCCGCAGCCGCCATTGCCAGACGATAAATAGTGCCAGGCACGCCACGCCGCAGCCAAAACCGATACCAGCAGGCAGGTAGCTTTGGCCAATTTGCGACATCGCCGGGCTGGTCGGCGCCACGGTGGTGCCGTTGGTGATGCCGACCAGAATGCCGCGAAAGGCGAGCATGCCAGCCAGCGTGACGATAAACGACGGCACCTTGCGGTAGGCAACCCACCAGCCATTCCACGCGCCGAGCAGCAGCCCCATCACCAGCGTGACCACGATGGTCAGCGGCAACGGCCAGCCGAGCCAGACGTCAAAAATAGCTGCTGCGCCGCCCAGCAGGCCCATCATTGAACCCACGGAGAGATCGATTTCGGCGGAGATAATCACAAACACCATGCCCACCGCCAGAATGCCGGTAATGGCGGTTTGGCGTAGCAGGTTGGAGATGTTGCGCGCGCTGAGGTAGGCACCGTCGGTGGTCCAGGTAAAGAAGGCCATAATCAGCACAATGGCCAGGATCATTACTCCCACCTGCAGATTAATGGGTACGCCAGCTTTTTTACCTGCGGCGACCGGTGCCGCGGGCTGGGTTGAATCGGTCTTAAGCATAGTGTTCACTCCGCAGGGCCGCTTCCATAATCTTCTCCTGAGTCAGATCGCGATTAATCAGGTCAGCCTTGAGCTGGCCCTGATGCATCACCAGCACGCGATCGCTGAGACCCAGCACTTCTGGCAGTTCTGAGGAGATCACGATAATGGCGATCCCCTGCTGGGCCAGCTGGTTGATAAGTTTGTAAATTTCATATTTCGCACCGATATCGATGCCGCGGGTAGGTTCATCGAGGATCAGGATGCGTGGATTCAGCAGCAGGCATTTTGCCAGCACCGCCTTTTGTTGATTGCCACCGCTCAGGCGACCAATCGCCAGCTCTGGTGATGCCGTTTTGACTTTCAGGCGCGCCATTGCCTCGCCAATGGCCTGTTGTTCTCGCGCTTCATCGACCACCGAAAACGCGCTGCTGAACTGGCCCAGCGCCGCCAGGGTAATATTTTTGCCGACGCCCATCACCGGCACGATGCCATCCTTCTTTCGATCTTCCGGCACCATGGCAATGCCCTGCGCAATGGCGTGCTGGCAATCGGTAATGCGTACCGCCTCACCGTTGACGTAAACCTGACCTTCCCAGCGGCCGGGCCAGACGCCAAATAAACACTGAACGGTTTCGGTGCGCCCGGCGCCAACCAGCCCGGCAATGCCCAAAATCTCACCGCGCCGCAGATTGAACGAGAGGTTATCCACGCGCTTAATGGTGCGGTTGACCGGATGCCAGGCGGTAAGGTTTTCCACCCGCAAAATCTCTTCGCCCACTGGATGCGGTTCAACCGGATAGAGCGAGGTCAGCTCGCGCCCCACCATCATAGTGATGATGTCATCTTCGCTCATCGCGTCGGCGCGGCGGGTGCCGATATGCTGACCGTCGCGAATCACACAGATGGTGTCGGAGATCTCCTTCACCTCGTTGAGTTTGTGTGAGATATAGACGCAGGCGATGCCGTGATTGCGCAGATTGCGAATGATATCCAGCAGCACCCGCGTCTCCTGTTCGGTCAGCGAGGCAGTGGGCTCATCCAGAATCAGCAGGCGAACCTGCTTGTTCAGCGCACGGGCAATTTCCACCAGCTGCTGTTGACCCAGCCCCAGCTCGCCGACGCGCGTTTCGGGTGAAACATCCAGCCGCACCTGCTCTAACAGCGTCTGGCAGCGCAGCGTCATGGTGTCGGTATCCAGCACGCCGCGTTGGGTCAATTCGCCGCCGAGAAAAATGTTCTCCATCACCGTCATCTGCCTGACCAGCGCCAGCTCCTGATGAATAATGACAATGCCTTTGCGCTCGGTATCGCGAATGGTGGTGGCACGCAGCGCTTCCCCGGCGAAAAAGATATGCCCCTGATAGCTGCCTGTTGGATACAGGCCGCACAACACCTTCATCAGCGTCGATTTACCCGAGCCATTTTCGCCACACAGCGACATCACTTCGCCGGGCTCGAGACTCAGCGATACGTTGTCCACCGCTTTTACCGCGCCGAACAGCTTGGTGATATTTTTCATTTCAAGCAGCCTGGCCATCACGCGTCTCCCGGCAGTCGATCAAGGTAGCCGCCGTTTGCACGGCGGTGAGCAGCATCAGAGATCGCTCTTTTTATGGAAGCCGTCAGCCACCACGGTGCTGTCGATGTTGGTTTTATCAACGGCGATCGGCTCCAGCAGCCAGGCGGGAACTTTTTTGCTGCCGTTATCGAGCGTGGCGTTGGATTTCGGCTGTTTGCCGTCGCCCAGTTCCACGGCGATCGTTGCGGCGTCGTTAGCCAGCTTGCTGATCGGCTTGTAGACGGTCATGGTCTGCGTGCCGTTGTTGATGCGTTTGATGGCGGCCAGATCGGCATCCTGTCCGGAGATCGCGACTTTGCCCGCCAGGCCTTGCGCGCTCAGCGCCTGAATCGCACCGCCCGCCGTCGCATCATTGGAGGCCACGACCGCATCAATTTTGTTGCCATTGGCGGTCAGGGCGTTTTCCATGATTTTCAGCGCGTTTTCCGGCAGCCAGGCGTCGACCCACTGATCGCCAACGATTTTGATTTTGCCGCTGTCGATCAGCGGTTTCAGCACTTTCATCTGGCCGTTGCGGAACAGGCGGGCGTTATTGTCCACTGGCGAGCCGCCCATCAGAAAATAGTTACCCTGCGGCACGCGCTGTACCAGACTTTGCGCCTGCATTTCGCCGACTTTTTCATTATCAAAAGAGATATAAAAATCGATATCGGCATTATTTATCATGCGGTCATAAGCCAGCACTTTAATTCCTTCACGTTTTGCTTCAGCAATAACGTTACTTAATACCTGACCGTTATAGGGAATAATCACCAGCACGTCGACACCGCGATTGATCATATTTTCAATCTGCGACATCTGCGTTTCTTCATTGCCGTTGGCCGACTGGACAAATACTTTAGCGCCAAGGGATTCTGCTTTTTTTACAAAAATATCGCGATCTTTTTGCCAGCGCTCAAGCCGCAAATCGTCGATGGCCATGCCAATCTTCACTTCTTTGGCCAGGCCTGCCTGGCTAACCAGCGCCAGTGCGGCGCAGAGGGCAAGCAACGTCGTTTTCATTTTCATTTTTATGACCTTCCAGGTTGAGGTAAGGGTAAAAACAGCCAGTGCGATAACAGGCTGATGAATTGTTATCGTTCAGTTTCCCGCCAGCAATTACAGATTTTCGTCTTGCGGTTATGTTTTTTGGTTTATTTAAAATTTTATGAAGTTGATCGGATTTTTATCTTTTTTAGCTCACCGTGTTGCGCAATTCTGTGAGGCGTTTTGCTGTGTTTTTTTCCTTTCCCCCTTTATTTTTTGCGAGCTGACGCACAATTAATAATTATCTCAACCTCAGTGTTAAATAACGTAATTGAGCGCGCTTTATTCCCTCACCACAATAATCTCACCTGCCGCTGAGCGTTCAGCTGCTTTATGGTTAAGGAGATAAACATGCAATCCTGGTTCGATCAGCTCGATCGCGTCCGTTATGAAGGAACGCAAAGCACCAATCCGCTGGCTTTCCGCCATTACAATCCCGATGAACTCGTGCTTGGCAAACGCATGGAAGATCATCTGCGTTTTGCCGCCTGCTACTGGCATACCTTCTGCTGGAACGGTGCTGACATGTTTGGCAGCGGCGCTTTTCAACGTCCGTGGCAGCAACCGGGTGATGCGCTGGAACAGGCAAAGCGCAAAGCGGATATCGCCTTCGAGTTTTTCCATAAGCTGAATGTGCCCTGGTATTGCTTTCACGATGTCGACGTGTCGCCGGAAGGGGATTCGCTGAAAAGCTATATCAATAATTTTGCCGCGATGACCGACGTGCTGGCGGAGAAACAGGCGCAAACCGGCGTGAAATTGCTGTGGGGCACCGCCAACTGCTTTACCCATCCGCGCTATGCCGCGGGCGCCGCCACTAATCCCGATCCGGAAATTTTTACCTGGGCGGCGACGCAGGTGTTCACGGCGATGAACGCCACCCATCGTCTTGGCGGAGAGAACTATGTGCTGTGGGGCGGTCGTGAAGGCTATGAAACGCTGCTTAACACCGATCTGCGCCAGGAGCGTGAGCAGCTGGGCCGCTTCATGCATATGGTGGTAGAGCAGAAGCATAAAATGGGCTTCCACGGCACCTTGTTGATTGAACCCAAGCCGCAGGAACCGACCAAGCACCAGTACGATTTTGATGTCGCGACGGTCTACGGCTTTCTGCAGCAATTTGGGCTGGAAAAAGAGATCAAGGTTAACGTCGAGGCGAACCACGCCACGCTGGCGAGCCACTCTTTCCACCATGAAATTGCCAGTGCCATTGCGCTGGGTATTTTTGGTTCGGTGGATGCCAACCGCGGCGATCCGCAGGTCGGCTGGGATACCGATCAGTTCCCTAACAGCGTTGAGGAAAATGCGCTGGTGCTGTATGAAATCCTCAAAGCGGGCGGCTTTACCACCGGCGGCCTGAATTTTGATGCCAAAGTTCGTCGACAGAGTATCGATAAATATGACCTTTTCTATGGTCATATTGGTGCCATGGATACCATGGCGCTGGCGCTGAAAGTGGCGGCGAGCATGATCGCGGATGGCGAGCTGGATCGTCGCGTAGCGCGCCGTTACAGCGGCTGGAACGGTGAGCTGGGCCAGCAAATCCTTAAAGGTGAACACTCGCTGGAGACGCTGGCGGCGTATGCTGCTGAGCAACATCTGGATCCACAGCCACAAAGCGGGCGTCAGGAGCAGCTGGAAAACCTGGTGAATCACTATCTTTTCGTAAAATAACGGAGCCGCTACCTATGTATATCGGGATCGATTTGGGCACTTCAGGTGTGAAAGTGGTGCTGTTGGATGAACACGGCGAACTGGTCGCCAGCCAGACGCAACCGCTGAGCGTGTCACGTCCACACCCGTTATGGAGTGAACAGGATCCCGAAAGCTGGTGGCAGGCCACCGACGGCGCGATGCGCGCGCTGGCGGCGGAGCAGGATCTCAGCCAGGTGCGCGCCATCGGTCTCAGTGGCCAAATGCATGGCGCCACCTTGCTCGATCATCAATTTAACGTGCTGCGTCCGGCTATTTTGTGGAACGACGGCCGCAGCGCGGCGCAGTGCCAGCAGCTTGAGCAAAGGGTGCCCGATTCCCGCACTATTACCGGCAATCTGATGATGCCAGGCTTTACCGCGCCGAAGCTGCTCTGGGTACAACAGCATGAACCTGAGCTGTTTTCCCGCATTGGTAAAGTGCTGTTACCCAAGGATTATCTACGCTGGCGCATGAATGGCGTCTGTGCCAGCGATATGTCTGATGCGGCGGGAACGCTGTGGCTGGATATGGCAAAGCGCGACTGGAGCGACGTCATGCTGGCCGCCTGCGGCTTAACGCGTCAGCAGATGCCCGCGCTGTTTGAGGGCAACCAGCCAACCGGCACGCTGCGGCCTGACATCGCCGCCGGGTGGGGAATGGGCGACGTTCAGGTGGTGGCCGGAGGCGGCGATAACGCGGCGGGCGCGGTTGGCGTGGGTATGGTCAACGTTGGCCAGGGTATGCTGTCGCTGGGCACATCTGGCGTCTACTTCCTGGTCAGCGACGGCTTTATGGCTAACCCCGCCTCGGCGGTGCACAGCTTTTGTCACGCGCTACCGCAGCGCTGGCATTTGATGTCGGTGATGCTCAGCGCAGCATCCTGTCTCGACTGGGCGGCCAAACTCACCGGCTGTGCTGATGTGCCGCAGTTGCTGGCGGAAGCACAGCAGGCGCAGGTGACGCTGCCGCCCATCTGGTTTCTGCCTTATCTTTCCGGCGAGCGCACGCCGCACAACGATCCCCAGGCTAAAGGCGTGTTTTTTGGTATGACGCATCAGCATGGCCGTGCCGAGCTGGCGAACGCGGTGCTGGAAGGCGTGGGCTACGCGCTGGCGCAGGGCATTGATGCGGTGCACGCCAGCGGCATTGCGCCGCGCAGCATCATGCTCATCGGCGGCGGCGCGCGCAGCGCATACTGGCGGCAAATGCTGGCAGATATCAGCGGCCAGACGCTGGATTTTTGCACCGGCGGCGACGTTGGTCCGGCACTGGGCGCTGCGCGCTTAGCAAGGCTGGCGATGACGCCGCAGGGCGATAGGGCCGCGCTGCTGCCGACGCTACCGCTGGAGCAGCGCCATCAGCCCGATGCCGATAAACATGCGAATTACCAGCGCAAGCGGGCGGTATTTGCCCAGCTTTATCAGCGGCTGGCACCGTTGATGCAGGAGCTGAAGGCGTGATATCGGGCGGCTCTTATCGGCCACTGACCGCACGCGCATAACGGCTCAGCCGGGCATGACGTAATGATGTCCGTTTTTGGTCTTCACGAACGGGCGAAGTGCGAGGATGATTGGTACAGGCAATCCTTACATGGAGTCCGACAATGTCCCACAGCGCACTGCTGGTCATTGATGTACAGTCGTCATTCTTTCACCGCGATTACTGGTGCGAAGACCATTTTCCCGCTTTTAAAGAGGCCGTCTCGCAGCTGATCGCGGGCTGTGAGGCGCGCAACGTGCCGGTGATCAACGTGCTGCATGCCGACGGCGACGGTCCTTTTGACCTTGCATCTGGCCTGGTCACGCCCATGCCGTTTCTGCAGCATGTGCCTGACGTCACCTTCTATAAGCGCGTGCATAACGCGCTGACCGAATCGGGCCTGCAACACTGGCTGCAACAGCAGAACATCACGCAGCTGATTGTGTGTGGCATACGCACCGAGCAGTGTTGCGAAACCACCGCGCGCGTGGCGGCCGATCTCGGCTATCAGGTGATATTTGTCACCGAAGCTACCCTGACGTTTCCTATGACGCATAACGGCATTACCCTCAGCGTCGCCGATCTTTTTCACCGCACTGAAACCGTACTGAATGGCCGTTTTGCCACGATTCATACGGTGGAGAGTGGCTTACAGGCGTTGTCATCATCATGAGCACGCCGGTCTGGATAGTGACCCTGCCCGGCGTCATGACGCTGGATCTCACCGGGCCTGCCGAAGCGCTACAGCTGGCGCAGGGACACTTTTCCCTGCGCTATATCGGGCCGCAGGAGAGCGTGATCACCTCCACCGACATGACCATCAGCCAGATTGCACCGCTGCCGGAAACTTTACCTGCGGGCAGTCTGTTGCTGCTGCCCGGCGCCAGCGATTCTCAGCGCTGGTTTGCCACGCCGCAGGCTCAACAGACGTCCCGCTGGTTGATGCGGCTGCAACCACAGATTCATAGCCAGGCGATCACACTGGTCTGTATCTGCTCCGGCGCGCTGCTGGCCGCCCGGGCGCGACTGCTGGATGGATTGCAGTGCACTACCCATCACGACGTGCTGGATCGGCTGCGTCAGGCGGCACCCGGCGCGCTGGTGAAAGAGAATCGGGTGTTTGTGGAAGATCGCGGCGTCTGGACCAGCGCCGGTATTACCGCGGGTATCGATCTGGCGCTACATCTGATCAATCGTCGGTGCGGCTCGCAGGTGGCGCTGGACGTGGCGCGGGAAATGGTGGTGTGGTTTCGCCGTTCAGGCGACGATCCGCAGCTGTCGCCCTGGCTGCGCTACCGTAATCATCTGCATCCGGCGATTCATCGTGCGCAGGATGCGCTGCTTCAGCAGCCGGAAGCGGGCTGGACGCTGCCGCAGCTGGCGGCACGCGCGCACGTCAGCGAGCGTCATCTTGCCCGACTGTTTCGCCAGCATTTGGGCATCAGCGTACGGGATTATCATGAGCAGCTGCGGCTGGCGATCGCCCGTCAGCGACTGCAACAGGGCGAGGGCGCTGAGCGTGCCGCGCAGGCGGCGGGTTTTTCCTCTTCGCGCCAGCTGCGTCGCGCCCACCAGCGCTGGGCCGACGATCAGCTAACAAAGTGACGTTTGTCGAGCTTTGCCAGTCCCATCGCCAGCAGCAGGCTGCCGCCCAGCGTGACGCCAAATATCCACGGAATATCGAGCAGCGGTCGTGACATATCATCCAGATGGCGGGTGCGCAGAAAGTGGATAAACAGCGCATGCAGGCCATAAATCGGCAATGAATAGCGTGAAATGGTTGCCAGCACCGGCAGCGGGCGCTGATTTAAACCGTTTTTGAACAGCACCATCAGGCTGATGGCGGCGATAAACACCAGCGGACCGCAGTAAAGATACCAGGTATCGGAGAAAGCGCCGTTGACGTGCAGCTCATGTTTAGTGCCCAGGGTAATGCCGATCACGCAGCCGATAAAGGCGAGACCGGCCAGTGCGCTGACGCCACGCTTTTGCGTTTCCATGGTGCCCACCGCGCGTCCGAGCAGGGCATAAAGCACGTAATAGAAGCTGTCGCCGCTGACGTAGAGATTCATCGGCAGCCAGTGAAAGGTGCCCACCGACTTGCTGACCGTATTGGGGTTCGCCAGCACCGCCAGCACCAGCACTAACACCAGCAAAAAAGGCGCGCTGACCTGTTTTACCTGAATCAGGGGCGACAGCAGATAAATGCCAATCAGCGCAAAAAAGAACCACAGGTGATAAAACACCGGCTTTTCCAGCAGCTTCATGATCGAGCGGCCCTCGCTGATCGGCGTCAGCCAGGTGATATAAATCAGCGATACCGCGCTGTAGAACAGCAGGCAGAGCACCAGACGCAGGAAATGGCGCCGCTGGGCGCTGCGGTCGCCGTAGAACAGAAAACCGGAAATCATAAAGAAAATGGGCACGCAGACGCGCGAGGCGGAGTTAAGCACGTTGGCCAGATCCCAGCTCTGTTCGCTGATTTTATTGCCGCCGGTAATGTACCAGGTGGTGGTGTGGATCATGATAACCATCATGCAGGCGACGGCGCGTAAATTGTCTATCCAGTTTATCTTTTGCTGCATGGCTCCCTCTTCGCCTTTTTGCGTGCGGCAAAGCGTAGCCAGACACGCGATGGACAACAAGCCTTGAGCGGCTGATTAAGAGAGATCTGTGGCCTTTTCGCCATAGAAAAAGCGGCGGAGGAGCCGCCCGATTTCCGGCTGCATATCCGGCGGTCAAAGGGTATACTGGCGCACACTTTTTTCATCCACCCCAATCGCGTGCGAAATTAATCAACATGCAAAAGTTTGATACCAAGACCTTTCAGGGCCTGATCCTGACCTTGCAGGATTACTGGGCACGTCAGGGCTGCACCATCGTCCAGCCACTGGATATGGAAGTGGGCGCTGGCACCTCACACCCGATGACCTGCCTGCGTGCGCTTGGCCCGGAGCCGATTGCCGCCGCTTATGTGCAGCCTTCACGCCGCCCGACCGACGGTCGCTACGGCGAAAACCCTAACCGCCTGCAGCACTATTATCAGTTTCAGGTGATCATCAAGCCTTCGCCAGATAACATTCAGGAGCTGTACCTCGGCTCACTGCAGGCGTTGGGACTGGATCCGACCATTCACGATATTCGCTTCGTGGAAGATAACTGGGAGAACCCGACGTTGGGTGCCTGGGGTCTGGGCTGGGAAGTGTGGCTGAACGGTATGGAAGTGACGCAGTTCACCTATTTCCAGCAGGTTGGCGGCCTTGAGTGCAAGCCAGTTACCGGCGAGATCACTTACGGTCTGGAGCGTCTGGCGATGTATATCCAGGGCGTGGACAGCGTTTACGATCTGGTCTGGAGCGACGGTCCGCTGGGTAAAACCACCTACGGCGATGTTTTCCATCAGAACGAAGTGGAGCAGTCGACCTACAACTTCGAATATGCCGACGTGGATTTCCTTTTCACCTGCTTCGAGCAGTATGAGAAAGAAGCGCAGACCCTGCTGGCGCTGGAAAAACCACTGCCGCTGCCAGCCTATGAACGCATTCTGAAAGCCGCGCACAGCTTTAACCTGCTGGACGCGCGCAAAGCGATCTCGGTTACCGAGCGCCAGCGCTACATTCTGCGTATTCGTACCCTGACCAAAGCCGTGGCTGAAGCCTATTACGCCTCCCGCGAGGCGCTGGGGTTCCCGATGTGCAACAACAAGAAATAAGAGGCAGCCATGACTGATAAAACTTTTCTGGTGGAGATCGGCACCGAAGAGCTGCCGCCAAAAGCGCTGCGTAATCTGGCCGAATCGTTCGCCGCGCATTTTACCGCCGAGCTGGATGCTGCAAATCTCGCCCACGGCGAGGTGACCTGGTATGCGTCGCCGCGCCGTCTGGCGCTGAAAGTTGCGCAGCTCAGCGCCGCGCAGCCAGACAGTGAAGTAGAAAAACGGGGTCCGGCGATTGCCGCCGCGTTTGATGCCAGCGGTGCGCCAACCAAAGCGGCCGAAGGCTGGGCGCGCGGTTGCGGTATTACCGTTGATCAGGCCGATCGCCTGAAAACGGACAAAGGCGAATGGCTGGTGTGGCGTGCCCATGTCAAAGGCAATGCGGCGCAGGCGCTGCTGCCGGCGATGGTGAACACCGCGTTGAGCAAGCTGCCGGTACCTAAACTGATGCGCTGGGGCGATTCCGACGTGCAGTTTGTGCGTCCGGTGCACACCGTGACGCTGCTGCTGGGCGACGAGCTGCTGGAGGCGACCGTGCTGGGTGTTGCCTCGGCGCGCACCATTCGCGGCCACCGTTTTATGGGCGAAGCGTCATTCACGCTCGACCACGCTGACCACTATCCGCAGATGCTGCTGGAGCGTGGTAAAGTGCAGGCGGATTACGACGCGCGTAAAACGCAGATCAAAGCGGACGCCGAAGCGGCTGCACGTCAGATTGGCGGCACCGCCGATCTCAGCGACAGCCTGCTGGAAGAGGTCACCTCGCTGGTGGAGTGGCCGGTGGTATTAACGGCGACCTTTGAAGAGAAGTTTCTTGCTGTACCGGCCGAGGCGCTGGTCTACACCATGAAGGGTGACCAGAAATATTTCCCGGTCTACGACGCCGACGGCAAATTGCTGCCGCACTTCATTTTTGTCACCAACATCGAATCGAAAGATCCGCAGCAGATTATCTCCGGTAATGAAAAAGTGGTGCGTCCACGTCTGGCGGATGCGGAGTTCTTCTTTAATTCCGACCGCAAAAAACGTCTGGAAGATCATCTGCCGCGCCTTTCCACCGTGCTGTTCCAGAAGGAACTTGGCACGCTGCGCGATAAAACCGATCGCATTCAGGCGCTGGCGGGCTGGATTGCCGGTGAGATTGGCGCCGATGTGAATCACGCCACGCGTGCTGGCCTGCTCAGCAAGTGCGATCTGATGACCAACATGGTGTTCGAGTTTACCGATACGCAGGGCGTGATGGGCATGCACTATGCACGTCACGACGGCGAAGCAGAAGATGTAGCGGTGGCGCTGAACGAGCAGTATCAGCCGCGTTTTGCCGGTGACGATCTGCCATCGAATCCAGTGGCCTGCGCACTGGCGATCGCCGATAAAATGGATACCCTGGCGGGCATCTTCGGCATTGGCCAGCATCCAAAAGGCGATAAAGACCCGTTTGCGCTGCGTCGTGCCGCGCTTGGCGTGCTGCGCATTATCGTCGAGAAAAATCTGCCGCTGGACCTGCAAACCCTGACCGAAGAAGCGGTGCGCCTCTACGGCAGTAAGCTGAGCAATGGCAAGGTGGTGGATGAGGTGATCGACTTTATGCTCGGTCGTTTCCGCAGCTGGTATCAGGAAGAGGGCCACAGCGTCGACACGCTGCAGGCGGTGCTGGCGCGTCGTCCAACCCGTCCGGCTGATTTCGATGCGCGCATGAAGGCGGTCTCGCACTTCCGCACGCTGGATGCCGCAGCCGCGCTGGCCGCTGCCAACAAACGTGTCTCCAACATTCTGGCGAAGTCGACTGAAACGCTGAACGACAGCGTGCAGGCGTCACTGCTGAAAGAGAATGAAGAGATTCAGCTGGCGACTTTTGTGACCGCGCTGAGCAGCAAGCTGCAGCCGCTGTTTGCCGAAGGGCGCTATCAGGATGCGTTAAGCGAACTGGCCCAGCTGCGTGAAGCGGTGGATAACTTCTTCGACAAAGTGATGGTCAATGCGGACGATCCGGCGGTGCGGATTAACCGCCTTACCCTGTTGGCTAAGCTGCGCGCGCTGTTCCTGCAGGTAGCGGATATTTCGCTGCTGCAGTAATTTTGCCGCAACATCAGCAGTAAAAAGGGCGACGTGAGTCGCCCTTTTTTTATGGCTTTCAGGCGGTGCCGGGCGGCACGGTGCGTGCAAAGCTTTCCCGCTGGAACATCTTTTCCGCCAGTTTCACCAGCGCCGGGCGATCGACGCACCAGTTCGGCGCCACGCGACGAAAGTTAAGAAAACCGATGGCGCAGGCGGTGGCGATATCCGCCAGGTTTAACTCGCTGCCGTTCAGCACCTCCCCGGCGTTGGCCGCGCGCTCCAGTGCATCCAGCCCGTACTGAATCTTTTGCCGCTGGCGAACCAGCACATCCGCTGACTGCATTTCCGGCGGACGCATCTGTTCACGCACGATGACCGCCGCGGCGTCGCAGACACCGTCAGCCAGCGCTTCGAGCTGGCGCACCTGCAACGCCGTCAGCGCATCGTGCGGCAGCAGCGTGGGCGACGGATTCTGATGCTCAAGCCAGGCGGCAATGATCGGCGAGTCAAACCAGGTCGTGCCGTCGGCAACCAGCGCCGGCACTTTACCCAGCGGGTTGTACTCGGTGACCTTGCTCTCTTCATGCCACGGCGATTCGTTCACAAACTCAAAGGTAATGCCCTTTTCCAGCAGGATAACCGAAATCTTGCGCACGTAAGGGCTGGTATAACTGCCGATCAATTTCATGTGGTTCCCCCGCTAGCAGTGGTTCGCAGGCTAATCGCCTGGAAAGAGAAAAGGATTCAGACTGCTGCGCGCAAAGCCTTCCTGCTCCATGCGCGCATCCAGCACCAGCGACGCGAGATCGTCGGCGACCGGCTCAACCGCCGGGTTTTTCTCCTGGTAAAACATCTTCAGGTAAGTGCCACAGTCGCCGCAGCTTTCCGCCTTGATCGCCGAGCGTTCCGCATCCAGCGACCAGTAGTGCAGATTGCGGGTTTGCTCGCAGTTGCTGCAGCGGGCGTGCGCCACATGCCATTCACTTTCACACAGGTTGCAGTGCAGATAGCGCAGGCCTTCCGGCTGTTCTGCCATATGGATCACGCTGGAGACCGGCACGCTGGCGCACACCGGACAGAACTGGCGCTGCTCGCCGCTCTCGACGTGGGCGTTACCCGGAATCAGGGCCGCCATTTGCGCCCAGTACACCGACAGCGCCGCCCAGATGAACGGCGATTTATCGCTGCTGACCTGAGCAAAATCGTGATTGAGCAGACTGTCGGCCATCGCTTCCAGCTCGGGTACCGACGCCTTTTCGAGATTTTCCAGCACCGCCAGCGCCTGGCCGCTCATCTCCGGCTTCAGTTCGGCAATCAGCGAGTGTAGCAGGCGCTGCCAGTGCGCATCGCGCGGCAGGGAGCGGATATCCAGCGGCGGTTTACCCAGACGATCGCTCTCCACCAGCCGGGCGTGCATGTTCATCTGCAACGGATGATCGTAGAGGATGATCTCCTGAGCCTGCGCAATCACCGCGGCAAAGCGCAGGTAATCGCCCAGCGGATTTTTTTCCGCCAGCTGGCGCAGACGGCCAGCGCGGCGGCTGTAAAGGTGCTTCAAACGTGGAAACAGCAGCGGCGGAATGGCTTCTGGGGCTGGCTTATCGCTTCGCTCCAGCGCGGACTGCGGGATGATGCGAATAGTCATCGGTTATCCTGTTAAGAAAAGGGCGGCAACAGGGCAGCGGTAACAGGCGACTGCCCAAGGGATACTTACCTGATGATAGCAGCCCATAACCGACTCTTCTGCCTGAAATTAGCGCCAGTACGCATCGTCGTTGCGTTAAACCTGCCGTGCTGCCAGCCCGCGGATAGCGCCGCTACGCATTGCGCGGGTGGCTAAACAGGTTCAAACTTGCCGAATAATTTCTTATGACAGGCGGCACGCTGTGCCGCGCAGGATCCCCGTGAAACAGAATGACAGGCTCTCCGTCGATAACGCCGCGGCGCATATCGGCGTCGCGCAAACGCAGGTCTGGCAGCGCGATGCGCTGGCGGAGGCTCAGACCGACTGGCTGGCGGATGAAGTACCGGTCGCGCTGGTTTACAACGGTATTTCTCATGTGGTGATGATGTCGACGCCAAAGGATTTGGAAGCCTTTGCCATCGGCTTTTCGCTGTCGGAAGGGATTATCGACGCGCCCGGCGACATTTACGGCATGGACGTGGTGCCTGACTGTAACGGCATCGAAGTGCAGCTTGAGCTTTCCAGCCGACGTTTTATGGCATTAAAAGCCCAGCGGCGTGCCATGGCGGGTCGCACCGGCTGTGGCGTGTGCGGCGTGGAACAGCTGAATGACATTGGCAAGCCGATCGCGCCGCTGCCGTTTACCCAGACGTTCGATCTTGCACGGCTGGATGAGGCGTTGCACCAGCTGAAAACCTTCCAGCCGGTGGGACAGCTCACCGGTTGTACGCACGCCGCCGCGTGGATGGATCCGCAAGGTGAACTGGTCGGCGGCTGTGAAGATGTGGGACGCCATGTCGCGCTGGATAAGCTGCTGGGATACCGCAGCCAGCAAGGCTGGACGCAGGGCGCGGTGCTGGTGTCCAGCCGCGCCAGCTACGAGATGGTGCAGAAATCGGCAATGTGCGGCGTGGAGATTTTATTCGCCGTTTCCGCCGCTACCCGGCTGGCGGTCGAGGTCGCAGAGCGCAGCAATCTGACGCTGGTCGGTTTCAGCAAGCCTGGCCGCGCGACCGTGTATTCGCATCCGCAACGTTTACGCTAACACGACTTCAGGCAGCGCCTGCGTTAAGGCAGCCAGCGCGGCGCCGTGCTCTTTTGCCGCGGCGCTATCGGTGATCAGTAGCGTCACCGCCGCGGGCGCCGCGTACTGCATGCGGCTGATGACGCCGAGCTTGCTGCGATCGGCCAGCAGAATCAGCTGGCTGGCCTGCTCAGTCATGGCGCGTGCAATGGCCGCTTCATGCGGATAAAAACTGGTGGCACCGGCGTTTGCCTCAATGCCCACCGGCGACAGCAGCGCCACATCGGCGCGAAAGCGGTGTATCTCGCCGACGGTGATGTCGCCGCGCGTCTGCTGGGCGCCCGCCATCATCGATCCTCCCAGTAAAATCACCTCGTTGCTGAGCGTATCGCGCTCCTCGCCCTGACTTAACGCCAGCGCCGCCTGCAGGCTGTTGGTAATAATGGTCAGGCCGCTCATGGTGCGCAGCGCCTCTGCCAACAGCGTGGTGGTGCTGCCCGCATCCAGAAACACCGTTTGCCCGGAATGCAGCCGCTGCACGGCGGCCTGCGCAATTGCGCGCTTTTCCCGTGCCATGACCGCGCTGCGCACGCGCAACGGCGGCTCGGCGGCACCCTCCAGTGCGACCAGCCCGCCGTGTACGCGACGGGCGACGCCCTGCGCCTCCAGTTCAATGATGTCGCGGCGAGCGGTTTCCCGCGACACACCTAACTCGGTGATGATGCGTTCAGTGCTGACCTGATGCAACGTGGTCAACAGCGCGCGAATACGATGTAAGCGGGTTTCCTGCAGCATGATGTTCCCGATCGGCAAGGGATAAATGAACAGGCTTAGTCTACCTGAGTCAGCGACGCTATGTTTTGTGTAATTTATTGCATTTGTGTATTTGGTTGCATTTGTCTGAAAAATAGCCATGATAAAAGGGTCGATGTTTATCCTGCCTCTGGGCGATCACGCTTTTCGCAACGGGAGTTACCATGGCCACACGCTCCACCATTATGGATACCAACAGTTTTCGGGCAGAAGATGCCGCCGCGCTGGATGCGGATGTGCGCGCGCTGACCGATAAGCGCAGCAAAGTGCTTGGCGAATCCTATCGCCTGTTTTATCGAAAACCGGTTCATCTGGTGCGCGGCAAAGGCCAGTATTTATGGGACGCTGCCAGTGATAAATATCTCGATGTTTACAACAATGTAGCCAGCATTGGCCACTGTCATCCAGCGGTGATCGAGGCGGTGCATCAGCAGATGATGCAGCTCAATACGCACACTCGTTATCTGCACGAGGGCATTCTGGATTACTCGGAGGCGCTGCTGGCCACCCTGCCATCGGCGATCGATCGGGCCATGTATATGTGTACCGGCTCTGAAGCGAATGACCTGGCGATCCGCGTGGCACGAGCGTACAGCGGCGGCACCGGCATTATCGTCAGCCAGGAAGCGTATCACGGCACCAGCGATCTGACGTCGGGTGCCTCGCCGGCACTCGGCAGCGGACAACCGCTGGCGGCGACCACACGCCTGGTGCTACCGCCGGATGCGTATCGCGTCAACGCGCCCAACCTCGGCAGCTGGTTCGCCGATCAGATTCAGCAGCAGATTGATGACATGGCAGCGCACGGCATTAAGTTTGCCGGTTTCCTGGCAGATTCGATTTTCTCCTCCGACGGCGTGCTGCCAAATCCGCCGGGCTTCCTGCAACAAGCGGTTGAGGTGGTGCATCGCAACGGCGGTATTTTTATCGCCGACGAAGTGCAGCCAGGTTTTGCCCGCACCGGCGACACCTTCTGGGGATTTGCCCGTCACGGCGTGGTGCCCGATATCGTTACCACCGGCAAACCGATGGGCAACGGCATTCCGGTCTCTGGCCTGCTGGCAAAAAGCAACGTGCTGGCCGCCTTTAGCGACGACATTCCCTACTTCAACACCTTTGGCGGTAATCCGGTGGCGATGGCGGCTGCGCAGGCGGTGTTAACGGTGATTAAAGAAGAGAATTTGCAGGAGCACAGCCGCGTCGTTGGCGCGCAGCTGCTGGCTGAGCTGCGCACGCTGATGGACAAATATGCCTGTGTGGGCGATGTACGCGGTGCCGGGCTGTTTATCGGTTTTGAGCTGGTGACCGACAGGGAGAGTAAAACGCCGGACAAGACGCTGGCGCTGAACCTGATTGAGAAGCTGCGCGAAAACCGCGTGCTGACGTCGGTGGCGGGGCCGTATGGCAATGTGCTGAAACTGCGTCCGCCAATGGCGTTTCAGGTGCAGGATATTGACTGGCTGGTGGGTGCGCTGGATCGTTCGCTGGCGGCATTAACCCAGGGGCGTTAGCGGGCGATTTTTGTGCCGCTTATGCAGTCGCGTCAAACCCTTAGCATTAATGGGGCATTGATTGGCCTTTTCCCGATCAATTATTTAACTATAATGATCCGACTGCTTACGCGGTGCTCACCTGATGACAAGCACCGTCCAAACCCTCAATGGAGACGATGAACATGAGTTATTCACTGCCATCCCTGCCTTATGCATATGATGCACTGGAACCGCACTTCGACAAGCAGACGATGGAAATCCATCACACCAAACACCACCAGACCTACGTTAACAACGCTAACGCAGCGCTGGAAGGTACCGAATTCGCTGACCTGCCGGTTGACGAGCTGATCACTAAACTGGATCAGCTTCCGGCTGACAAGAAAACCGTACTGCGCAACAACGCGGGCGGCCACTCTAACCACAGCTTCTTCTGGAAAGGCCTGAAAATCGGCACCACCCTGCAGGGCGATCTGAAAGCCGCCATCGAAAAAGATTTCGGCAGCGTGGAAAAATTCCAGGAAGAGTTCGAGAAAGCCGCAGCAACCCGTTTCGGTTCAGGCTGGGCGTGGCTGGTTAAGAAAGGCGACAAGCTGGCGGTGGTGTCCACTGCAAACCAGGACAGCCCGCTGATGGGCGAAGCGATCTCTGGCGCGTCAGGCTTCCCGATTGTTGGCCTGGACGTGTGGGAACACGCTTACTACCTGAAATATCAGAACAAGCGCCCGGATTACATCAAGGCGTTCTGGAACGTAGTAAACTGGGACGAAGCAGCAGCACGTTTCGCTTCCGCTAAGTAATTTCTCCCGCTTACGCGTGTGAATAAACCGGTGGCTTTGGCCGCCGGTTTTTTTATGGCTACAGCGGGCACAATGTCGATTCACTGCGGTCATTTATCGCTTGTTGAGCTGGCGTTTAATTAAAACCACTGGATCAGACATTTCGCCTGAAGGGCATTAACACTTCGTTGATAGTGACGGAAATAAAATAGGTCATCAATCCTGTTCTACAGAAGATGCCATTATGTCACTTATTACGACACACGCTGCTGCTGAAACCTCAACCTCATTATTTAAACAGCTGATGCTGGGTAACATCGTTCCGGATAAGCTGTGGCTTTGTCGTCGCTTTCGCGCCAAATTTTTGCTGCGCTCGCTGGTTTTTCCCGTTACCACGGTAAAGTACATGCGCCAGTTTTCGACCTTACCCGATATGGCGCAGGCACTGTCAATTCAGGGATTACTACCGGCTAAACCGCACCGTCCCTACCTCTACGCAGGGCTTAGCGTGGCCGGGCGCGCCGCCGCCATTACCGATCATTATCGTTTTTTGAGCCAGATGAAGGATGGCCTGTTACAACAGCAGCTGCAAAGCGCCACGGCCACGGTGATGGCTCAGCTGTTGGGACGGCAGGAAGAGTCGATTACGCTGCAGTGCGCGCCGGGACGCTTCGATCGCGAAGGCGAAGTTACACTGGAACTGTTATTTAATCAGGCGGTTATTGCATCGCTCTCTTTTTCGCTAATTAATAAATCCGGTGTGAAAACATTATTAATTGGCGGATTACAGGGGCCGCGTAAACATATTTCCAGCGAGGTAATTAAAGAGGCGACTAAAGCGTGCCACGGCTTATTTCCCAAGCGCGTATTAACCGAGGCGTTGTTTATTATCAGTGAGCGCTGCGGCATGGCGCAAATTATGGCGGTGAGCGAAGAGACCCATGTTTTCCGTAGCCTGCGTTATCGCCACAGTAAAAGTGATTACTTTCATGCCAGCTACAGCGAGTTCTGGCTGTCAATTGGCGGTGAGCGCCAGGCCGATGGTCTTTACCGGCTGCCTGCGCGGCTGGAACGCAAAACGCTGGACGCGATCGCCAGCAAAAAGCGCGCTGAGTATCGCCGTCGTTATCAGCTGCTGGATGAGCTGCAACAGCAGGTGCGTGCAGGTCGGCAGCACCTGCTGTAATCGCGGTTAACCGGCGCGTTGCGGCCGCTGCGCCTCCAGCCACGGCTGTAACGCATCAGCGATAAACGGGCGAGAGAAATAGTAGCCCTGCGCCTGATCGCAGCCATAATGCAACAGCAGCTGCGCGGTCTCTTCGTCTTCCACACCTTCCGCCAGCACCTGATAATCCAGCGCCTTCAACATGCTGATAATGCTGCGGGCGATGATGCGCGAGCCGCTGTCGTTGAGCAGGCCGCTGATTAACTGGCGGTCGAGCTTGATGATATCCAGTGGCATCTGGCGTAAATAACTAATGTTACTGTAACCGGAACCAAAATCATCGAGCGAGAGGCAGAAGCCGCGCAGCTTGAGCATGTCCATACCGTGCAGTGCCGCCTTACTGTCGTTGATTTTCTCGGTTTCCAGGCATTCAATTCCGAGCATGTTGGTCGGCAAGCCTGCCTGCAGGATGCGCTCTTCGAGACGATCGGCAAAATCCGGCTGCGACAGATCGCTGGCACAGATATTAATCGACACCGGCAGGAAGATGCCCTGGTCATGCCACGTTTTCAACTGCCGCAACGCCTGCTCAATCACCCAGTTGGTGATCTCGCCAATCAGGCTGGTCTGTTCCGCCAGCGGCAGAAACATCGCCGGTGGAATTTCCCCTTTCTGCGGGTGATGCCAGCGAATCAACGCTTCAAGGCCAATAATGGTGCTGTTTCGCAGATCGACCTTTGGTTGATAAACCAGATAGAGACCGGAACCGCCGCGCAGCGCCAGCGCCAGTTCGTTCAGCAGGCGAAAGTCGTCGCTGTGCTGCTGGTCAATCTGACCATCGTAACCCTGCCACGGCACGCCAAGCGCCACGGCGTTATGCAGCGCGCTCACCGCCCGGCGGTAAACTTCCTGCGTGCTGATGGTGCCTGGCAGAAAGTAGGTTTCGCCGACGTGCATTTGCAGATCGACCAGAATATCGCTGGTGAGCTGCGCGCGCTGGCCACGGATCCGTTCGGCAATCGCGGCGGTGGTTAATGGATGCGTATCGTCGAGCAGCAGTGCAAAGCGGCCGGTGGCGTTGGCGTAAATATTCTCAACGCCGGGCAGCAGCTGATGCAGCATCAGGGTGAGATCCTGCAGCAGGTTATCGACCACCGCGACGCCGAGCGAACGGGTCATCTCCCAGGCACGGGGCACATCCAGGCAGTCGATCAGAATCAGGCGGTGCGCGTTACTGGCGTTGCTGGCGAGCTGTTCGATATCGCGCAGCAGCGCCTGACAGTTTGGCAGGCTGGTGATGGCATCGGTAAACCCGGCGCTGTGCCAGGTTTCCAGATAGTGCGTGGCCATACGCGCCAGCTTTTGCAGCGTCTCTGCCTGTTCGCTGGAGAAGTCATGCGGTTGGCTGTCGGTTACGCAGAGCGTGCCGAGTACGTCGCCGCTGAGGGTTTTCAGCGGTGCGCCAGCATAAAAACGGATAAAAGGCGCGCCCAGTGTCAAACGATGGCTGCTGAAACGCGGATCCAGCGTGGTATCCGGCACCACCACTACACAATCGCTGTCCACCGCATAACGGCAAAATGAATCCTGTCGCGGGGTCGTGTTTAACTCAAAGCAGCAGCTCGCTTTTATATATTGGTGTTCGTCATCCAGCACGGAAATAAAACTGCCGGGAATATTAAGTGCCCGTCCGGTTAACTCCACAAAAGATTGCAGAAACGCATCGCGGGTCAGATCGGCCTTTTTTAATACGTCCTGCGTTAAATTACGCGCTTTGTGATTATTGTTAACGGTGATAAGCATAATTGTTGACTCTTATATTCTCCGACAAAGCGAAGCTTTTCCTGTTATTTGAAGTAGTTGCAGATTTTGCATTTTTGCAGGAGTGCATTGTCTGCCACGACTGGGCTCAGCGCAGTGTGGCTGGAGAGGCCAGCATACGCTGTGGCAACGCTTTTGACCATCTGCATTTAAACGGTTAACGATAAAATAAATAATAATCACGCGGTGAATAAATAGATTTTAAACCGAAGGAGTGGCCGCAGGTAAATAAACGTCAGCGATTTTTTGTTGCAACATAATAACCGTGAAGCACGATTGTCATATTTGAGTTAACGATCCGGTCGTTAATAGCATTAACCTTATTTTCATTGCGCAATGTTATTTAAATCAAATTTTGTTAAGCCGATAAAAGCGGCGCGATAAAATCGTATATTAAGTAAGGCTGATGATATTAACGACTGGAGCAGCGGGGCAAAGATAACAGCGGCAGTAATGAACCTGTGCGGCGGGCGCACAGGTTTACCCGAAATGCGGACTCAGAACGCCTTTTTAGCGTAGCCGGTCATTTCGGTCAGGCCCATCTCACGTCCCAGCGCGGTCATCGGATGAACCACGATCAGGCCACGGGCCGTTTTCTTCAGCGTGCCCATATCGGCCTGCTCTTTTTTGGTGATGGCACGGCTGAACGGCATCTGCTGCAGCTTCTGTGCTTCTTTGCTCAGCTTCTGCACGCGAACGCCTTTGAGGCGTTCAATTTCAGCCAGCAGCTTATCTTTCTCTCTCAGCAGCTCGCCCAGCTTTTCGGCATCGCCCGCGTCGAGCAGCGGCTGCTCTTTATGATTCAGGGCGTCGAGCTGGTCGCTCAGACGTTTGATTTCAGCTTTTTCCTGCTCTTTCATGTTGACCACTCATTCGTTGACTGCGGCAAAGGATACACGAAAAGCGGCCGCGATGCGCATCAGCGACCCGCTTCTTTCCATATGCCCTTAGCTGCCAGGTTTTTTGAACGTCTGCTTCAGGCTGATGCGTGAAATGAGCTCGGTCAGCGACAGCACCATGGTGGAGCGTACTACCTGCTGATAACGCTGCTGCTGCATTGCGCGCAGCATCTCGTCATCGCCCGAGAGGGCAGGGGCCTGCGGCCAGGCAGCCACGCAGTGCAGTTCGCCAAAGGGTCCGAGGATCTCATCATCCACAAAGCGATAGTCGCTGTGATCGTGATTCAGCTCCTCACGCAGCGCCATTAGCAGTTCGCAATCTTCATATTCGCCACGACTGATAATGCCCAGGCCGTAAATCAGCTTCAGGCGCACCGACAGCTCGCCAAGCGGGCCATCGCCCAGCAGCAGCGGTTCGACGGCATATTTTACCGCGTAATCATCCTTGCGAAAAACCTGAAGCACCAGCCCGTTGACGGCTTCACTGAGCAGATCCACCGCCGCGATCAGGAAGCTTCGCACCGAGCGACCGGCGTTCAGGCGTTCAAGCACCTGGTTTTCAAAAGCTTGCTTCTCTTCCATTGTGGCCTGCGTATCTGTCGTGACGCTAATGGGCACGGTGTCACCGTGCCCTTGCTGCCGTGCGGTAAAAAGTCTCTGCATCAGGCGGTAGCGTTATACGCCTTTACCGCTGCGCTGACCACTTCACTTTGCGCATCGAGGCCGGAAATCTGTGCCAGCGTGGCCTGCACGCCCTGTTTTTCCAGCAGCGTGGCCAGTTCCTGCGCCTGCGGATCCTGATCGCTACGATAGTGCAGGGCGGCGGCAATGCCTTTGACCAGATTGTCGTGCGGCAGCTGATATTCCAGCGTGCCGAGCGTCGGCTTGATCAGGCGATCGCCCGCGCTGAGCTTACGCAGCGGCTGACGGCCCACGCGCTCAACGTCATCTTTCAGGTAAGGATTTTCAAAGCGGCTAAGGATTTTCTGAATGTAGGCAGCATGCTTCTCTGCATCAAAGCCGTAGCGCTTGATCAGCACCGCGCCGCTCTCTTCCATTGCGCCCTGAACCACCGCGCGAATCTGACCATCCAGAATGGCATCACGAATGGTTTGATGACCCGCCTGCTGACCCAAATAGGCGGTGATCGCGTGGCCGGTGTTAAGAGTGAACAGCTTGCGCTCAACAAAGGCCATCAGGTTATCGGTCAGCTCCATGCCGGCAATCGCCGGTGGCTCGCCAACGAACTGGGTTTTATCGACGATCCACTCGCTGAAGGTTTCCACCGTGACTTCCAGCGGATCGCTGCTGTCAGCTGCGGACGGTGGCACAATGCGATCCACGGCGGAATCCACAAAGCCAATGTTCGCCTCCAGCCAGCTGTGATACTGCTCTGGCAGCGCCTTCAGCACATGCTGTTTCAGCTGACTGGTGCCGCGCACCATATTTTCGCAGGCGATGATATTCAGCGGGCGTGCGTTGCCTTCTTCGTGGCGTTTAATCAGGCCTTTGGCCACGCTGGCTGCAATGCGCTCAAGGATTTGCGGGCCTACCGCGGTGGTCAGCAGATCCACCTCGGCGATTAGATCGATGATCTCATCGCTGGTGCTGTTCACCGCGCTGACGTTACGTACCGTCTCCACCTTCGCCTGCTCGCCGACAACATGTACCGGATATTCATGGCGGGCGTTAAGCGCATCAAGCACTGCCTGATTCACGTCGGCAAACACCAGCTCAACGCCGGCATCCGCCAGCAACTTGCCAATAAAACCGCGGCCAATGTTACCGGCACCAAAATGCAAAGCTTTCATAATTTTCTCGACCCTTCTAATGACAATGGGGCGGGCACACCCGACCCGAAACGGGGCCGGGCATACCAGCCCCAGGGAAAATTCAGTGCGATCAGGCTTTCGTGGTGCTGCCCGAGAGCAGATCCAACACTTCCTGCACGCTGGTTGTTGAGGCAAGGCGCTCAATCACGCTGTCATCGTCAAGCGCATTGGTCAGGCTGGTAATGACCTGAATGTGCTCGTTATTACGAGCGGCAATGCCAATAACCAGACGGGCAATGTCATCTTCATCTTCGCCGAAACGCACGCCCTGCGGATACTGACAGAACACCACGCCGGTTTTTAGCACGCGATCTTTGGCTTCCACGGTGCCGTGCGGCACGGCAATGGATTCGCCAAGATAGGTTGGCGTCAGTTTTTCACGCTCCAGCATCGCCTCAACGTATTCCGGCTGCACGTAGCCGCCTTTCACCAGCTGTTCGCCAGCAAAGCGAATGGCCTGCTCTTTATGCGTAGCGGAAAGGCCGAGGAAGACGTTGTTTTCGCCCAGCTTAAACAGGTGTGCGTTGCTGGTATCGTAACTGTCGCTCAGCGCGCTGTTAACCTTTTCGCGATGCCCGGCGCTGCGGCTTGCATCAACCAGACGCTGCGTCAGGTTGTTGTAAAGGTTGCTGTCGAGGAAGTTATTCAGCGAAATGTGCTGGGCCTGGGGTGCCTGACGCATTGCACGCTCGGTGAGATCGCGATGGGTAATCACGATATCCACGTCGCCGGGCAGGGCGTTGATGGCGGTGTTCGTGACCGAAATCAGCGTCAGTCCTGCGTCCTGCACTTTCTTACGCAGCACGCCGGCACCCATGGCGCTGGAACCCATGCCCGCGTCGCAGGCCACGATGATTTTACGCACGTGGCTCAGGTCGCCATTCATCGCATCAGCCGATGCAGGCACAGCGGCGGTGCCGGCCTGGCCTTTGGACTGCGCTTTCATGTCATGCATACGCTGCGTTGCTGCTTCGATATCGTCTTCGTCTTTCACCTTGCTGGTTTTCAGCAGAATGGCAGAAACCACGAAGGAGACCGCAAAGGCGGCGGCAATCGCTGCAATATTGGCGAAGTAGGCGCCTTTTGGCGTCATCGCCAGCACCGCGAGGATAGAACCCGGTGAGGCAGGAGAAACCAGACCACCGTTCAGCAGCGTCAGCGTAAACACGCCGGTCATGCCGCCAAGAATTACCGCCAGCAGCAGGCGTGGGCTCATCAGCACATAAGGGAAGTAAATTTCGTGGATACCTCCGAGAAAGTGGATGATTGCCGCGCCGCCAGCAGACTGTTTCGCGCTGCCACGACCAAAGAACATGTAGGCCATCAGCACGCCCATACCTGGGCCCGGGTTCGCTTCGATCAGGAAGAAGATCGATTTGCCCGCTTCGCTCGCCTGCTGAATGCCCAGCGGTGAGAAAATACCGTGGTTGATGGCGTTGTTCAGAAACAGGATTTTTGCCGGTTCGACAAAGATTGAGGTCAATGGCAGCAGGTTATTCTGCACCATCAGGTTAACGCCAGCCGCCAGAACGTGCGACAGGCCTTCAACCAGCGGACCAATGGCGAGGAACGCCAGGATAGCCATCAGCATGCCGATAATGCCAGCGGAGAAGTTGTTGACCAACATCTCAAAGCCGCTTTTGATTTTGCCGTCGATAACGCGGTCAAAGCTCTTAATCGCCCAGCCGCCCAGCGGGCCTGCAATCATCGAACCGAGGAACATTGGCATGTCGGCGCCGACGATCACGCCCATGGTGGTAATGGCACCCACCACACCGCCACGATCGCCACCGACCAGCCGACCACCGGTGAAGCCGATCAGCAGCGGCAGCAGGTAGGTGATCATCGGACCCACCAGCTTCGCCAGCGTTTCGTTTGGAATCCAGCCGGTTGGAATAAACAGCGCGGTGATGATGCCCCATGCGATAAACGCACCGATATTTGGCATCACCATATTACTCAGAAAGCGACCAAAGCTTTGTACTTTGACCTTCACTGATGAGGACATAGAACTCACCCCTTAATTGGTACGCGCTGACCAGTCAGGGAGCGCGCTATTTTTGTTGAGACATGACGGCAAAGAGCCGTTCAGCTGTATGCAGGCGGACTCTAGCACGCCAAATTGTTGCTGCGTAGTGAGGTGGCCATGTGTGATCCAGATCACGCAGTTAGGCGGGGGATGGGGGTATTTTTAGTGACTTGGATCACAAAAAAGAGGCGGCTGACTGATGTTTTGTCTGCAAATCAATCAGGGAATGGCCTTTTATGTGATCTTTATCACACCATCAAAAGCAGCACTTGTTGCATAAATGTGATATTGATCACAATCTTTTTTTGGTCAAAAATGCGGCAGATCACACTTCTTTTGTGGAAGAGACGTAAAGCAACACAGGATGAAAGTTCGGACCAGAGAAAACAGGGGATGACGAACGTCATCCCCGAAAGGCATTACTGCCAGGTACCCTGCACGGCGGCTTGCGCCTGCGGCAGCGCCTGAGCTTTGGCCGCCAGGTTGCTCATTAAGGTGTTGTACTGCGTGGCCTGATCCTGCGTCGGGAACTGCACGCCATTGTTATCAAAGGAAACGCGCGTACCCTGCTGCTGCAGGAAATCACCGGTTTGTACTGCCTGCTGGCTCAAATCCTGCAGCGAAGGCAGCAGAGGAATCAGCGCATTAGCGGGCTGAGTCACCACTTTGTTATAGACGTTGTTGTAAACCGTTTTGAGATCGTCTGGCTGCTTCAGTGCGGCTTTGCTGCTGTCTGCCTGCATTTTGGCGCTTTGAATCTGCTGGGTCAGCACGTTCAGCGAACCGCTTGCCTGACGCAGCGCATCACGACGGGTCAGATAATCCTGCGGTACACGGATTGCCGCCAGCTCATCAACAACCGGCTTCATGCCGTTATCAACGGCCTTATTCACTTCCTGAGCAAAACCATAAATGATGGCGTAATCACCCGCATAAGGGCCAAAACGCTGTTTTTGGTCTTCGCTCAGACCGGGCAGATGTTCACCGCTGCGCATCACGGTATTTTGCAGAAAATCGATAAAGGCTTTCCGTTGATCGCCTTCTTTATCGCCGCAACCCACCAGTTGTAGGGCGAAAAAAAGTACGGCCAACGGCATAAAAAAACGGGTCCAGACGCGGGAAATTCCTGACGTCATAGCTGCAACTCCTGTCAGTGAAAGGGAATTTTACTGCTTTTGATTAGTGGTACTAAAGCATAGAGGGACGGGAGAGGTTTGTGCAAGCGGAGTCGGTGCGCGGTGGGCAGCCTTTTTGTCTTGCAGACGGGCCGTTTGAGGTTAAGGTCAAGGTCAAAGACCTTTTCGTTCTGCCTGAAGGCAGCCCGGGCAGGGCCAGGTCAAAGGCCATTTCGTACAGGCTAAAGCCTGCCCGAGCAGGGCCGGCAGTCGCCCCGGCCCTGCACCCGCGCTATCCGGCAAACACAATCGCCCACTTCGTGGGTACCCTCAGCAAAAGCGTTTTCCTGACGGACCGGACGCGATTCGCTCCTGCTCAGCG